>CAXMRF010000055.1:0-12569 GCA_964195965.1 uncultured Nitrosomonadaceae bacterium
GAAACAAGCGTTTACGCGAGGAGAGACATTAAATATCAATTAGGGAAAGTATGAACCCTTCCTGGTTTTCTCTCCTTATCAGATATTTTTGAAGGTAAGATTAACCACACATCAATAAGGTAAAGGGGGAATTTCTTCCACAATAACATCCTGGTTGGCTTCCAATTCACCGGGGCCGATATCATCTGCCGTTAAGAAGATATCCGGATTGCCATGGCAGCCTTCACAGGATTCTGTTTGGGGAGTATTTCGCTGGATATTATGCGGAGTGGTATATACCCAGGTTTCCCTGCCTGAGAAGTTAGAAACCATGCCCGCTTCATAATAATCAAAGCTTGTTTCAGTAACTGGCACATGCCTCACGGTAACATATTCATAGGGCCTGGCATAGGTTTGAATTGGATTTTTGCCAATATTGAATCCCAGGTAAGAACTTTCTAGTGCAAAAACAGGCCTGCCAGTATCCTCACTTACTGATACGTGGCAGCCTTCACAGCTGGAATAAGAAATTGAATGGCAAACCTGGCAAGACAGGGTCCCGGAGTGTTGTTCGTGCATCAATATGCCATCATTTCCAGCAGCTACAGGTGCATGGCAGCTTTCACAGCTTGGTGATTGCAAACCATCATAACGATGATCAGAAGGGGCAACCTGGCTGGCTTCCGGTCCTTCGTGACATTCCTGGCAGTTGGCAGTTTGACCATGCATTTCATGCCCGGTATGGCAATCCACACAAGTCATATTTCCCTGACGGTAATGGATATCTGCGGCGAGATCCTCATGTTTTCCCAGATACTCATCGCCCACCCGACTTCCATGACAGGCCGTGCAGTTTTCGGTCATGGAGGGTTCTGCCTGGAATATATGGCCATTGATAAACCCGCCATCCACTGATGTGGGACGGCTGACATGGCAATCTCCACAAGAAGCATGACAATCTTGACAATGATTATTAAACATTTCCTCTGCTTGAGGATGATTCTCAGAAACTCCCCGCGAGTTAAGCGCTGTCCAGTACCCATCCAGGGAAGTATGTAAGCTATTACTAGCTGTCGCTGTCAGGTTCGGGTGGCAATCTCCACAATAGGTATCCGGATCATCGCTTGGAAAGGCAATTAAATCCTTATGGGCAATTTCTTTCTCCTCAGATTGCTCTCCCTGGTGACAGGTTTGGCAAGAAATCTTTCCATGGACCGTTGCCAGGAAATTTTCATCGTCGATCCACACTTTTTCCCAGGCCACCAGAGGGATCATTTCTCCCTCCATACTTTCTCCGGGGTTATCACCTTCTCCTTCTGAAACAGGATCTGCAGAATCCATCAAGGTCTGTTGATCTGTATGGCAAACCAGACATTCATTCACCTCTTCAACAGTTCCTTCCTCTGGATCTGAAGAGGAAGCTGTTTCTTGAACAACAGTTGGCTCAACTTCTTCAGCAACCCCAGAATTAGCGGGATTAGAACCCAAGAGTTGGTCTTCAGGTTTTTGATTTTCCTGACAGCTGGTCAGGAAAATTATAAGGACCAGGGAGAATTTAAAAATCGGGAAAAAACTAAATTTATTGGCATTTTTTTTCATTCTGTCTCGCTTAAGAAGATTCTTGAAGAGGCTTGTTATTTTTTTCACTTGGTGGAAATTATAACATAACCATAAGCGTTTACCATGCATACATACGCATTAAATAACTTTTACTTATCGTTTTTTCTTATCAACTTCATAAGCAGAAGCTATCCATTTCTGGGTTCATTCATAGCTAATGGTAATGAATTTGTGCTAACATTCACAAATAAGCCTGGCTAAAAATAGATTACTACTGAATGAGGGTTCTCAATATGAAGAAAGGAAAGTTCTCCCCTGCAATTATTTCCGGACTCCTGGTTGGATTTACAACTATGTTCCTGTTCACAGGATTGGTTTTTGCCTCCCCTCCTGCTCAGGGTCAGGATCCACCCGATACTGTAATTAGCGATGAGGATTGTCGAGATTGCCACCTGGATGTGGAAGAAAGTTGGTCTCACAGCCCCCATGCCCATGCCTATGATGATCCAGTATTCCAGGAACAATGGATTGGTCTTGGTACCCCGAATAATTGTTTGGCCTGCCATACCACTGCTTTCATTTCTTCCACAGGTGAATACGATGCAGAAGGTGTTTCTTGCCAGTCCTGCCATGGAACAACCACTACCAATCACCCACCGGAAATAGTCCCAACCAAAGCGGACGCAGATTATTGTGGTACCTGCCACACCACCACATTAAGTGAGTGGAGAAAAACCGGGCATGCATCTGCAAATGTTGGCTGCATGGATTGTCACGACCCTCACAGTCAGAAATGGCTCTTCGAAAATCCGGATGATTTATGTATTAATTGTCACAGTGACAGTATGGGTGACTATTTGAATGACCTGCATGTCCAACAGGATATTGGATGTGTTGATTGCCATGCGCTGGTAATCCCTCCCGATGTTGCCCCGGATGATGGTATCGTGCCAACCGGACATGCCTTCAGTATCTCCCCCCAAACTTGTGTTGCCTGCCATACGGACACATTGCATGCAGGGTTTACTCTGCCAGGATATGAAAATGGCGCCACGGATTCAGACACTTTTCATTCAGGAGAAGACACTTCAGACAGCGATGTTGAAGGGGCAAAACCATTGGTCGATCCTTTAGAAGATTCTGAGTTAAATTCTACCCAACGCATACAAGCATTGGAAACTGCCCTGGCTAGCAGCAAAGTCAGCAATCTTTTCCAGGGAGCCGTGATTGGATTGGTCCTGGGTGGTAGCACCGCCTGGATCGTGGGTCAAAATTTGCAGAGTCGCTCAGAAGAGGAGGAAGAGGAAAATGACCTCTAAAACACCCTCTGAAGGGGAAAAACCCAAAAAGAAGAACCCTTTGGTGTCACGAAAGGAATTTCTGCAAATTGCAGGGGCAACCGGAGCAGCCGCAGTTGCTACTCAATTAATTACTTCTGGCCCCTTATCTTCAGACGCAATCCAGGGGATCGGTGAACAAACCCACCCTGAATCAGAAGGCGTAGCAAAACACGCCTGGTGCATGGCAATTGATCTCAGCAAATGCATCGGATGCCAATACTGTGTTTGGGCCTGCCAGGCAACAAATGACGTTCCCGATAACGATATGCGCTGGAACGTTGGCTTTCCAGAACGTACAGAAAGCGGGACTGACTTCTTTATGACCAGACCTTGTTTACATTGTGAAGAGGCACCCTGCGTAAAAGTTTGCCCGGTTGGAGCCACCTGGATTCGTAAAGATGGCATAGTCACTATGGATTACAAACGCTGTATAGGTTGCAGATACTGCGAAGTCGCCTGTCCTTACGATGTACGGAGATTCAATTGGGAAATCTCTCTAAAAGAAAATCCTTACCATCCTACCTGGGGTACCGCTGAGGTCGAGCGCCGTTCCCGGGGTGTGGTTGAAAAATGCACTTTTTGCAGCCACAGGATAGATCGAGGCTTAACCCAGGGATTAACCCCGGGGATCGACCGGGAAGCCACACCTGCCTGTGTAAATATATGCCCGGTGAATGCCCGGGTCTTTGGAGATCACAACGATCCCGATAGCCCCTTATCCATTTTTATAAAAAATAATGAGACCTTCCGTCTGCGGGAGGATTTTGGCACCGAACCCAAGGTTCATTATGTGCGCCCTGAAAAGGAGGAAATTTAAATGGCGAGTTTTGATTTCTCCATCCCTAAAGAAAGTCGGGAGCGGGCCTGGTGGATCTGGGTTGGCGTTCTGGGGCTCTTTTTGGCTATTGGTTTGTTTGGCGCTATCCGTGTTTTTGTTAAAGGCCTCCATGTCACTGGTTTATCAGATCAAGTCCCCTGGGGTCTGTGGATTACCCAGGACTTAAGTTCAATCGCAACTGGCGCAGGCGCATTTACTTTTTCAGCTATCGTCTACCTGTTTAGGATAAAAAAATATCAACCAATCGCCAGGGCTGCAGTTTTTGTTGGATTCCTTGGATACACTTCTGCCATGCTTGCTTTAGCCATCGATATCGGACGCCCTGATCGATTCTGGCACCCCCTTGTATATTGGAATGTTCACTCCGTCCTGTGGGAAGTTACCTGGTGTGTAATTTTATACTCAATGGTTCTTGTTCTAGAGTTTTTACCCATAATGTTTGAAGGAAAATTTTTCGACCGCTGGCCGCAAGTCCGGAAATATGGAGCTTTGATCCATAAAGCTTCCCCAGTATTTGCTGCAATCGGATTGGTTTTATCATTGCTTCACCAATCCTCACTTGGGGCAACCTATGGTGTGCTATCTGGCCGGGCAATCTGGTATAAACCATCGCTGCCTGTTATGTTTATCCTGTCTGCCATCGCTGGCGGCATATCCATGACCTTGTTATTAACCATCCTGGTCGGTAAATTAAACAGGCGTAAAATTATCAGCCGTGAGCTGCAGAATGATATTTCTCGTCTTGCCGGTTTTGCCTTGCTCGCCTACCTTTATCTAAAACTTTGGGATTGGGCTGCGACTTCTTATTACAGCCAGTCACCCGGCGCCACCGAAGCGATCGCTTTATTGCAATCCACAACACCCTATACCCAGACTTTCTGGTGGTTAGAAATAATCTTGGGAGGTGTTATTCCAGCAATCATACTTCTCAGTCCAATATTGAGAAAAAATGACCGTTATACTCTGCTGGCCCTGGGATCGATAATTATGGGGGTTACAGTTAACCGATGGAATGTTACTTTATCAGGATTGGTTGCCCCACCCCACTGGTCACCCGGTGTACTGGGCCGAATTTTATCGGCACCCTACCTGCCAACCTGGAATGAAATCATTGTTTCTCTCGGGATCATTGCCTATGCCTTACTGGCATTCAGTTTTGGTGTGAAATATTTACCAATTTTTCCAAAAGATGAAGAAGCTGTGCACTAATTGACCAGGAAAAAACAATCAGAACGGAATAAGCGCTTCATTTTTTATGAAGCGCTTATTCTACACTATCCAAAATGCCTCACGTCAATTTGAAAATTATAAAATAACATTACCCTTACTGTTTATGAATTGTTAGGGATATAATAATGATTAAGGAAAAATTATCTACACTTTTATCAGAGAAACCTATGCTAGACGCCCATCAACTTAACATATTTTTGATAGCTGCTGAAACGCTCAATTTTACCCAGGCTGCGGAACGGCTGCATATGAGCCAGCCCAGTGTCAGTCAGCATATACGGGCGCTGGAAAAACACTTTGACGAGATCCTTTTTATCCGACAGGGCAGATCAATGATTTTATCTGATGCTGGACGGGTACTAATACCTTTGGCCCAGCAATTTGTAAAACAAAGTACCCACATCAATGAAGCCATGTCCTCCCTTAAAGGCCTTATCAAAGGCCGCATCAACATCGGCTGCAATGCGGTTTCAGGCAGATTCATTCTGCCTGAATATTTCAGCCAATTCCATAACCAATTTCCTGAGGTAGGCATTTCCTGCCAGACAGATTTTTGCACATCTCCTCTGAACGCTCTTCGTAATGGTGATCTGCATTTTTTATTCACCAATCAGGATCACGGCATTGAGCCCTGTTTCGAACCTTTCCACCTTCTTGATGAGGAAATATTCCTCATCACCCCCCGTGACCACCCCTGGGCCCAAGAAGAGTATATTGAAGTGGAAAGATTGACTGAAGAACAGTTCATCTTACCTGCTCAAAACACACTGATGTTTGAAAAAATAAATTCTGCACTGGCGTCAAAAAATTTTTCCCTGTTACAGTTGGATTCCTTCCTGACATTAAGCAACCTCGAATCGATTACTCTTTCCGTTGAGAAAGGATTAGGGCTTAGTTTCTGCTCAAAAATTATTTCCTCTACAATTAGCAACGTAGCTACTATCCCTATCAAAGATCTACCCATGACCCTGGAATTATCCATCATTCGTGACAAAACCCAGCTATCCACTGCTGCCCGGGATGCTTTCTGGGATTTTATGGTGAAAGCAAAATTTGATATTCAAAAGAGCGCGATTGTTTAGGAATTTACATTCATAATTGTGGTTTTCTAAATTTACCCCTTAATCCTAGCTCATTCGCCGATTTAATACCCCCACTTAGCTCAACGAACATCCAAACACATTGTCACAAGGCCTAAGCACACATGTGACAAATATCACTATCCATATTCTCTTCACATGTTACAATTTTCACAAATATATATACCTGTATGTGCATATGTCACTATGAACAAATCAACCTTGGCCCAAGAAATTAATCAGCTTCATGCAAATATCTGTTCTGCTATCTCTGAGCCCAATCGGATCCTCCTACTCTACGCCATTGACGAAAAAGATCGTAATGTCAATAATCTAGCAAATACAGTTGGAATCAGTCAATCTGCAGCTTCCCGGCATTTAAAAGTTCTCAAAGAAAGAGGCTTGATTTTAGCTAATAAGGAAGGACCGCAGGTAATTTATACCTTAGCAGATGATCGGATCATTAAAGCGTTAAATATGCTGCGTGAATTAATGCTGGATAATCTCGCGCAACGAGCCGACTTATTAAATGCAAATCAAGATTTGGAGAAGGGAAACTTATGAAACTATCCAAGTTTACCTGGTTATTTGGCGCTGTATTTATTATTGGGCTGATCGTGATCCCAATTTTGGTTTTCTTTCCCGGGAAAGAGAAATCGATCAGCGCGGATCCTTGGAAAAATGTACCCTTAAAAATTCCCCATATCGAACATTCAGCAATCATCCAAGGGCCATTTGAAACTGGCTCAGATGTCACCCGGGCCTGCCTGGAATGTCATGAAGAAGCCGCCCAGGAAGTTATGGGAACAGTCCATTGGACCTGGGAAAGCCAACCCTATAATCTTGAGGGTCGGGACAGCGCAGTGACTGTCGGTAAAAAGAATTCGATCAATAATTTCTGTATTGGAATCCAGGGAAACTGGCCAGGCTGTACTTCCTGCCACGCGGGATACGGTTGGGAGGATGCCAATTTCGATTTCAGTCAGGAAGAACTGGTCGATTGCCTGGTCTGTCATGATAATACAGGCACTTATGTCAAAGGATACGCCGGACTCCCAGTGGAGAGTGTTGATCTGGAAGAGATCGCCAAGAGTGTCGCCTTACCCACCCGTGAGAATTGCGGAAGCTGCCACTTTAAAGGTGGCGGTGGCAACGCTGTGAAACACGGGGATCTGGATGAAACACTTTATTTCCCGCCATCCAATGTGGATATCCATATGGGTGAACACGACTTTTTATGCACCGACTGCCACCAAACAGAAAACCATAATATCATGGGAAGATCAATTTCCGTCAGCCTGGATGATGCCAACCAGGTGTACTGTACAGATTGCCATAAAGAAGACCTCCATGAAGATGACCGCATTAATGGCCATGTGGATTCCGTAGCCTGTCAAAGCTGCCATATCCCCAATGCCGCAACCAGGGATGCAACCAAAATGTACTGGGATTGGTCGACAGCAGGAAGTGATGAAATTGAAGAAAGTCTACACACTTACCTGAAAATCAAAGGTAGTTTTGTTTACGAAGACAACTTCACTCCCATCTACCTTTGGTATAACGGCGGTGTCGCGGAAAGATATATCTACGGCGATGTCATCGACCCGGAAGAGATCGTTCATATCAACTATCCTGCAGGTGCAATTAAAGATTCAACTGCAAAAATTTTCCCTTTCAAAATTCATCTAGCCAAACAACCTTATGACACTGTCAATAATATTCTTCTGCAGCCCAAAACCGTCGGCGAAGGTGGATTCTGGACAGAATTTGATTGGGATCTGGCGCTCCAGCTAGGTTCAGATATCGTTGGTTTAAATTACATCGGGGAATACGATTTTGCAGAAACTGATATGTACTGGCCAACTACTCATATGGTCAAAGCTGCAAACGAAGCATTAACCTGTGACCAGTGCCATGGGTCAGAAGGCAGAATGGATTGGGAAGCTTTAGGCTATTACGGTGACCCGATCGAATGGGGCGGCCGCTACCAATCCAATAGTTATCAACCTTAGAAAAGGACCAGTTGAAATGGGTAATCGTGCTCCTCGTCTCAACAGAATCAGCAAAATATTTGTTAGTACCGGAATTTCTCTACTAGTTATTGCCGGTGCTGCACTGGCTACAGCAAACGTTGTTTCCGCCAGAACGCCAGCAGAGAAAAAAGAACAAGCCTCTCCTTTGCATCCATCTTTCCCCTTCCTCGATGAAGATGGGATGAATGTGCTGGAAACTGGAAATCCTGTTTCCACTATGAATACCTGTGGATCTTGCCACGACTCGGCTTTCATCGCTGAACACAGTTTCCATGTCAGTGTAGGCCTGAATGATCTCAGCTCTCCCGGCAAGACTGTTACAGAACGACCCTGGGATATCTCTCCAGGCTTTTTTGGCACCTGGAACCCACTTGAATATCGTTATCTATCTCCTCAAGGAGATAAAAAAGTGGATTTGACTACTCCGGATTGGATCCAGTTATACGGTTTGCGCCATGTTGGCGGCGGTCCAGCTATGTATGCCCGGGATGGACAACTCCTGATGGATCTAAAATATTCATCAACAAGTCTCGAGACCAATATTGTCAACCCGGAAACCGGTAAACTTGAGCGGTGGGACTGGCAGGAATCCGGTGTTGTTGAAATGAACTGCTTCCTGTGCCACACCCCTAACCCCAATAATGACAGCCGCGCTAATGCCCTTCAGAATGGTGATTTTAAATGGGCCAATGCTGCCACCCTGGTCGGGTCAGATATCATTTCTGTCACTGGCGACTCTTATACCTGGAATCCCGACGCCTTTGGCGACAATAATGAGATTCAGCCCGATGTTCTCCAAATTCAGGATCCTACAAATAATAATTGTGGTTCCTGCCATGGTCTCGTTCATGACAATATTGAAGATCCTCTGATCTCCCTGGGTTGCACCCCAGAACGCTGGAGCACAATCACAACCGGTCAAATTATCTCATCACAGAAAATGGCAGATTCAGGAATGAACCTGGCCAATAAAGATGAGTTAGACCGCTCCTGGGATGTTCATGCTGAGCGGTTATTAAACTGCGTGGACTGCCACTACTCCATCAATAACCCGCTTTTTTACCAGGAATCTGAAGAATCCAAACCTGATCACTTAATCTTTGATCCTCGCCGAGTTGAAATTGGGGAATATCTGGAAAAACCACTCCATCAGTTTGCCAGGGGAAACAGCGCCCAGAGCCAGGTAGCACCTGAACTCAACGACACTATGCGAACTTGCGAATCCTGCCATACGGTTGATTCAACACATGAATGGCTGCCTTATCTGGACAGCCATCTGGAAGCATTAACCTGTGAATCCTGCCATATTCCCCGCCTGTATTCCTCTGGAAATATGGTGCATGACTGGACCGTTTTACTCCCTGGAGATCTTCCCCGACGAGAATGCCGGGGAGCAGAAGGGGACGTTGACTCGATGGGGGCTTTGCTCACTGGTTTTGAACCAGTTCTAATTCCCAGTCCTGATGCAGACGGTGATATGCGATTAGCTCCACACAACTTGATCACTACCTGGTTCTGGATTTATGGTGATCCCCCCAGGCCTGTTCTTTTTACGGATTTACAAGCTGTCTTTTTTGAAGAAGGCGATTATCATCCCGGTATCGTGTTAAGATTTGACGATAATAATGATGGCGAACTTTCTGCAGACGAATTGGTGATTAATACCGATGCAAAGGAAGATTTTGTTCGAGATCGTCTGAGTTTATTGGGTTTATCCAACCCGCGCATCACGGGTGAGATTCAGCCCTACAGTATCAATCATGATGTTGCCAGCGCTGATTGGGCGCTGGAAGATTGCACTGCCTGTCATGGTGAAGAATCCCGGATCACACAATCTATCAAATTGGCTGCCGTCAGGCCTGGAAATGCCCAGCCCGAATTTGTTCTCGGGACTGAACGTGACCTTTCTGGGAATTTAACAACAGATGAAAACGGCGCACTTTACTATAACCCCGCCTCTGATATAGAAAACTTATATGTCTTTGGCCATAATAAACTGGGCTGGCTGGACTGGATAGGTTTGGGCCTCTTTGGTGCAGTAGTTCTGGGCGTGGTGACTCACGGGGGACTGAGATTTTATTTTGCATCCCGGCAGAAAACGGCAGAAATTAAAACAGAAAAAATATACATGTACGGCGCATATGAACGAATGTGGCACTGGTTGCAAACCGGAGTGATTATTTTGCTGCTTCTCACTGGTTTAGTTATCCATCGCCCAGATACATTTGGTTTTATGGATTTCCGCAATATGGTTCTGGTTCATAATATTGTGGCCACCATTCTGGCTGTAAACGCAATTTTGGCTCTTTTCTACCACCTGGCAAGTGGAGAAATCCAACAGTATATCCCACACCCAAAAGGTTTCTTTGATCAAA
The DNA here is from genome assembly GCA_964195965.1 of uncultured Nitrosomonadaceae bacterium. Classification (GTDB taxonomy): domain Bacteria; phylum Chloroflexota; class Anaerolineae; order Anaerolineales; family UBA11858; genus B10-G9. The sequence goes on from CAXMRF010000055.1 coordinate 10,435, forward strand.
TATTCTCCCAGGCCATTTATTACCTGAAAGGGATGTTCAAAGGTGAACACCACCCATTTGAGAAGACACCTGAAAAGAAGCTCAACCCCCTTCAGCAGGTAACGTATTTTGGCTTGCTCAATGTGCTGCTTCCGCTTCAGGGCATCACAGGCATACTGATGTGGGGTGTCCAGCGCTGGCCTTCCCTGGCGGCCCGTCTGGGAGGTTTGCCTGTTTTGGCCCCTGTCCACACGATCGTTGCCTGGTTATTTGCTTCGTTTATTGTGCTCCATGTATATTTGACAACCACCGGGCACACCGTGGTTTCAAATTTGGAAGCGATGATCACCGGATGGGAAGACACACCAAGTTAACAATATCCCGCTCAGCAATTTGAACTAGACGGGAAAAACACAATAAAAAGTCCATTTAGGAAAGAGAGTAATCTTATGGCAGAAGAGAAAAAGAATAAACCGGGCAAAATCAATCTGAAGGAAATATTCAATCGCCCATCTCAACCGTATGCCAATCCGTACCTCGGCGGTGTGTTATTAGGATTGGTTTTATTTGCATCCTATTTCATCACGGGAAACGGATTAGGAGCATCAGGTGGTCTGAGCCGGATTGCCGCTTTTGTCGAAGACCTTATCGCACCCGGCCACATTGACCAGGTTCCTTATCTCATCACAATGGCAGGAGGAAATCTCAATCCACTTGATAGTTGGATTGTAATTGTGACTGCTGGTGTCCTCATCGGAGGTTTCACCTCTGGTGTCATCCACGGAAGAACCAGGTTTGAAACCAACAAAGGACCAAACATTTCGGACAAAACCCGCTGGTTTTTTGCCTTCCTGGGTGGAATTTTCTTCACTTATGGAGCTCGGTTAGCCCGAGGCTGCACATCCGGGCAGGCGTTATCTGGTGGTGCAACCCTTTCTGCAGGCAGCTGGGTTGTGATGTTTTCAATTTTTGGTGGCGCTTATGCTATGGCCTACTTCGTCCGCAGGTTGTGGAACTAATAGGAGACTGATATGATACCTTTTCCACTTCACTTAGAATCTCTTCTCGGAAAACCGCTTATGTACCTGGTTTTCCTATTCATTGGTTTCCTGTTTGGTTATGTTCTGGAAATCTCGGGGTTTAATCATTCCCCTTCCCTGGCTGCCCAGTTTTATTTTAAAGACCTGAGAGTATTTAAAGTATTCTTTACAGCCATTGTTGTCGGCATGCTGCTTCTATTTGCGAGTTCTGCCGTTGGATTGTTGGACTATAACTTGATCTGGGTAAATCCTACTTATTTGTGGTCCGGTATCATTGGAGGCCTCATCATGGGTGTCGGCTTTATCCTGGGCGGGTTTTGTCCTGGCACATCGCTGGTGGCGTTGGCAACATTAAAGATTGATGGAATCTTCTTTGTTCTTGGCGGGCTCGTAGGCGTATTTCTATTTGGAGAAACTGTAGATTTATATAGTTTGTTTTTCAATGGAAGTTATTACGGCCGCCTGACTTTAATGGATGTCTTTAACCTCCCAACAGGCATTATTGTCATTCTGGTTACCCTGATGGCAGTTTTTATGCTTTGGGGCGGCGAACAACTGGAGAAAATCTACGGCAAAAAAGATCCTAAAAAAGCACCTAAAGCTCGTTATTATGGTGCGGTAGTCCTGGTGTTAATCGCAGTGACTATTGCAATCATCGGGCAACCCACCTCGACTGACAGATGGGCCAAACTTGAGGCATTACGGGGTGAATCCCTGACAAATCGGGAAGTTTATATTCATCCTGGCGAACTGCTGGATACCTTCCATGATCATAAGCTCAATTTAATCATGATAGATGTTCGTAATGAGGCGGACTTTAACCTTTTCCACATCCTGGATACTGAAAATATTCTGCCCGATGAAATACCGATTCATATTGATGAGTTTATTGCCCAGCCTGCGAATACGGTATTTGTGGTGATGAGCAATGACGAATCAATTGCTACCGAGGTTTGGAAAGTTCTGACTGCCCAGGCGGTACCAAACGTTTACATTCTCAGCGGCGGGATCAATACCTGGCTGGATACATTTGCCACTCCATACGAAGAGGATTATTGTGGGGACAGAACCCTTGCAAATGAGGAAGAATTGCGTTATGAATTTAATGCTGCACTT
>CAXMRF010000056.1:0-12204 GCA_964195965.1 uncultured Nitrosomonadaceae bacterium
CCAGTATCATACTTACCCCTACAAATTGACTGGCCCCCGCAAAGACAATCACTGACATCAAGACTGCTTCAGACCAGTGCAACTCTGCTTGCACCGCCAGAGCGCCAAATGCAATTGCAATGGGGAAGTAACCAAAAGCTATAGGCAAACCCGCCTGGATTCCTTGCATTAATTTTGGGTACTTATTCATTTCCCTGCGCATTTATTTGGGGTTCCCCAGGTGTTCATCCAATAAAATATCGATCCAGTGTTTTTTCATTCAGATTGATAACCGGTAAAACCATCTTCCCATCTTGATTCCGCTCAACCGTTTGTCCTGAAGCATAAATCATATCAATGCCAAATAGTTCTTCTTTATTATCCTCAAGATCATTAAAACGCCGTTCCAAATGTTTATGACCAAAGAGCAGCACGTTCACCCGGGGTGGACCCTCTCTTCTTCGGGAGATCACGCTCTTTAAATCTGCATTATCTCTTAACCCATGGTAAGAGAGGTAATCAAAGGGATGGTGATGCAGGACCAGGATCACATTTTTTACATCTTGATCCTGAGCTAAATCTTCCAACAGAAGATCCAGATTGATTAGCTGCTCCTCACCCAGGTATCCTTGCGCCCCCCAGAATTCCCGGTTTTTCATTTCTCCCGCCATGGAATCCAGGAGAACAAAGGCCTGGCCGTCCACCTTAAACAAAGCGGGGAAATCCGCAATACCTGAAATTAATTTTCTGAAATCACGGGAGCTTTTTGCACTTTCTGTGATTCCCTCTGGTCCGTAATCATGATTTCCAGGGACAACCAGAACCAGGTAGCCGTTACTCCGCAAACTTTCTACTAATTCCCTGGCTGGCTTAAACTGCCAGATCTGACCATCATCTACCACATCACCACTGATAATTACTAATTGTGATCGATGGATGTCCTCGTTATCAAGAATCCAGTCGAAAATAATTTTAGATTTTTCCAGGTTATTTGATTTCCCAATGTGCAAATCCGAAAGATGAATAATTTTCAATACGCCTCCATTCAACAACAAATCTGGTATCTTTCTCTAGCAACTCAGATCTGTTAAATCTTGCAGTTAACTAATCAACCTAGAATACCATATTGCTTTGTCCAGGCTGTTAAATTTTTCGAAACAATAGGATTCCCCGTTGCATCGAGGAAAATGACCTGATCAGTAATTATTTATTACCCAAACATGGATCACTGACTTATATTCATCCACACTGTAACAAATAGAGGGGATTATTTTTTTGTTAGACATATATAAAAAGTATTCCCTTCCCACCTGGACATTTCTTCCTCAAACCCGGCATCCTCGGCCATTTCCAGGTATTGTTTATACCCCCGGGGCTCTTGTGGCCATCGCATACCATACCCTGTCTCTTTGGAAAATTTTCCTAAAGTATATTGAATAGATACAATAAAGATTTCTTTATCTGTATCTGGTTTATTTATAAGATCAACATCCCAAAAATGGAATTTTCCCCCTGTTTCTAACACTCTTGAAATTTCCTGAAACACTTTTTCCTGATCGTTCTTTTCTTTCAAATACATCAACGAGAAAAATGCGGTTGCCGTCTGAAAACTATTATCCAAAAACAATAAATTTCTTGCGTCCATAACAATTTTTAACGGTCCATCCGCAGCTTCCAGAAGTTCTTCTTTGTTGATATCTATCGCTACAACATCCTTTCCCATCAATCGACCGATAACACCTTCACCACCACCGCCGATATCCAGGATAGGTCCGTTATGATCTATATTCTCAATTTTCCAATGCACTCTTGGAAATATATAATGGGTTTCTGTCAAATGGTCCATGAGCTCCTCATATTTCGAAGTGATTGATCATCAGATTAGCCATCTCAAGCTTTTTGGCAATAATGAATACTTTGAGATACCTTTCAGCGAATAAGGAGATTTCTCCAGGATCGACTCTGCAGCATTCAAACCGCTTTGGATCGCTGGACCAATTCCTTCACCCATATCAAGAGTTGCCAAACCTACCGAATCGCCAACCAGGTATACGTTATCCTTGAAAAACGAATGATCTGAATCCTGAAGATGGTACAGATAACCTTGAGGATTATGCGGGGCTTCATCAATCATTCCAGATTTCAGCAAATCAGTAACCAATAATTTCCAATGTTCCTGGATTGTACTTCTCCGATCTTTTAGGACAGCGGCATTTCCTCCAACACCAATATTCAGGTACCCACTTTTTTTAGGAACATACCAGGCGTATCCTGGCAGGCGATTCCTGAAAAACCATAGATAGCAGGAGGGATTTTTCCATTGAGTAAGATATTCTTTTTCCAGGGCAACAATTTTTGCTCCAGATCGGAGCTTGTGCTCCCGAAAGAAATTGCGGTATACCGGACAATGGGTTCCACCTGCGCCTACCAGATAATCAGTTGTATATTGTCCATCAATATTGTAGCCATTGTCGGTTTTCCAGATTTGTTTGACCTCGTGTTGAATAAGTAAAACACCGGACGATTTTAGCAACCAATCGTCAAACTCAAAACGCCGAATGGCATATTGTACGCCTGGCAGGGTGATAGGCAACCTATTCAAGTATATTTTTAATTGGGAAAATTCTGTCAAATCAAAGGGGTATTTCTCTGGTTTTACCTCCAGATCCGCAAATACTCGAGGAGTGATCCAACCAGCACATGTTTTTTGCCGGGGAAATGTTTCTTTGTCCAAAACCAGACAATTAACACCAGCTTGAACTAATTTTCCAGCACAAGCTGCTCCTGCAGGACCACCCCCTACGATAATCACCTGGTAGTGTTTCATATCTTCCTGCAATCTGGTTGCGTATCTCCCGGTCGGCTGAAAACAACCTGCCAAAGCTGAGTTTGTCTGGATCGGAACCCACCAGCAGCACTGAGCAGGTAATATCGCCACATGCGATAAAACCTCTCTCCATATTTTTCTTTGAGGGAAGGCCAGGCTTTTTCAAAATTGGCATGCCAAGCCATCAAAGTGAGATCATAATCCGGTCCAAAATTATGCCAATCTTCCACGACAAAATATTCTTCCATTGCATAAGCCAGTTGGGCGATTGATGGCAGCATACCATTTGGGAAGATATATTTTTCAGTCCAGGCATTGACAGTTCTTTTGCTGTAGTTAGCCCCAATCGTATGAAAAAAGCCGATTCCTCCCGGTTTCAGTGTCCTATTCACAACTTCCATATAGGTGTGATAATTTTTATATCCAATATGTTCCATAATGCCAATCGAAATTACCCGATCGAATTTTCCCTCAACTTTCCGGTAATCTTGCAAACGAAGTTCAACCGGCAACCCCTGGCATAGTTCCATACCCAGTTTAACCTGCTCGGCAGAAACAGTCACACCAACCACTTTTGCCCCATACGTTTCTGCTGCATATTTGGCAAAACTACCCCAACCACATCCGAGTTCGAGAATTGTCATCCCCGGCTGTAAGCCAATTTTCTGGCAAATCAAATCCAGCTTCGCCTCCTGCGCCTCATCTAAATTACTGGCATTCCGCCAATACGCGCTCGTATAGTTCAGCCGACTATCCAGCATCGCCTGGTACAGATCATTACCCAGATCATAGTGTTTTTCACCCACCTCAAATGCCCGGGAAGAGGTTTGCAGATTCAAATATCGGGACCGTAAAATATGGAAAAGGATTTTCCAATTGCCTTTAACCTGTCGATCTAGCATGGCTCGCAGGGCTCGATCAGCAAACTGGTCAATCGATTGACAGTCCCACCAGCCGTCCATGTACGATTCCCCCAATCCAAGTCCAACTTCTTTCAATATACGATTATAAAATCGGGAATCATGAACCTGAATGTCCCAAGGATTTGATCCATTAATATTAATTTCTGCGGATTCAAGGAGCTGCCGGATAATTTTTTCTGCCTGGGATATCATAAGATCCTTCCTATGGATGTCTTTTTCTATAATAACCAATAATGAACATCAAAGGTTACTGAAATATGAACCGATCATCGAGAAAAATCTTGGGGATTATTCTACTCCTTATCACTTCGAGAGAAACTCACCTATTTTGCAAGTTTTTCCATCACACCCGGACCCACAATTTCCCAATCCACACAGGGTCTCTGAAATCCATCTGGCTGAATTAGAGGGCATCCAAAAGCAGCGTCATCAATATAGATCTGTCCGTAAGCTTTTGGGCTGCTGGTCCAAAGCACCTGGGTGGGGTTTTTATTCACGCCATAAAGATGAATTCCATTTTCTTTTAAGTATGTAACAGCCTGGTTAAGCGCATCGCTATTCTTTCCCCCATCAGATCGCATGGTAAAGAGGATTAACTTTGCGCCTGCCTTCTGGAACTTCGTCATCCATTCCAAAGCACCCGGCACAGGGGGACCAACTGCGGGAAATCTGTGATCAACAATTGTTCCGTCAAAATCTATGCAAATATACATCAGCTATCCTTGCTGTAATTTAATAATCTGAAATGAGTATACCAAGTATTTTTATGGGGTAGTTTTGAGAATATTTCTAAACTGTTTCCAGCCCGGATTTTAGCAAATTAATCATTTCGTCCGGATCAGTTGTAGGAGCGCTGCATTGAAAATTCTGGCAGACATATGCAGTCGCTTTCTCATTTATCTGTTTTTGTTCCCGCAAGGTCGGCAGTAGATCGAACAACCATCCGTCTTCTTGATCAGGTTTGATGAGCAGGACCTTGTGAGGAGAATAAAGTTTCCTGAGCCGGGTTGTCATTTCCCTGGTGTCAATTGCATCTGGATCCCCTGCAATTACCACTTCAAACGAAGGGCCATAGGCAAATAATAACGCTGATAACAGCTGAGTGTACCCTTGTGGCACAACATTGATCTGGGCTGCAAAAGCATTCCCAATCTGATGGGCTTTATCCTCAAAATCGGGATTGGATGTTAACCGGGCTAAACGGATCAAGTTCAATGCGGCAACAGAATTTCCTGAAGGCATTGCTCCATCGTAAATATCTTTATTACGATGAATTAAATCAATTTGGTTTTCTGTTGTGAAAAATAAGCCACCGTTTTGCTCATCCCAAAATTTTTCCAGCATGATTTGATTTAGTAATAAAGCTTTTTTTAGATATTCAGGATCAAAATCGGCCTGGTAAATTTCCAGGAAACCCCAAACCAAAAACGCATAATCATCCAGGTGGGCCGGTAAACCGGCTTGACCATCTCGAAAACGTTTTAAAAGCCCTCCCTGACCATCTCCCAGTACATTCCAAATAAAATCAGCAGCTTTTTTTGCGCTATCAATATAGGAAGAATCATTCAGGGCGGCTCCCGCCCTGGCAAGTGCAGCGATCATCAATCCATTCCAATCTGTGAGTATTTTGTCATCTTTCAAAGGATGGATACGTTGTTCCCGGATATCAAATAGCACTTCACGTGATTTTTCCCATAATCTGATAAGCTCTTCTTCTGCCAGATTCATATCCCGAGCGTAATCTTCAAAGGACGAAGTTAAGTAAAGTAGATTCCGCCCGGTTAATGATTTGGTCGCTTCATCAACATAGTTTCCTTCTTCGTTGAGGTTAAAAAGAGAAATAAAAATATTGGCATTCCGATCATCCAGGTAACTTTGAAATTCGTCCTGAGACCAGAGATAAAACAGCCCCTCTTCTCCCTCGCTGTCTGCATCCTCCGCAGAATAAAACCCTCCTCCGGACGAGGTTAGATCCCGCAGCACATAAGTCAGGATTTCCCGGGTGGTCCGGGCATATTCTTCTTTACCGGTGGCCTGATAGGCCTCTGTATAAGCCATTGCCATCATAGCCTGGTCATAAAGCATCTTTTCAAAATGGGGCAATCGCCAGGCAGCATCTGTTGAGTAGCGATGAAATCCATAACCAACCTGATCAAAAATACCACCCAGGCGCATTTTTTGAAGTGTACTTTCTACCATTTCCAGCGCAACAGGGTCTTTTGTAGTATGCCAGTATCGCAGTAAAAAAATCAGGTTATGCGGAGAAGGAAACTTTGGAGCTGTTCCAAAACCGCCCTGGACAGCATCATATCGCCCACTTAGCTGCTGGTAGGCTAATTTAATAACCGCTTGATCCAATTCACCACCCTGATTGAGAGATCCCTCCTGCAGATGGTTTGTGATCAAATCTGCGCTCTGGATCAGTTCCCCCCTCTTATCCTGCCAAAGGGCAGCCACATTTGGAATTAGCTCCATCATTCCTGTCCGCCCAAAACGGCTTTCTTTCGGCAAATAAGTGCCCGCAAAAAATGGTTTTTTCTCGGCTGTCAGGAGCACCGTTAACGGCCACCCCCCGCTACCAGTGACAGCCTGGCACACCGCCATGTATATCTGATCAATATCCGGGCGCTCTTCCCTATCAACCTTTATAGGAATAAAAACCTCATTTAATAATTGGGCTACTTCCTGGTTTTCAAAAGATTCCTTTTCCATTACATGGCACCAATGACAGGTGGCATACCCAATAGAGAGGAACACAGGTTTATCCTGTTCCAGGGCCTGTTGAAAGGCTTCTTCTCCCCAGGGATACCAGTTTACTGGATTGGCTGCATGCTGCAGCAGGTAAGGAGATTTTTCAAATACCAGCCGGTTATAGTTAGAACCACCATCCGGTGGAAGTTTTTTAAGCACATCAGGTGCGGGTATATTCATGGATAGTTTTTCTTCTTGAGTTGGGTTGTTCCGGGTTATTAAGGTGTAGATTTCCTGTCTGGGCTTTCCAGGCCATGGGTTTCAAGCAGTTTTTCATCCTGGAGCAGTTCTCTGGACAATCCATCTGCAACAATTTTTCCTTCATCCATGATCACCATCCTGGGGAACAGATCCTTAACCATCGCTAAATCATGGGTGGAAACCAACATAGTGATGGGTAAATCCCTCAAAAAATTGATCAGGGATCGTCTGGATCGGGGATCTAAACCAGCAGAAGGTTCATCCAATATCAGGATATGCGGCTGCATAGCCAAAACCGTTGCAATGGCTATTCTTTTCTTCTGTCCCATGCTTAAATGGTGAGGAAGGCGAGTCCCATAATCGTCCATTTGGACGTCAGCCAGGGCTTGCTCCACACGCTGGTACACTTCTTCTTCCGCCAGACCCATATGCAGCGGACCAAATGCCACATCATCAAAAACAGTTGGGGAAAATAGTTGATCGTCCGGATTTTGAAATACAAGGCCAACCAAAGCCCGGATCACTGGTAAATTTTCTTTTGTCACAGACAAGCCCGCAACTGAAATGGGGCCATCTTCACCGAGAATTCCATTTAAATGAAGCATCAAGGTAGATTTTCCAGCGCCATTGGGTCCAACCAGGGCAACTTTTTCTCCCTCGCAGATTGACAAATCAATTCCAAGCAGCGCTTGATAACCATCAGGATAGGCAAAATGCAAATCCTGGATTTGGACGATATCCCCCTCACATTCCGGGATTTGAAATTCAATTAAAGACTCGTGTTTTACAGGCATCAGCGGATCCACCCAATAACTTGAATAAAAAATAACATCACAATAATAATTACTAAACCAAGCCAATCCACACGGTTCAATTCATGAGGATTAAGTGTTCTGATATGTCCGGTATAACCCCGGGAGATCATTGCCTGGTATATACGATCCGAGCGTTCATAACTGCGAAGAAATAATTGTCCGGCCATGCTCCCTGTGGTCTTAATTCGCCACAAAAGGGAGCCCCCTTTCTTGATTCCAGGCAAACCTGCACTGCGCGCTTCACGAGCTCGTAAGATTCGAAAAACTTCATTTGTAAGAACAAACAAATATCGGAATAAAAAGGCTATGATGGTTGTGAGCGTGCGCGGTAATTTCAAATGTTCCAAGGCATGAATAAGGTCTGGAAATTGAGTGGTCGCCACCATCAAAATAGCCATTTGAACAGATAACCAGGATCGAAGCAATATGCTGAAAAAACGAATTAAACCAAGGTCGGTCGGCATTAAGGTAATGAAACCCAAATCCCAAACTGCCAGCGCCTCCCCGTTAGGAGAGAATATCGCACTAACCGCTACCATTGCAAATGGCAAGGCTATAACAGACCGCTTCAAGGTGAAACCCAATCCTAATTTTGATTGATCATTGGCCCACAATAAAACCAACCAGCTCAAGGCAAAAGCGGGCCAGCTGCCATCAGGCAAGATCGCATTGGAAAGGATAAAGGCCACTGTAATCAGGACCTTTATCCTGGGATCCAGTTCATGGACCCTGCTTTTTGCGAAATAATATTGGTCAAAAACATCCACATGCATGGTAATTCACCCTAATCAGCTATTCTATTATCCTTCTGTACTCTTTTGCCGGCGGAGGTTGCGGCCTAATAGAATCATCAAACCCGCAACTACAATAATCCCTACTATACCAGCTAGAACTGTTGATATTGCAGTTTCACCCAGGAAAGGGATAGTATAGTCCGGCAAGATCTGGTATGGGGCATCCAAACCAGATCCCAGGAATCCCAGGTCTTCGGCTATCCGCTCTAAACCGTCCGGGCTGCCAGATGCAAAAGGTGAGAGTAATACGGCCAATAAAGAAAGGGCAACGCCAGCCACAATCCAGCCCCGACCTCCTTCTTTGGCAGTTTTTTCCAGATCGATCAAGTCAGGGCGAGTTTGTTCGATATAGGTTAAAGCCGCAACGGTAATAAGGGCTTCTCCTAAACCAATCAAAGCATGCACACCCAGCATGGCTGGGAGAACAATTTCCAATTGGGTTGTGCCGCTTAACCAGAGCTGAAGCGCTGTCACCAGAGCAGCAGCCATAGTTGCGATCCAGGCGGCCCCACCTGCAAATACCATCCGAATTCCTCGTTTCAGATGAATTACCGACCTATATAAACCAAATCCAATAACCGCTGTGATTATGCCCATATTAAAGATATTGGCACCCATCACCAGCAGCCCGCCATCCTGGAATAACAACGCTTGAACGCCTATCACCGCTGTCATCACCAGAATACCAGCCCAGGGGCCGAGGACTATGGCAGCCAACGCACCACCCAGAAAATGTCCGGATGTCCCACCAGCGATCGGGAAATTCAACATCTGGGCCGCAAAAATAAAAGCGGCCATGATCCCCATGAGCGGAACTTGCTTTTCTCCCAGGCTTTGATTTGTTTTTGAAACCGCCAATCCAACCATAATAATGGTAATTAACCAGAAAATTAGCGAAACAACAATTGTCAAAAATCCATCAGGTATATGCAGCAATGTTGGTGAATACATCATTAAAATCTCCTCTATATAGATTGGTCAGGACTCCCCTATCTTACAAAAATCCAGTTTATTCCTGACATTCTGAGCAGACACCAAAAATAGAAAGGTGATCCAAATCAGGTTTAAACTGGTAATTCATACTTAAATCTTCGCTAAGTGAATTTACAACCTGGATATTAGCATCGATCACTTTACTGCATTTTCTGCACACCAGGTGGATATGTGGTCCATGCTGGAAGGTGGCATAAAAGGTTTTTCCCTCACTTAAATCATTCCGGCGGGCGAATCCCTCCTGCCAGAGCAAATCAAGCGTCCGGTACACGGTGGCGATGTTAATATTTCCCTGGAATTTTTCAGCTATCTCTTCAGCCGTGATGTGATGCGGGCTGTGTGCAACAGCTCGGATAATTAATTCTCTTTGGGGAGTAATCCGGTAACCTCTCAGGCGAAGTTCATTAAGTATGGTATGGCAATGTGTCATAATTTCCTTATTGCGAATAATCGCAATAAGGAAATTATAATCTAAGAAAACGGATTGTCAATTAGGTTTGGGGTTTTGATTAATGAAAAGAAACATTCATCAGATTACATCAATTGAATGATTTGCTCATACTTAAAGATTGGACCAATATTAAAACCCAATGAAGGATAAGAATAGAGCAACGGTGGTATGCCAATATCAGCCAGGTACAATTCACCGACGACCTCTCTCGAAGCAATTTTTAGACCTGTTTTTGGCAAGGCCAGGGTCATGGTTGCAGAAGCCTTGATAACAGGGTTTTTTACCTCTCCGGTGGTTGCATCCAACCCGGACGGCACATCCAGAGAAAGAATTGGATTTTCCTGCTGATTGGCCCAGTTAATCATCGCTGCTGCTGCGCCTCGCGGAGAACCCTGAAGACTGTATCCGATAATGCCGTCAATAATCAGATCAGGTGCATCTGTACTCCCAAGTTCAGAAACAGAAAGGAGCTTCATGTTGAGGGATTGCAGAATTTTGGCCTGCCTCAGGATTGTGCCGGATAAATGATCAACGGGTTTGCTGAGATAAACCTGCACATCGGCGCCCCAATTTACCAGGTTGCGGGCTGAAACAAGGGCTCCGCCGCCATTCCCGCCGCTGCCTGCCAGGAAAACAACCCGTTTGCCTGCAGAATCACCTTCCAAGAATCTTGTACGGGCCAGTGCAGCCAGGTGGCGCCCTGCATTTTCCATCATCTGGATTAATTGAATGCCAAATTCCTCGATCATCAGCCGATCCACTTCAAGCATTTGCCGGGCTGAGATATAAGGGATTTGGGTCAGATCAATTTTTCCTGGTTTATTCATGGGGAAACTATTTTAATATTAAAGTTAATTCTTGGGGAAATCAAATGCAGCGCTAGTTGCCGTTACCTCTCCGATCTCAGTCCAACTGTCCACTTCGAACTGGAGCACAACAATACTGCAAGTAGGCAGATTATCCAGATCAAGATCGGACAAATCGTTAACCAGGTAGGTCATTCCGGGATTATGCCCAAAAAGCATTATTCCATCAAGATAATTTTCCTGCTCCCAGATTATATCGAGCAGGTCATCTTCACCGGCATGGTAAAGGGAGTCCTCTACCTGGATCTCGTCCCAGGGAAGACCCATTTCCTGGGTTATCAACTCTGCCGTAGTTAATGCCCTGGTAGCCGAACTTGAGATGACTCGATCTACCGGCGGACCCCATTCTGCTAATCGAACGCCCATTACGGGAGCATCACGAAGCCCCCGTTTATTTAAAGGCCGCTGATGATCCGATAATCCGGCATTACTCCAACTGGATTTTGCGTGGCGAACGATCACTAAGGTTTTCATAATATTAATTGGACTTTAGTTAATAACGATTTGTGGTAAACAAAAAACGTGGTTCTCGTTAATTTTATATCAGGTAACTATCAAAGAATACCAGGATCATCCAGTTCATAATAATTCGCAGCAGCTTGCACAGTTAACCGATTTAGAATATCTTCAATATCACGGTTCGTCTGATCAAGATCTGACACATCTTTTGGAATTGAGATTAAGGACCCTACTTGAATGTGAATCTTGCTATAAGGAAGCGGCAGCGTATAACGGTCCCATCGGGGAACATGATAGGCATTGCGGCAGTAACATCCCATCGGAAGAATTTGAGCACCAGTTTTTTGAGCAATGAAAGACAAACCGGGTTTTACTTTATAAGCTGGCCCTGCAGGTCCATCAGGGTGAATTAAAAAATTTCCGCCTGCTTTTATTTTTTTCATTAAATTAACCAATTTCCTGCCCATGCCAAGCGTAGAATCACCTGAAAGATTGAGTGGAACGGGGTCAGCTCCCATCTTTTGAGCAAAAACTTCCAGGGCAGCACCTCTATAATCCTCCGGCATAATCACGGAAAATTTAGTTATATCCAGTTTTTTTCGCAGAAATCCCGCAATCATCATGGTCATACCATGCCAGCTGGTAACGATGACAGGTTCCTCCTGTTCCTGAAACAACTCCACTTGATCGATACCGCTAATATAAAACCGACAAGTTCGGTAAACCAGGACAGAAAAGTAATACAGGAAAGCGCCGCTTATTTTTGCGATCATATGTTTGTTCAGGAAGTTCAATTAATTAGGGAGTGGACGAGGGCTGAAACATCAACAGGTAAAGGTATCGACTTACAGATGCAACTATAATGCCCAAACAAAGAATCAGCAACGAAGTGAAGAAAGAAGAGAATAATACCAGGGTCGCGCCAAGCGCGAAATACACAACAAATAATATCTTTTTGGGAATAAACCAGGACGGTGAGGGAAATTTCAATTTACTGATCATTAAATAACTTAGAACTAAAATCAAAAGAATATAAATACTCAACGGCAGGGAATTAATGTTATAGGAAAGATCAGATAATACAGTCAAAGATAAGATGATCCCGGAATTGGTGATTGTCAATCCCACAGACTCACCTTGGCTGC
>CAXMRF010000056.1:12214-12545 GCA_964195965.1 uncultured Nitrosomonadaceae bacterium
AAACGGGCAAGTCTAAAAGCTCCTGCCCAGATCGGAAGAATTATCAAGGGGAGATACCAGAAACTAAAATTATCCCGGATGGTGAGGTGTTGGAGCACCAGGATCATGGGAGCTACACCGAAACTGACAATGTCCGCTAAAGAATCTAACTGTATTCCAAAATTAGATTCAACCTTAAGTTTTCGGGCCAAAAAACCATCCGAAACATCCAAAATCACACTTAACAAAATCAACAAAGCTGCCTGCAAAATGAAGCCCCGGATAGATAATACAATTGACACAATCGCGGAAGCCAGTGACAAAAAGGTAATTAAATTAGGAAAATATAATC
>CAXMRF010000057.1:0-12536 GCA_964195965.1 uncultured Nitrosomonadaceae bacterium
TATCGGTCATATAATGTTCCTTGGTACTTGAGTATACCCTTTTTCAGGGACCCGGTCCCTTATTTTATATAATCCTCTTATCCTCCCAGACTCCCAAAGGGATATAATTAATTCTGAAATCTTTTTCTATAAAACAAAAGGAAATAACCATGGAAACCTTAACAAAAGAAGTGAAATTGGAATGGCTGCGTTCGCGCATGTTTGTGGGCACGGATCACCTGGGAAACTCATTAGCGATTGGATACCTGACGGATGAAGAGCCTAAAGCCCAGGGAATCAACCCTTCAGACTTACTGCTTCTATCCGCTGCCTCCTGCTCTGCCTATGATGTGGTTCAAATACTTGAAAAAAGCAGGCAGCCGCTTCAAGATTTAAAAATAGATATTTCTGCCAAGCAAAGCCAGGAACAACCTTACCCCTATCTCTCACTCCATTTTAACTACCGCATTTGGGGAGACATTCCAGCTGAAAAAATTCAGCGCGCGATGCGGCTCTCAGAGGAAAAATACTGCTCCGTTTTGGCAACCCTCAAACCAGGACTGACCTTCACCAGTGAATTTACCCTCGAGGATTGATCCCATCCATCCAGCGGCCAGGAAAGGCATCCAATTATTTAATCAGGGGGATTACCATGGAGCTCATGAACTGCTTGAGCTGGCCTGGATGGAAACCCAATCACCTGAACGAGACCTGTACCAGGGCGTCCTGCAAATAGGGCTGGCGTACTACCAAATTACCCGGGCTAATTATCGGGGAGCGCTAAAGATGTTCAAGCGTGGACAGCGAAATCTAGCCCCGCTGGGGGAAATGATGCTGGGTGTCCAAATCACTCAACTGCGGGCGGATGCCAGATTGGCTGAGAATGAACTGCGGCGTTTGGGTGCTGAGAATATCCAAAATTTTGACCAAAACCAAATTCAGCCAGTCCCCCTCATTAAATAAACAAAATATCTTAGAAATGTCAGATCGGGACCAATCTAAAAAGAAACTGCTGTAGACAGTGTTATCTATGATGCTGCAGAAAGTTTTAGGTCTATTCCAAACCTTCAGCGTAAAAATTATCAAAGCGGATCACGCTTTCCGGTGTGAAATAAGTATAGCCATAAAGAGCAATTTCATCGCCAAGCGTGGTGGTTTCTGCAAATGAGGAGACGATCTCATCATTGATATAGAAATCGTAGGATCCATTATCGCAGACAGCTTTAATGCGGTTTGCTCCACTACTATTGACCAAATCAGTAAAGGTGAAATCTTCAATAGTTTCCCAACCTGCTTCAGTTTCTTTAAATATCACGTAGTATCCATCGAAGGTAATTTCAAAATAAATACCGTAATCATTCTCGTAGTTATAATTGCAAATGATGCCGGCACCTGTTTCTGGATCTCCCTGGACATAAATAACATCCACCTGCACAGAGATATTCTTTGGAGTCACAACATCAGGATAGATCCAGAAATAAACTTCTTCCTCATGAATTGTCAGTTCCAATCCACCATTCCGAAATTCCGATTCCACCAGACCTTCCGGATCTGAATAAGCATCAAAAAGACCTGGTCCCTCAAAATCTGAGGAAAAAGTCTGGCTTTGATTTCCGAAGGCTGCCACTAGATCAGAGAGGTTATCTGAAATGGCGCAAGATACCAATAACAGGGCCAGGAGAGGAAGCATTAATTTTTTCATAGCTGTTTCCTTTGAAAGATAAGAGATTAACATTAATAAGAATTATTATATTTGCAAAATTGAATAAAGAGAAGTTGAATTTGAGGCCTGTTTTGGGCTGCTGCCGGAAACTGGAATCACTCAAAACTCGTGGAATTGATGTTTTCACCTAACAAATTTCATAATTATTCTACAAATCTTCTTGTTAGAATCCTAATAGGGGATAAAATGCTGTTTATTAGTAAGAACAACAAACCTGGCAGGACCATACTGGCTGAAGGCAATCAGACCTCAGATTATGAAAGATAAAAAACTCGTTTCAGATCTCAAGAATATTGGCTTTTTTGAGGAACTGCCCCCCAGTCGGCGGCGGTATCTGGAATCATTGGTGAAAATAGTGATTTTTCCCCCGGGCGCCCAGATCATCAAGAAAGGCCAGGCAGGGAATTTTCTGGGCATCATAGAAAACGGCAAAGTAGAACAAAAAAATATCCGCGGTGAATCCAGGACACTCATTGACGGGGATTATTTCGGAAGCGAGATGGTCCGGTATGGAAAAAAGAGCGCATATACTGTCACGGCGTTGAACGAAACAATCGTATCTGTGTTGCATCGCACTGACTGGCTGAGTCCCAGCCCTCCCACACCGCCCAGACCTATTATCAGCAAACCCCTCCTGAAGAAAGGCGGCTGGATTGGATTGATATCAATTTTAGTTCTGGCCGTGACCTTCTTCACATTGGGACCTTCCCTGCTTGAAACTGCCAACAACTCCCTCCCGAATCGGTTTGTAGAGGCAGAACGACCTGACCTGGCAGAAGATTACTTGAAATTTGTTCTCCTCCTGCAGCCTGAGTCAGCTAAAGTATTTGGACTCCTGGGAGATATCCTGGCCCTTCAGGGTAAAGGGGAAGAAGCCATCGATTCCTATCAACAAGCCATCACTCTGGATGAATACCTACCCTGGATCCATAACAACCTGGGTGTTCTTTTGTTGGAGAATGATTCGGCCGAACTGGCTGAGGACCATTTTTTATTAGCGCTAAATCTCAACCCGCTTAACACCGACATCTATCAAAATTTAGGAAATGCATATTACAAACAAGGACGCTGGAAACCGGCTGCCACAGCCTACCAGAACGCACTTGAATTGGACTTTTCCCTTCTGGACACCAAAGCAGCCTGGGCAGGATTAATCCTTTACGAAAGCAGGTTAGTAGAAGCGCGATTGGTTTGGGAAGATGTGCTATTGGAGAATCCAAGGAACCTTCAAGCTCTACAGGGACTAGGTGTAATCTCTCTGCTGGAAGAAGACCCAATCCTGTCTATGCTGTATCTAGATGCAGCGCGCTACTTAAACCCGGGAGACCCAACAATGCATTTATATATAGGAATGGCATTAGAGGCTCTGGAAAAACCAGTAGAAGCTGCCCAGGAATATCAATTTGTTGCGGAAACGGGGTCTGATCCCGAGTTGGTCGGCCTGGCAGACGCCCTCTTGCAAATAATTCTGGATTAGCTGAACCAGGATAATTTTTTTACGGAAGCGACCTTACACGAATGTTGAGTGTTTTTTCTTGAAAATATAGATATAATTAATACTATTGAAACACAAGGAGAGTGCAGGAATGAAAAAATTGCGAGTAGTAGCTATTCTTGCAGTACTGATTGCCATATTGATCCCTGGCGCAGTCTATGCTGCAGGCACATTCTATTGCAGCACCAGCGTCACTACGGGTGGCACCGGCACCCTGGATGACCCCTGGGCTTGCAGTGATGATGCCCAGCTGGACACCGTGATCAATGATCAGGTATGCGATATTTACAACGGTGGAGATCTATACCAGATTTTCCCGGGTTCTTATCGTTATCATGTCGTCACCTGGTACGGCATTGACGACTGCCGGGTCACAGCTACATATGACTATGCTGGTTATCCCCCCTATACGGGTGTTGATCTGGCTACTCCCTATGTCGTAGGCGCTGTCGCCCTGATTGGCGCGGGTCTGGTTGCCGCGGGTATTGTTGTCATCCGCCGCCGGAAACTCGCTGCAGTCTAATAGTTAATAACTGCCTGCGTTAAACTGAAGTTTTGTTCTGGCGCAGGCAGTGTGCCTACCCTGGACAAGCCAGGACCATCGGGATTGCTTACCCAATCCCGAAAAGGCTGCCTGTTAAACAGACACTAAAAAAATTATCAAGTCGGCTTGATTTCAGGATTCCCTTGCGAAAAAATCATTGGCACCGCTTGTTGCCGAATCTTCTGTTAATTGCCGGAGGGTTGCTGCTGCTCTGGGCAGGGTTATCTTCCCTTAAGCCTTTGCTGGCTTCCGGACAACGAGAGGAAGGCAACTATTTAGTCTTACTGCCGGACGTGGGTCTTCCACTTCCGCAAATTTCCTCCATCCGGAGCACTGAACCCGCTCCTGAGGATGTTTTTTATTCCCTGGTTCATAGCCCCTATACACCCACCCCTACTCCTACACCGACGCCAACTCCCATCCCGGCAGGTCCGGTCGTCCGGCTGGTGATTCCCAGCATTAAAATAGATCGGGCAGTAGTTCCCTTGAGACAATATCGGGATAATACCGGGACAATTCAGTACGATACCGATTCCCTTTTTGCCACCAGCAACCGCCTGGACCTGGTGGGACAGACACTCACTTCAGTCGACCCTGGAGGGGGTGGCAATATCGTCCTGGTTGGGCATAATTACAACCGGGGCTGGTACGCTTGGGAAGGTGTTTTTGTCAACCTGCATAAACTCAAGGTCGGGGATAAAATAGTGCTTCATACAAAAGAAGGGGGCAAATATAAATATTACGTCAAGAAAGTTGTTGAAGTCCCCTATTTATACAAAACCGCCGCTGAACTAAACAGACATCTAAATTATTTGGGTCCCTCCTCGGATGAACGGGTGACCATGGTGACCTGCGGGGGCCCATTCGGGATCTGGTCCGCCCGGATTTATGTGGTGGGAAAATAGGTCTATTCCCTGGTGTGTTTCTTTCTCAATTTTGGACACTAGACTGTCCGTTTTCCTGAACCTGTTCATTCCCCTATCAAAAGATAGGCTTGCTCCACCCTCTTAGCCCCAGTTAAATTGACAAAATCTTTCCAACCGCAATCTCCCCCGATTTCGTTTGAAGTACTGCTGCGCAGGAATGGCAATTGACCATTAACAAAATGGATATTGTCGTTCTTCAAGCACTATTTGAGAGACTTTGTATTTACTGGATCTAGTTTTCGATCGTATCCTGGAATGGATAGTTAGTTACCCATAAGATTTGAGACTGTAATTCGAAGTAATTAGAGGTAATTTAATTTGTTACTTGCATTAATCTGCCATATAAAGTATTATCAGTGCCAATATACTACACATAGGTAGGATATATGCGATTCCAAAAAACTACAGAGTATGCTATCCGGGTCCTGGTATACCTGGCTAAACATCCTGGTGAGCGATTTTCCACTCATAAACTTCATCAAGAACTGGAAATTCCTTATAAATATCTCGGTCGTTTAATGAGTAAACTCGCTACTACAGGATTTGTTGAAGTGCAGCAGGGCAGCCTGGGTGGTTATCAAATCCAGAGAAAACTAAACACCATCTATCTCTATCAGATTGCTGAGACCACAGAAGGCCTGGAAGATTTTGACCGCTGTATTCTGGGCTTCCATGAATGCTCAGAAGACCATCCCTGTTCGCTCCATGACCAATGGGCAAATCGCAGGGAAAGCATAAAAGATATGCTCTATAACACCACCCTGGCGGACTTGGAGAATTAGGCACCCAGGTAATCCACTTACTATCATTTACTATTGACCCGCATTAAATAGTGTACAAGGAAAAAACATGAGCGAAATAATAGATAACCGGCAGCAGAAAATTGAAATCATGAAAAGTTTGGTTCGCCAGCTGCACCAGGGATCAACAGAAGGAAAGATCCAGCGCCAGCTTGAAACCATGCTTGACGAGGCTGATTATTCCGATGTTTTCGTAATGGAAGTGCAGCTCATTGAAGAAGGGATCTCTCCTGAAAGCATAATGGAGCTGTGTGACACACATACCCGTGTTCTATCCAAGCATTTGGATTTGCAGGAAACTCCAGAAACAACACCGGGGCATCCCATCCACACTTACATTCAGGAAAACAAAGAACTTACCCTCAGGACCCAAAAAATCCGCTATTTTATCGACCAGGTAAGTAAATTAGAGGAAGGGGAAAATGCCCTGGACCAGATGCATGAGATCCAAAGTTTGTTAAACGAACTGATGGATGCTGATAAACACTATCGGTCCATAGAGAACTTGCTTTTTCCCTATTTTGAAAAAAACAATATCTCAGGACCACCTACTGTGATGTGGGGCAAACATGATGAGACCAGGGATTATCTTAAACAAACCATCCAGGGACTGCAAGAAACTGAGCAGATCCTGGCCGGGGAAGCCCAGGCCTATAATCTATTTGCAGTAAGTGCTGCGATTGAGTCCATTGACGATATGGTTTACAAGGAAGAGAAAATCCTCTTTCCAACGGCACTGGATACGCTGACAGAACAGGAATGGTATCAAATTTACCTGGAGAGCCCAGAAATCGGCAATTGCCTTTATATCCCTGAATTTGAATGGGTTCCAGAGGAAGGCACTTTGCAGCAAATTGATTTAACCTCCACCCAAACAGGCCGGATCCAGATGCCCACGGGCGCTTTCCAGCTTGAAGAGCTTATTAATGTCTTCTCTATCCTTCCATTTGATTTAACTTTTGTAGACAAAGACGATACTGTTCGTTATTTCTCACCCGGAAAGAATCGTGTATTTGATCGCACAAGGACCATCCTGGGCAGAAAAGTCCAATATTGTCACCCACCCAAAAGCGTTCACATCGTAAATCAGATCCTGGAAGATTTCAAATCTGGTAAAGAAGACCAGGCCAAGTTCTGGATTAATATGGGGCCAAGAACAATATATATTGTTTATTATGTTTTACGGGACGACAAAGGTGAATATTTGGGGACCTTGGAAGTCACCCAGGACATCACCGGCATCCGCGAGATTGAAGGGGAACGTCGCCTGTTGGAATACGATTAATAAATCAGGCAAGAATCAAAAGCAATAAACACATGAGGCAAAACATGAAGATCAAGAACACTACTAAATTGATTGACTTATTTCGGGAATATCCTCAACTCAAATTGAGGGTGGCGGCTCTGTTACCCACTTATGGCCTGCTGGAGCAGCCCCAGCTGAAAGACAAGGTATTATCCATGACCAGCCTGGAATATATGGCACGCAAGGCAGACCTGGAAGTGACAGATCTGATCAAGGAACTCCAGCAAGCTGCGGGTATTTCAACAGAAACAGAAGATGGACAGGATCAAATAATAGCCTTCAACGACTCCGATCCTCAATGGATCCAGGGCTCACCCAAGTTTAAGGTAGATGGCGTGGAACTTCTTTCCAAAGGTGAACACCCGCTTAATTTGATAAAATCGCATTTTGGGGACCTGGCTTCCGGCGAACTGATCCTGCTTACCACCAATTTTCACCCGCAACCAATGATTGAATCCATGCAGGAACTAGGGGCTGATGTATTTAGCAGGAAAGACCTCACTGAAAACGGGTTGTTTTTACTGTTCATCAGGAATAAATAGTACTCTAGAAACACAATCATGATTAACATTTAAATTTATCAATTTAGAGAACTGGTTGATGTCTACCAACATCCAAAAAACACTTGATAGTAGTATCAGGTGTTTTTCTTTAACACAACAAAGCTAAATATGCCTGGCTCATAAAAACCACTTTATCTATATGCTATACTTTGTGTTCGGTAAGCAACATTTTTATGGTTCATCTTCTACGATGAACCATAAAACAAAGTGATTAATTAGCAAATGAAATAACATTAACATTGTCTGGTATTTAGATAAGGAAAATAATTAATGACAAATCAACACAATAATCGAAATCCTTGGAAGTTTTTCTTACTTACCTTTGCCTATTCATGGGTTATATGGATACCTTCTGTTTTGGATGGTATTGGTATCAAATTGCCCTTCGACGTGACGGGATATTCAATAGTGGTTGTTATTATTGGCGCATTCGCTCCGTTGTTAGCCACACTCACTCTTGTAGGCCGAGAGGGGGGTTGGAATGGAATTAAGACATTTTTTGGACAGGTGCTTGATTTTCACATTAAGCCAGTTTATATAATTGTCGCATTAGCTCTGCCGTTGTTAATTCATCTGATAGCTCATTATTTGGCACTCGCTCTAGGCCTGGATGTTGCTAAAACGCTATTTCCATCTGAAGTTTCTGTAGCACCGATAGTTTTAGCGATACCCTACTTCTTTCTCATGTTGATACTTGGTGGTGGACAAGAAGAATTTGGCTGGCGAGGGTATGCACAGGAGCCTTTACAAGAAAAAATCGGAGTCATACCAGCGAGTTTGGTTATAGGATTAATCTGGGGTATTTGGCATTTACCCTTATGGTTTATGGCAGGTGATTTGCATAGTGCATACTCATTTTTAGCTTTCGTGATGATGACTACCAGCATATCGATCATATATGCCTGGTTGTATAATTCGAGCGGCAAGAATTTAATTGTTGTGATATTTTTTCATGCTATGAGCAATACAGCTGCACCTTTAATCCCCTTTTTACATGGTATAGAAGGAAAACCAGAGAGTGCCTACTGGATTTATGCTGCTGTTAATGTGTTTTTTGGGATAATATTTGCCTATTTTCTTATCAAAGGATCAAAATCTGCCCCAGAAGAGGCCATAACAATTTAATTTTACAAGGCCTGCTACCAACATCCACAATAAAATCCACCCCCTTCGGGTGGATTTTTTCTTTCCAATTTCAATCCTGGCTAAATAAATTTTATCAGCCGATAAAGACAAATCCCACTGGTGCTGAAACCGTTCATTTCACTGTCACATCCTCCTGTCATTGATGTGGACATGGAAGGCTTCGGGATCACAACCACCAACTGACCCTTAATCAGTACAATTAATTGATTTAATAAACCACACCAGTATTGCCCACCACCGATTGGTGATACAAATCAGTGGCGTATTCTGGTTTCTTTCGATAAAATTGGTCTACAACAGTGGCAACCCCACTGAATTTATTGTTAGAAGAACAGGAGAGAATTATGAGCGATATTATGATCCCCATCCATTTTAATCATTTATTGACCTGGATCGCAGAAGAATACCAGTCAGAAAAAACCATTTTCGGAATCCCGAAAGAAAAATTTTATTACAAAAAAGACGATTCCGCTTTCCAGATTTTCGGCGAAGCTTGCGAAACCGTCCTCGGCCCAGCGGCCGGCCCGCACACCCAGGTGGCTCAGAACCTGGTTGCTGCCTACCTGACCGGGGGACGCTTTTTCGAATTAAAAACCGTCCAGATCATGGATGAACTCGAGATTGAGAAACCCTGCATTGATGCTGAACATGAGACTTATAATACCGAGTGGTCCACTGAACTGACCGTACCCCAGGCATTCGATGAATATGTTAAAGCATGGTTCCTGCTCCATTTGCTGAACAAAATGTTCGGATTCTCGAAAATTGAGGAACGAGCCTTTGTTTTTAACATGAGTGTTGGCTATGACCTGGAAGGCATGAAATCCCCCAAGATTGATGGTTTCATTGAGGGGTTAAAAGATGCTTCTGAAACGGAAATATTCCAACAATGCCAGACCTCGCTAAAAAAAGCAATCGATGAGGGAAATATCCCCGGGTTAACTGATTCTTCCTTCGTAGATTTAATCTCTCCGAAGATATCCAATTCTATTACCCTTTCCACCATGCATGGTACTCCGCCTGAAGATCAGGAAAAAATCTGTAAATACCTGATGGCTGATAAAGGCTTGCATACTTATGTAAAACTTAATCCCACCTTGCACGGTTATGCCTATGTCAAAGAGGCTTTTGAGAACCTGGGCTATGACAATATTCTACTTAAGGAAGAAAGCTTCTCTCACGACATGCAGTACCCGGACGCTGTGGAAATGCTGCAAAACTTAACCACCCACGCTCGGCAGGTCGGTGTGGAGTTCGGCGTTAAGCTCTCCAACACCCTGGCCGTTGTCAATGACAAGGGGACTCTGCCAACAGACGAGATGTATATGAGCGGCCGCGCTTTGTATCCTCTGACTGTAAACCTGGCGCTTAAGCTCTCCCAGCAGTTTAACGGGGAACTCTCAATCTCCTATTCCGGTGGGGCAGATGCCTTTAATATCATGGATTTGCTTCAGGCCGGCTTAAAACCGATCACCATGGCAACCTATTTCCTCAAACCCGGTGGATATGAACGCATGACCCAACTGGCTGAACTGGTTGATGAACAAAGCGAAGTCATCACCATGGAATCAGTAGATCTGGCAAAATTAGCACAGGTTTCTGCAAATGCGCTGAAAGATCCCCGCTACGCCAAAGAGGGAAAATCCTCGGAACCGATGAAAATCAACCAGTCACTGGAACTATTGGACTGTTTTGTGGCCCCCTGCACAGTGGGATGCCCCATTACCCAGGATATTCCCGAGTACATCCGCCTGATTGGGGAAGAGAGATACGCGGAAGCCTATGAATTAATTATCGCCAAGAACCCGCTGCCCTTTATCACTGGTTATATCTGTGATCATGACTGCCAGCTAAAATGTGTCCGTAATGATTATGACGATTCAGTTTTGATCAGGGATTTAAAACGAATTGCCGCGGAGAATGGATTTGAAGCTGTGCTGGAGAAGATTCCGTTTGGGGAAATAACCCGGGAAAACAAAATAGCAGTAATCGGCGCAGGTTCTGCCGGACTCTCAGCGGGTTATTTTCTAGCCCGGGAGGGATTTGATGTCACAATTTTTGACAAAACAGACAGCCCTGGCGGCATGGTAGCCCACGGCATACCCGGTTTCCGGATTCCTGACCTGGCCATGGAAAACGATCTGGCACTGATTAAACGATCCGGAGTCAAAATTGAACTGAATTGCGATCCAAAACTGGACATCGAACAGCTGAAAAAAGACGGTTACACCTATATCATCCTGGCCATTGGCGCCTGGAAGTCCCGTTTGTTGAAGTTGGAGGGAGATCAGGAAAAAGTCTGGGGAGCTATTGATTTCTTATTAACCTACAACCGTGATCCGAAATCACTTAATCTTGGGAAGCATGTAGCTGTGATCGGCGGTGGCAACAGCGCCATGGACAGCGCTCGAGCTGCCCTCCGGGTTCCGGGTGTAGAATCGGTCAGCATTCTCTACCGGCGAACAATCAAACAGATGCCTGCCGATCGGGAAGAGCTGGAATTTGCCCAGAAAGATGGGGTAATTTTCAATGAACTGGTTTCCCCTGTCTCCCTTAAAGATGGAATTCTGATCTGTCAGAAAATGAAGTTAGGCGAGAAGGACGCCAGCGGCCGCCGCCGACCAGTACCCGTGGAGGGAGAACTGGTAGAGTTTCCCGCGGATTCCGTTCTCTCCGCAATCGGGGAGCTGGTTGAATATGATTTGTTAAAAGACAATGGAATAGAGGTGGATGAGCGGGGCAATATCCAGGTGAATGCGTTTAATGAAACCAATCTTGAGAATGTCTATCTTGCCGGAGATGCCTATCGTGGACCGGCTTCTGTGGTTGAAGCAATTGCCGATGGACGGAAAGCAGCCGATGGTATTCTTGAGAAAGAAGGTATCGATGAGCGCCAAATAACCGTTCCTAAAGTGAAATTTGATAAAGAAATCCAGAAAAAAGCTATTGCCAGAAAAAAGGCACTGCTCACTCCCAGTCTTACTCTAGAAGTATTTGACGAAAAGTATCTGCGTGAAACCGACCGCTGCCTGGAATGCAATATTGTCTGCAATAAGTGCGTGGAAGTTTGCCCCAACCGGGCCAATATCGCCGTTGTGGTTGACTCCCCACTTCTTAAAGATCAGAACCAGATCCTGCACCTGGACGCTCTCTGTAATGAGTGCGGCAACTGCGTGACCTTCTGCCCTTACCAGGCTGCGCCCTATAAAGACAAATTTACCCTGTTCTGGGACGAAAAAGCTTTCCTGGAAAACGAGAATGAGGGCTTCTACCCTCTCCCGGATGCTGGCTTGCGAATGCGATACCGTGGTGAGATTCATGAGTTGAGCTATGCCAACGGCAAGGTGGTACCAGCGGATGACTCCCTGGTGGTGGATGACAAGCTTCAGGGCATATTTGAACTGATGCTGGCAGTCCGCGATCGCTACGCTTACCTGCTGCCCATGGATTAACATCTCGATAGCTAATTCCTCAGAAACAGACCATTAAGGTTAACCTACCCCAAAATCTAATCCAAATATACTATTTGGATTAGATTTTGGAAGACAGATCAGAGCTTTTCAAGATCCCCCATCTGTCTAAGAACTTTTCCGTTGAATATCTTAGCCCTGCCGGGGCCGGGCTCCATTTTTATTTTTGATCAACCTGGATTGGAATAAATCATGACAGTTATCTGGATATTAATAATCCTCATTTTGTTTGTGCTCTCCCTCGATCAGCTCGTTGCCAGGATGTACAAATATGAGATAAAACCCCATTCGATTACACCGGAAAAGTATGAAATACCGTTTAAAGAGATTCGAATTTCTTCGGTTAATGATTCTCAACTTTACAGCTGGTGGATGCCAACCTCACCGAATGCGCCAACATTGATCTTGCTACACGGTTGGGGGCGTAACCTTGCCCGGATGATGCCTTTCATAAAAAAATTACACCCCCTGGGCTATAATTTATTGGCTTTTGACACGCGCAATCACGGCAGCAGTTCCCCTGAAAAAACCCCCACTGTGGGTACTTTTTCAGAAGACATCCTTGCTGTAATGGATTTCCTTGT
>CAXMRF010000058.1:0-12366 GCA_964195965.1 uncultured Nitrosomonadaceae bacterium
CACCAATGGTTGCATCAAACACTTTCCTTCCAGCAGCCAGGAAGGAATTATTAGCCATTTGGTAGGATACCTCAGAAGTATTCAGATCCGGAAGCTGCCAGCGGAATCCTTTTCCAAAGTACTCAGGACTAAAATGATTCGGGTCATCCCCGCTCGATACCACAGTTTGATTGGCTGTTCCCTTGCTAATAAAGCTGTGATCAACACCAATTAAATACACCTCTGAAAAACCCATACAAAAAGCCAACTGCAAACACACATACGTTACTGTCGCGCCTTCCCAGTAGCGGGACAAAATGCGCTGATTGAATTTGAGACCGGTATATGTTGTATGTAGGAAATGTGTTTTTGTATCCGGCT
Source organism: uncultured Nitrosomonadaceae bacterium (assembly GCA_964195965.1). Lineage (GTDB taxonomy): Bacteria > Chloroflexota > Anaerolineae > Anaerolineales > UBA11858 > B10-G9. The sequence goes on from CAXMRF010000058.1 coordinate 361, forward strand.
GTCCGGTTGGATACAAGAAATCTCTTGAACGCCATGAGAAAAATTTCGGCAGAGAAAGTTTTTGAAAATCCTGGTGACATTGTTCAATAACCAGATCATTTACCGAGACCAGAAAACTGGTTTGAAAACCCAAATCCTCAAAAGCCAGATAAATCCGATTCATACCAAATGTATATTCATCCTTTAATAAGGATAGATCTGTATTTTTCAAACTGGGTCCATTTCCAATTACAAAACATCTTTTGCCAGCATATCGGTTTTGATATTGACCAAGTCGATGGTTGGAATCAAGTCGCCAGGGATGAATAGCCATGCCAGGCCAGTCAGCAGCCCGGATTAGAAAATCTCGACTGGACTGCAGCAAATGGAATATTCCCGGAGAAGAACGTTTAATCTTATTCTTAAGAGCTTCCATGGTTTTATTCGGTACTCAACCTGGCAGTCGCGCCGCCATCTATAACCAGTGGTTGTCCAGTGATAAAGGAGGACTCTGTTTGATCCGCTAGAAAGTAAATCGCACGGGCGATTTCTTCCGGCTGCCCAATTTTTCCACTCACAGTTTTCCTGGCAAGGTTTTCAAGGCGCTGGATCGGAGTACCCTCGCCTGCATGATCACGATTTAATCCAGCCGTCAACATGGGTGTTTCCACAGCGCCAGGTAAAACACTATTCACACGGATATTATCGGGGGCCAACTCTATCGCCAATGCGCGGGTTAAAGCCAGCATCCCGCCCTTGCTGGCTGCATAAGCTGCAATATTTTTTGAAGTCGCAACAGCATGCACTGAGGATACGTTAACGATCGCTCCTCCATCCTCTGCTTTTAAGGCAGGATAAAGGGTGCGAATGCTCAGAAAAACTGAACGCAGGTTGGCATTCAGAACCAGATCCCATTCCTCTACACTCATTTCAACCAGAGGTTTGGTAATTTGAATTGCCGCATTATTAATTACTGCATCCAAGCTAGATGTCTTTTCTGAAATTTTCTTCTGGATAATCTGCCACTCTTCTTCATTAGAGATATCAGCTTGAATAAAAAATCCATTTTCGGGAAAATTCCCCTCAAAAGGCGCCCGATCAATCCCAAAAACAATCCAGCCTTTTTTTGCAAAATAGTCTCCAGTCGCCCGGCCAATACCCCCAGCGACGCCAGTGATTACAACAGTTCTTTTTTTCATACGACCTCCCCTTTCTCATTGAGCTGATAAGGAATATCCAATCCTTCGAGCAAATTGCGAATTGTATTCCAATGAACTTTTTCCCAGGCTTCTGGACTGGAATTAGAATTGTGGGGAGCTAACAAAACCCGGGAATAATCTCTCAAAGGACTATCCTCAGGAAGAGGTTCAAATTCAAATACATCCAGTGCAGTACCGGCAATATCTCCGTTCTTAAGAGCATGCAACAAAGCTTTTTCGTCCACAATAGGACCACGGGCTGTATTGATCAGAATCGCTCTTGATTTCATTAAGGAAAAAGCGTTCTGATCAATTAGATGATAGCTGGTGGGATTTAGATCACAATGAACACTTACAAAATCAGACTGGGACAAAAGATCCTTCAGCGTCACCATTTCAACCTGATTAGATTGGATAAAATCTGGATCAATTTCCCGGATATCAGTGCCCAGAATTCTAAGCCCAAAAGGCTGAGCCCGTTTAATTACTGCGCTTCCAATATTACCGATGCCAATTACACCCAGGGTGCATTCCTTTAAAGCTCTGCCCGGTATCTTTTCCCAAATACCTTCTTTCATGGCCTGGTCCATCCAGGGATGCTGCCTGGCAAATGCCAAAATGTATCCAAAAACAGAATCTGCCACTGGCTCCGTAAACGCATTGGGAGTGTTACCCAGCATTACACCATATTCCTCACAGGCTTGCCGATCAATTGAATCAATCCCTGTGCCCCATTTTGAAATTACTTTCAGCCTGGGAAGCGATGCCTCAATCACTTTTCTGGAGTAGCGATCATCACCGCATATCACCCCATCATAACGACCTGCTAATTCCAGCAAATCAATTTCCTCCAGACGTTCTTCTACCTCAGGAATAATCAGCTCAAGGCCAAATTTATCGAGGATGGGACGGAATCTGTCCACAAAAGGGATCATATAAGGAGCAGAAAATAAAACAGTTGGCATAGAATCACTCACTGGTGTGGTTCATTAAATAATCCACGATCTCAAAATCAAGCAGGGTATCTATATCCCAGGCTTCTTTGTGATCAATTTCAAATAAATAAGGCGAAGTCCCAATTCTGTGACCAGCTTTCTTGAGACCTGCTTCTGTAAATAAGTATATACAGGAATTCTCCTCATACAATGGTGGTAAATCCTGAGTTTGAATTAGTTCTCCCGGTTTATGGTTTATTGCTTTTCCAGATTGATCATATAACCTGGTTTGAAGCCTGGTTACAGAAAAGAGTGAATCAAACTCATACTTATTTTCCAAGAAAACCTGGACGGCTTTGGAAATAGTTTCTGACTTGAGCAGCGGGTTAGTACTATGGGTCTGCAGATAGAAATCTGCTTTAATTACACACTGGTCATGAGCGATAATCCGATTCATGGACATGTCATCCGCGCACAAATCTTCTGGGCGATCAATCACCGTGACAGTCGGCAAGGTCGCTTCAATACCTGCTTTTATCACCGGGCTGTCCGTGTCCACATAAATTCCATCCAATTCTGGAACTTCCATTAAAGTCAGCAGGATATGATGGAATAATGGTTTCCCTCCCAGGGTGCGAAAGTTCTTTTCTGGCACCCGCTGTGAATGATGTCGCATGGGTACCAGAGCGGCGATACTGGTCATAATAATTTACTCCTCACCTTTCTTCGATTGGTAACAAATTGGATCCACTGAACGGGATTCTGGGATCTTTTTTGTTAATAATCCTGGGGGATAATAGAATTGTTGGTGTAATCCCTGATCAATATTTCCTGAATACCGGTATCCCTGCCAGGTACCCAGATATTGAAGCAAACGAAACCGAATTATTCCCAACCATTCTGTAAAGAGCACCCGGTCTTTATGCGCCTGAGAAAGGTCTGAAAGTGTTTTTCGGATAAACATACTGATCATATTGCGAACCGAGAAGCGGCTTTCAGGTAAGATTTGCTTCATCGCAATAGCCTCTCGCTTATAGCGATTATGAACCTGTTTTATAGTCTCCTGATGTATATGCACTATTTCGGCTTCAGAAACGTATGCAATCGAATATCCCTGGTCTTTGGCCCAACTGCTCCAGGCCAGATCTTCCAGCCCAGTGATTTGTTCATTATAAGGATGCTGCTCCCAAAGGGATTTACGTATGGCGGCATTGGCGTTGTGAGTGTACGGCTGTCCTTGGTCAGGTTGACTGATATCGGGGAAGTATGTTCGGAAAAATTGATGTTCCGAAAAATGATTGGTATCCACACCACGTTGTTTTCCATAACTCACTGCTACACTCTGATCCTCAAACGCTTTCAGGAGCTGTTCCAGCCAATCAGGATATACAGGATAACAATGGGCACTGATTATAATTATAAACTCACCGCTTGCTGCTCGAATTCCTCTGTTTAAGGATCGTCCAAATGTAAAGTCATCAGAATCTATATGAACAGTTTTTACATCGAATTTTTTAACAATTTTAAGTGTGTCATCCGTTGAACCAGAATCCACAACGATAACTTCCTTGCTCTGGAGGGTTTGCTGTTCGATGCCTTTTAATAATTTCCCGAGATGCTCTTCTTCATTAAAAGCCCTGATTACGATCGAACAGTTTGGTTTGTGAGCTGACATGGTTTTCCTAAACTGGATAATTTACCAATCCTGATCACTATCTTCATACCCGAGCCGGGTCAATAAATCACCCGCAATGGCTTTAAATCGGCGCTTATTTTCATCCGTAAAATGGGATTTCCAGTTCCCTGGTTCTCCTTTCCGAAAAGTGCCTGACTTTTTCGGTTTGATGGATTCTCTGAGAATTTCAATAGCTTCAGATCTGGATACTGAGAAAACTACACCATAACTTTCCACATAATCCAATAGATTTCCAATAGCTTGTTCTTTATTAAGAATTAAATCCTCGAATTTTAGACAAAGCACGTCATCCCTTTCAAACCAACCAAAGTGTTCTACATAACGCTCCCAGATCGTGGGTAATCCCAAACCAGGTAAATCACAGCCCTCTATTGCTACATTCAAACGTTCTTCCATGGTAGTTAATTCATTGTTGTAATACTCGTGCATTCCATGACCTGTATGAATATCTTTAGCATAAAACACATGGGAAACCAATTGATCTCGGGGATCCCGGTAAATAAAGACCGATGCTCGACCCTGTCCAGTGATTGCGGACACAAATGGTTCCCTGCAACCTGCATACCCATACCGTATTTCACCGGACCGCATCCGATTCAGTTCCGCAATTCTTTCAGGAATTTCCAGGCGAGTATTACCCTCAAACCGGTTTACTGGCGGCATACCCGGATCGACAAATGGTCCAATTTCAGTAAGGCCCAATAGCACCTGGATAAGTAAGTGAGAACCAGCTTTCGGAATTGCGTTACCAAAAATCGACGGCGCTTGTGCCAGGGCTTCCTTGCCCCAACGGTGGGCAGCCTGAGCCCTTCTAATCGCCAATCGAATTTTCTTCAATTGCCTTCTGGTTTGGAAATAAAGCTTCATGTTAAATCTTTCTCCAATACAAACGCTGACCCTTCTTGAATGCCATTCACAACACAATCAACTACAGGGGAACTGTCAGGAAGTAGTTTTTTCCAGGAAAATTTTTTCAACTGGACATAACCAGCAGTAGTATGCTCAAAAAGGTACTCATCAAATGGCAAGGAAGTCCGGTAAAGTTGATAATAAAGAAATTTTCGGGCGAATTCGTAAAATTCTGGCGGGATCTGAATTTCATCTTCCACCAGGAAAGATTCCAAAAGATCTTCGTACTCTTTCTGGGAACCCGGATAAAAAACTGTTGGATATTGAGTATAACGGGCTCTGCCAGCACATAACACGGCGGCTCTTAATAAAGTTGCCTCCAACCCGATAGACGAGTTATAAACCATGGTGAATTTAGAGCGTTGGATCAATTCATAGGAACTCAATGTTTCATCAGGTCCAATCAGTATGACATTGGCATTGTCAGCAGCTCCCCGGTTTTCTGCCCAGGAAAGAACACTCTCCTGGCTTCTTTTTCCTTTCCTCATTTCATCCGGATGAGCTCGAATCACAAATAAGATTTCTGGATGCAGGATCGCATTATCGAGGACAAGATCCAGCCATTTAAACATATCTGAAAATAACGTATTAGCATGAGCCTGGCTGGTATCGAAAATTACGTTAGTAAATACAGGAACAATTCCTTTAAATTTGGCTGCATAGGTTAGGAAATCATCTGGAAGCTGGTTCATCTCCGACCAGAACTTCACTCCAGCCATTCGGAAATCGCCTTTGAAACGTTTGGTCAGATAATTATCCAGTTTCTGGTTTTGTGCTTCAGATAAACTGAATTTTTCCGGGATGTGGAGAGGGTAAATTGTCGCCTGACCATCCGTGAAAAACGCGGAAAATGGCTGCAAATTGACCTCGTGAGTGATGACCCGGATCCCTTGCTGCCGGGAAACCCAGCGAACAACTGCTTCAGGATACTGCAATCCATTAAATACAACAACAGTATCTGGATCTTGGTTTTTAATTAATTGATTGAACTCCTCGGCAATCTTGTGAGCAGAAAGAATATATTCAGAAAATAGATAATGAGTAATTTCATCATCCTGTAAATGATGTCGCCGTAGTATCCAGCGCAAGCTGGGCAGTACCAATTCGCCTAAGGGGCGGTCCTGGTAATACAATTTTTCCAAAGATGCTATAGATGAAGACTGTAAAATGTTTCGGAGATTGGTATCTTCCTCAAATCGAAACCAGATTGTCTTGGCAGCGCCCGTGAACAGCCGTGTATCTCTAATACAGCCCTGGCAAGGTGGGGGTGATTTTGGATCACCCAAACCAGCCCCTAAAACACATTGGCTCATTCCAGATTGACAGGCAAAATGAACCACCTTCCGTCCGGCAAGCTGCAAACCCCAACTGGAAATCATCCCAAATGCAGCATTAAGATTCAATCCTTCCAATCTAGCTGAAGCATTAAAGAAAATAACCGGTTTTTGATTATGCTCAGGCGTTGAATTGGCAGCAACCGACAGGTTAAGCCGAAAAATTCGACTGTAAAGCGCTGCTTTTTGATAACCTCGTCTGAATATTCCGCTAATTTCAATCATACGGTTTTTCTATTCAATGAGTAAACAAGTTAACGCATTAAAAAAATCAGGATCAAATCCACAGGGGGGATTTATTTTTTCTGATAACGACCACGGATTGGCAAGGTGTCCACACGGCGCAATTTTTGCAGGCTACCCTGCTCGCTTTCATAGACAGCTTTTACGCCATCTCCAAGAGCTTCTTCTACTACCCGGATATACTTCACCATTTTCCGAAGACCGCCCGGTTCAATTGACGCTGCTTGATCAGAACCCCACATTGCCCGATCCAGCGTGATATGCCGTTCAATTAAACAGGCACCCAATGCAACAGCAGCTACAGTTGTTGGCAAACCCACTTCATGACCAGAGTATCCAACAGGGCAAGGATACATCTCCTGGAGTGTTTCAATCATTCTTAAGTTTAATTCACTGGGTTGACAGGGGTAGGTGCTTGTGCAATGCGCCAGTATTATATCGTCCGTTCCTAAAAGCTCAACAGCAGCTTTGATCTGGTCCATTTGTGACATGCCGGTGGAAACGATCATGGGATGGCCTTGCTCACGCATTTTCACTAATAAAGCTGAATCCGTTATGGCCGCAGAAGCCACTTTGTGCGCAATGGGTTTAAATTCTTCCAAAAAATCTACGGAGGGTTCGTCCCAGGCAGAGGCTAGCCAATCAATCTCTTTTTCCCGGCAGTAATCCACGATTTCACCAAATTCTTCTTTCCCAAACTCCACTTTTTCGCGATACTCCATATAACTGATATAACCCCAGGGAGTATGGCGCATTTTATCTTTTTGATCTTGTGGCACACATAATTCCGGGGTGCGTTTTTGGAATTTCACAGCATTACAACCTGATTCAACAGATGCATCAATTAACTGCTTGGCGACATCTAAATCACCATTATGATTAATTCCAATCTCGGCAATAATATAAACGGGATGGCCATCACCCACCCAACGGTTACCTACCTTAACTTCTCGGGTCATATTTATTTCTCCCAATTCCTAATCTCTGCTAGCACGTCCTTCCAATAACAAATCACACAATTCCCGAACAGCACCATATCCCCCTTTTTTCTTTAATACCAGGCCAGCTTTTTCTATTACAGCTGGATTGGCATCAGCCACAGCAACTGCTAAACCAACCAACGGAAAACAAGGCAAATCATTAATATCGTTGCCAATATAGGCAACCTGGGCAGCAGTTAATTCTTTCTCATTTATTAGATCTTGCAGCTTCTTCCCTTTTTTTTCTATACCTTGATAGACAGCTAAATCCAGTTTTTTTGCTCTCGCCTGGACTACTGGATTTTTCTCGGTAGATAAAATGATGATCTCAATGCCAGCTTTCTTTAATTGTGCTATTCCCAATCCATCACCTCTGTGAGCGGCAACGGTTTCCTCTCCATGTTGATTGACATATACGCGATCATCAGTTAATACACCATCAAAATCCAATACCAGCAGGGATATATCTTTAAAATTGACTGGCTGTTTTCCATAAGGAACAACTATTTCATTCCAAAGAGAAGTTAAACGCGCTTCAGTTCGCTGCCAATCTAAAAGATCATCCAAGTCCACTGTAAAAAGGGGGTCAATGTGACAGGCAAATATTTTTTCACCACTCATCGAACCATCAGTTATAGTTTGTGCCCGAATGGCATCAATATGCCCGGTTTGCCAATATGTAATTGGCAGTTCCTGGCGGGGCATATTATACGGTTCGTTATATTCTGTTTCCAGGAGAGGCTGCATTTCTCCTTCTTTATGAACTTGCCACATCTTATAGGGATTTTGTTTGGACTGAACAACACCTCTAACCGAGGTTGCCCCGGGATGATCAATCAGGATTTGAACAGCCTCATCAATTAATGATTGGGGACGAAATGGACTGGTCGGGCGAAGCTGAACAACCAGATCTGGGTGATACCCTTCATGTTCAGCTAACCAGGATAATGCATGCTGAAAAACCGGCAGATCACGGGTTTCATCCCGAGATAATTCCTCGGGTCTTAAAAATGGTGCTTCAGCGCCATATATTCTGGCTTGATCTGCAATCTGGGGATCATCGGTGGTTACCAAGGTTCTGGCAACCAGTTTTGACTGCAGCCCAGCTGCAATACTGTAGGCAATCAAGGGATGATCGCCCAGGGATTTGATATTTTTTCTGGGAATACCTTTTGATCCACCTCGAGCAGGAATCAGTGCCAGGATCTCTACCATGCTGTCCAACCTCCATCCACAACCAGATTTGATCCGGTCATATAACTGGACGCTTCTGAAGCCAGAAAAACAACGGCTCCTTTCATTTCATGGGGGTAAGCCATTCTGCCCATGACAGTTCTTTTAGCATAAGCTTCTTTAAATGCAGGATCGTGATCTCGCTCAACCCCACCCGGAGTCAGGGCATTACAGCGAATTTCAGTACCTTCATAATATGTTGCAATATATTTTGTCAAACCCAGGACGCCGGCCTTACTCACTGAATAATAAACCGGTTTATATAATCTGGGTTCTCCAAGGGATTCATATAAACGCTGATCAGGTCCAGAAATGCCATAGATTGAACAGATATTAATAATTGACCCTTTACCGGATTTCTTCATCACTTTCGCAGCTGCTTGGCATGTTAAAAACATCCCGGTTAGATTAACATCCAGGGCATCTTTCCAGGCAGGAAGAGGAAATTCTTCAAAAGAAGTCACATGAGAGGTTTTGGAATCGGACTCAAACTTTGGATCCAGGGCTGCTGAGTTTATCAAAATATCCAGGCTGCCATATAAATTTAATGTTTCATTTATACAACGATTCACCGAATCCGGTTTTGTAACGTCAAGGGCAATCCCGGCAGTATTTCCTTTGAGAGTATCGGCATACTCGATTGCAACTTGCTGATCAAGATCAGCAACCACAACACTGGCACCCGCTTCAACCAGGGCTTCCGAAAACTGCTGGCCCAGAAATCCGGCGCCACCAGTAACAATAGCAACCTTGCCAGTAAGATCAAATAGTTCCTGGATCTCTGTCATGGGTTTCTCCCTTCTTCAAACTCAGCTACCGGTATTCAACCGACAGCTGAGTTGAATTGATTAACAAAGTCATTCAGGACAGGTTTGATTTAAACCCATCCGGTTTTAAGAAACCCCGCCCTTCCAGGTAATTAATGATTTCCTGAGCACATTCCTTTGGAGTTTTCTTATCGGTGATCAGGTTAATTTCTGGATTTACCGGCGCTTCATAAGGATCGTCAATACCGGTGAAACCTTTAATCTCACCACTTCGAGCTTTTGCGTACAAACCTTTGATATCACGATCCTCACAAACTTCCAGCGGAGTATTAACAAATACCTCGATAAATTGATCCCCGCCAACCATCTTTCTGGCTTCATTGCGTGTTTTACCATAAGGACTGATCGCGGCACATATCACAGTACCGGTATGACGGGCAATTTCGCCTGCAACAAAACCAATCCGAAGAATATTTGTATCCCGATCTTCTTTGCTGAATCCCAATCCTTTGGATAAATGGGTCCGCACCACATCACCATCCAACGTGGTTGCCTCTCGACCATGCTCAAGAAGCATGGGGGTCAGGGCATTGGCAATGGTGGATTTTCCAGAACCGCTCAAACCAGTGAACCAGATGCAAAATCCCTGTTTATGAAGAGGAGGATAAGAATCCCTGAGGATATCTGCAGTTTCCTTACGAGTAAACCAGCCAGGCAATTCTTTTCCTTTATTCAAATACTCTTCCCGAACCTGGGTACCAGAAATGAATTTTGCTTCAGCATCATCAGGAGCTTCTTCCAGGGCAACATATTTATCTTCTTTTTCAATATATACAAGTTCATTAAAGAAGACACCAGTGACACCGGTTTCCTCCTGATATTGCTCAACCATTTCCTGAGCATCATAGGGACCATAAAATGGATTTCCATTGGAATCTTTTCCAGGACCAGCGTGATCACGACCCACAATAAAGTGGTTGGCACCGAAATTTCGGCGGATGATGGCATGCCAGAGTCCTTCTCTTGGGCCGGCCATACGCATTGCCAAGGGCAGCAAACTCAATACGGTGTTGGCATCATAATAATTCTCAACCAGTGCTTTATATACGCGCACGCGGGTATAGTGATCCACATCGCCGGGTTTGGTTAGTCCAACGACCGGGTGAATTAACAAACTGCCGCCAACTTTTTCATAAGCCCGTTTGGTCAGATCTTCGTGAACTCGATGCATTGGGTTTCGAGTTTGAAAAGCTGTGACATCTTCATTACCTATTTTTGCAAGAATTTCCCGAACTTCTTGAGGGGATTTTCGGATATCAGTAAAATCATAATAAATTGGCAAATTAATCACTTTCAGTTCACCAGAAATGCACAAGTCCCCCCACTGCTCCATTTCAGAAACCAGGGGATGCCGGTGGTCTGTTGATCCCAGAACAAGACGAGCTTCCTCAGTGGGATCCCAGCGATAAACTTCTTCAATTTTCATAACCGCTATGATGTAATTTCGGGAATCACGTAAAGTGATCCATTCACCACGAGTAGGCAGCGCTTCTTTCTGAATAGTCAATGTAATTGGAATAGGGAATAATTGCCCATTTGCCAGGCGCATTTCAGACAATACGCGGTTGTAATCATCCTCACCCATAAATGTAGTTAAGGGAGAAAATCCTCCCACTGCCAGCAGCTCCAGGTCATGAAGAGAGCGATCCGACAGTTGGTGAGATGGATATTGATTTGCTTTTTCCAACCATTCTTCTTTTTCTGTAGCGTTGACAAGTAGATTAATTAGCTTGCCACCATAAGGCTCTATAATATTTCCTTTCGTGTTCATAATGCGTAAATCTCCTTAATGATCTTTTCTCCCCTCTTGGGGAAATTATTAATTTTCTTCTTAAAAATCGACTGCCTATGATACCACAGCCAAGCATGCAAATATTTGTAAAACCCTTTAGTCTAAGATCCGGCTGCCGATAACCAAAACTGGCAATTCTACCCGATCAATTACCTTAACCGCCAGGTTTCCCATCAGCATTTCCTTCAACCCTTCATGTACTCCTGAGGACCCAATCACAACTAGATCATAATTGACTAATTGAGTTTCCCTGATAATTTCCTCAATCGGAATGCCATGCCGAATTTTTACTTCAGATTCAATGCCAGCTTCATTTAATATCTTCACCCCTCTTCTAAGGTATTGGGCAAAAAGGGTATCTGTTTGTAATATCTCTTCTACAGTCTCGTCAATTTGATCTAACCCGGTATACATACTGGGCACTGCACCAGGAAATACATGCAGCAAGGTTACAGATGACCCAAGGTCACTCGCCAGGTTGGAAGCCTGAGTGATCAATGAATAATCATCCTCTTTACAGCCGGTACAAAGCAAGATGTTATTAATTTTAGGCTTGGTATTCTGGGTAATTAACAAGGAAATGGCAGATTGATCAATCAGGATTGGATCCACATCAACTGATTTCCTCAAACGATGAATCCGATCTGCATTTACAATCACTAGTTGATATTGTTCTCTATCCAGCTCTTCCTTTATTACCTCGCCAGAGCTGCCTTGTTTTATGAAAATTTGAGGCGATAAATCTTCCAGATCCAACTTTGCCTGGGCAGCGACCGATTCCCCATTTTCCAGGTGTCCACTTTTTGGAATAATCACCAGCACATTAATCTCACCATCAGTCGCTTTGGCGATAATTTTTCCCATTAATACCGGGGGATG
>CAXMRF010000059.1:0-11649 GCA_964195965.1 uncultured Nitrosomonadaceae bacterium
GGCTGAAATGGATAACATAGCCCCGCCATTTTCAATAACTTCAAGAATGGCCTGGGATTGCCAGCCGGGAAATTCTTCAAAGGAATCCCGGGGAGCATGTTCAAAACGAATCAGGTTCAGATCATCATCCCGCCATAGCACATCCACCAACTTCGCTCCAGCCTTGTAGGCATCCTCAGCCAATTTCCTGACCAGCGGCGCGGTTTGAATAGGCACGCCCCCATATTTCATAGCCTGCAGGATCAATTTCTGGCCGGGCTGTAAATTTAAGCCTACTTTAATAGCCAGCTCAGCATATTTTTTTAGGTTCGATTGAAATGTATTATCCATGGGTTGTCTCCAAAGTAGAATTCTGCATTCAGGTAAGATCAATATTGAATAGATGAATTGAAAATCTCATTCTTTCAGGATTTTACCATTCTGAATATTAATTCAATCAAGCGTTGACTATTCAGGAGGAAAAGATGGGTGAAAAACTGACAAAACCCACCCTACTGGAGAACTATTTTTTAAATTTTAATTCTAATTATTGGGTTTTTTCGATAATGCCCAGAAAGTTTTCTACAGAAAGACTGGCGCCGCCTACAAGAGCACCATCAATTTCGGATTGATTAAAATATCCCCCAGCATTGCCTGGAGTAACAGATCCCCCATATAAAACCCGGACACCCTGGGCAATTTTTTCTCCCCATAATCCCCCCAATACAGGACGGATAGTGCTGTTTATCAACTCAGATATTTCAGCTGCTGCTGCCGTTCTTCCTGTTCCAATAGCCCAAATCGGTTCGTATGCAATAACCAATCGGGATGGATCATCGCAAAACATATCCCTAAGGCCGGTTTTCAATTGACGGGTAAGCACACTGGTTGCCATTCCGCTGTCTTTCTCTTCCAGGGTTTCCCCCACGCACAAGATCGGGATTAAGCCAGTATCTTGAGCTGCTTTGATTTTCCGATTGACCAGAGCATCATTTTCATTGTAGTAAGCCCTGCGTTCACTGTGACCCAAAATGACATGGGTGCAGAATTCCGCTGCCATATCACCTGATATCTCACCGGTATAGGCACCTGAAGACAGGTCAGATATATTTTGAGCGCCAAGCAGAATAGGAGAACTGACCAGTAATTTATGCAGCTGCGATAAGGAGGTAAATGGTGGAACGACTAACACCTCAACCCCGGAAAAAGATCTCGCCTGCTGCATTAATTGCCGCACCAGGGAAATCGCCTCAGCCTCAGTCTTATTCATTTTCCAATTGCCAGCTATGATGGGTGTGCGCATCTTAACAATTTACTCCAATTCTTCAATGTACAGAGAATCTACAATGCCAACGATAACGGAGATGACGCAAGCGTCTGGATTATCTAAAATCTGACGGGCCCCGTTGCCTTCCCGGTTAACCAATACAGTATCTCCAATGCCGGCCTGGGAATTATCCAGGGCAACAAAATCCCCTTCTGGAGGATCACCCGGCAGGGTCAAGGGTTGGACAACAAGCAGTCGTCGATTTTTATAATGCGGATGACTGATAGTAGTCACCACGGTTCCGGTTACTTTGCCAAGTATCATATCAGGTATATTTTACGGATCCCTTTTTTAATTTGACATCAAACTGATCGTCTGGATGCACAACCAGTTCATCTACAATGCCGATCAGAGCCAGGTCCACCGGTACAAATTTGTGGATATCCATGGCCAGGGCTGCTTCCCGGGACCGGACCATCACACATAAATCTCCCGGGCCAGCCTGGACCACATCCACAGCAACCTGAAGAGGGCCGGTTGGTTCCAGATGTTTGTTCAATGGCTCAACCACCAGCAATTTCATACCGGTGAGATCGTCATATTTTATTGATGCTACAGCAGTTCCACAAACGCGTCCAAATAGCATCTCAGCTTCCTCCGACACTTTTCAGCACACGTTGAATAATTGTTCTTAACAAATCGGAATCTACTGTATCCCCGACCTGGTTTTGAACAGCCTGCATTACTCGGTCTTCCAAAGTAGCCCGGGTAGGCGGTGGAGCTGGAGTCTGGGGCAAAGAGGGTGCAGCACTGGGGGATTTTTTCTCAGTGATGTAAGGACGAATAGGCGCGCTGGAAGGCTGGTCATTTTCTTTCAACAGTTCCACACCTAATTTGCGAGCTTTCTCCCTGCCAAGATCGGTGACCACCACATCATCATTCACCACCAGGGTGGTCACACCATTATGATAGAGATCCTCAATGTCCCGTTCGGTATAAAAGATTTTGGGCATAGGATGACTCCTATTTCAATTTATTATTATTAGCCTGCGATGCCTTCCACAGCTTCTATCGCCTGGATAGCCGCTTCTCTGGCAGTTTCCATTTCGGATTCGGTCCCAGACATCCACATCCGTCCAAATCGACCCACTGAAGCAATATGAATGATTTTTACATTGGTTTTCTTTTCTGCTTCATTTGCTGCCAGCATGATGTAAGCAGCCGGGGCCACTTCAAACACAAAGAGGGTTTCACTGGCAACCAGCATAGACCCACGGCGCCAGCGATTTAGCAGCTGAGCCTGGTATGGATCCACCCGGGTAATCAGGTTGGAGGAATACACGGTTGGTTTGATGCGATCTTCTTTCACCAATCCCAATCGGTCTAATACAATCGCTCCTGATTCAATCACTGCGGCCTGGTTCATCGAGTGCACTTCAAACATACCAAATTCACGCTCAACAACCTGGGCACCGGGTTTTGCTTCTGTAGCTTTAACTGCTATATCTACGGTGCGGAAAACTTCATTGCCAGGCGACATTTCCACATAAAGGGATGCCATGCCCTCAATGGGCAGATCTCCCTGGGTGATGGTGCCTACAAAGGCTGCCACTTCGGACTGCATGCGGTCCAGGTAGCAATATACACGTAATGAAAAATCTGTTTTTGCCATTTGATCTCCTTACTGGATCATAGCTGAAGGATTTATTCTTTCCATTCAGTCAAAATCCTTTGGGTTATTATGCATCGCCATCCCTATGGGAGTCACCAGGGCTGGATGGTCAGTCACCCAGGTGGGAATTCCCGTGTAATCCTGGATAACCTCAGCTGCCCGGTAAAACGCGCTGGTTCCACCTACCAGGGCAATCTCGGGAACTTGAAATCCCTCAATATGCCTGGCGACAATACTGGCAACTTTTTCCAGCACGGGTTTAACTACCGGGAATAGAATTGGCTGTTGTTTTGGATCAACCTTTAGTCGTTCGGCATCCTCAAAAGGCATGTCATGAGCGCCAGCGATTACCAGTGAAAAGTGCGTGCCGCCTGTGGCCTCATCAGCGGTATAGACCACCTGTCCATTCTCCACCACTGCTATCCCGGTTGTGCCGCCGCCTACATCCACGATGACACCATTTTCAAGCTGAACCAGGACATTGGCTGCAGTAGGTTCATCAACCAATCCGGTGCAAATCAGGCCTGCTGCCTCAACCACATGGGATGTCGCTTGAACTTCAGCGCCGGGAACACCAGGCGGATAGCCGCTGGCTGCATGGGTGAGCTCTCTGCCGATGCGTTTTTCAATCCGGTCTTTCATGCTTATGACCAGGTCCACAGCACCAACAAAGTCCACCACCAGACCATCCCTCGCTACCTGCGCAAATTGATATTCTCCTGCCAGGGGCTGGTCTTTCTCATCCAGCACTGCCACAGTAAGGTAGGCTGTACCCAGATCGACACCTACTTTTAATCTGCCCGTAGGCGGATGTTCAAGTGGAGCCGGCTCCGGGTCTTCAGCCCACCGAAAAAGCTGCGCGGCGCGTTGTAGCGTCTCGTGAAGTTGCGGCGATTGCAAAATAACTCCGCTATTTCTTAGCTTCTGAACGGCCGCCGAAGCTGCCCTTGGAACTCTGCGGCAGCACCATTTCAACGTTTTCGTGCGGTCGCGGGATAACATGGATGGAAACCAATTCTCCAACCCGTTTAGCGGCAGCGCCGCCAGCATCTGTGGCCGCTTTTACCGCGCCCACGTCGCCTCGAACCATGACGGTCACAAATCCGCCACCGACGTATTCTGAACCAATCAGAACCACGTTGGCTGCCTTGACCATGGCATCAGCGGCTTCTACTGCGCCAACCAGGCCGCGAGTTTCCACCATACCGAGGGCGATAAAAGAAGGATCTTGTTGTGCCATTATTTACTCCTTGTACTAAATGGTTATTAGGTTTCGTTGTTAAACTACGTATTATTTCGAATGAAGTATTTCCTGTACGGTGGCTCTTACCAGGTTTTCTAGATCGTTAAAATCCGGTGACTGGATGCTGCCGGCTGGAACCCGGCCAGGCCTAAAAGCCTCTTCCGGCGGCGGACTGGTTTCAAAAGCCATCCTCTTGATATTATAGAGATGGTGCACATTAATGTTATCGCCAGTAATAGCGCCGCCAACTCCTCCAGATCCCAGTGTCAATGAAGGCATTATCCCGGTGGTATAACCGATCATGCCCAGGGTTCCCATGGTATTTACGCCAATCCGAAATACTGGTTTTTCAAGGCCAAAGGCATAAATGATTTCCTCGTTGGTAGCATGGATGATCAGGCTATGTCCCCTGCCGCCAAAATTGATCAAGTCCAGGCAGCGATCACAGCCTGCTTCCCAGCCATCGGCGACATAAAACCCTAATACAGTGGTTAATTTTTCCCTGGATAGCGGTTCATCCTTTCCAACGATCTGCAGATCAGCGACCAGAATCCGGGTACTATCAGAAACCTTGAATCCAGCCATGGCCGCCAAGTATTGAGGGGATTTACCCACCGATTTGGCATTAATTGTTCCATTGGGGAAAAAGAGTATAGATCTTAAGGATTCAGCTTCTTCCGGAGAAACCCAGTAAGCGCCTTGCGCCTGCATCAATTCTTTTAATCGGGCAGCGATGGGAAGGTCCGCTACAACGGCTTGTTCTGTTGCACAGATGGTTGAGAAGTCAAAAGCTTTGCTGTTGACAATATATCGAGCAGCTTTTTCCAAATCAGCTGAGCGATCCACATAAACGGGCACGTTTCCAGGACCAACACCATAAGCAGGTTTGCCTTTGGAATGGGCAGCCCGGACCATGCCGCCTCCGCCCGTGGCTAAAATCAAAGCCGTATATTTGTGGGCAAGAAGCTCATCAGTCCCGGGCAGGGTTATTTCTGACATGCAGTGGATTAGGCCTTCCGGCGCTCCTGCAGCAACAGCAGCTTGATTCATTACTTGGGCTGTTTCCACACAACAGTTAACTGCTGTGGGATGAGGAGCAATAATAATCGCATTGCGGGCCTTGACAGCCATCAACACTTTGTTCATCACCGTAGATGTCGGATTGGTGCTGGGGGTTAGCGCTGCTATGATACCCATGGGCCAGGCGATTTGATAAAGTTTTTTTACTTCATCTTTTTTGATGATGCCCACGGTTTTGACATCTTTAATCGATTCCCAAACCGCTTTGGAAGCAAACTGATTCTTAATTTTTTTGTGTTCCGGGACACCAAAGCCAGTTTCTTCGGCAGCCATGCGTCCTAATCTCTCAGCTGCGCCATAGGCAGCATCGGCCATGGCTTCACAAACTCGATCGACCTCTACCTGGGTAGCTACACCCCAGGCCTTCTGAGCTTCACGCGCACTGAGCACCATCTGACGAGCTTGCTGTATAGATCTTAAATCTTTATCAAATTCTGGCATTGAATTTCCCTGTTCTAATCAAATCCGTTTGATCAGTATTTTTTGTAAGTCACTTCACCCAATACACTGAGGTGGTCAATTACTGCCATTATCACTGCATCCACTGGCCGATTTTTGGTTATATCAGTTTGCCTGCCGCTGGAACCATGGGCTGTCAGCACTAAATCGCCAATACCTGCATCCAGTGTATCCACAGCGACATAAGGTTTTCCAACCGGGACACCATCAACATCGGTCTGGCGCAGAATTAAGAGCTTCCGGCCTTCCAGGGTAGGTTCTTTGATGGTTGATACAGTCGTTCCAATCACTTTCGCTATCAGCATAAATAGCTCCTGAAAATCATTTTCTGAAGGTAATTTCGCCATCCACTTCCAGATGGTCCAGCACTGCCATAATCACCGCATCCGTAGGAGTTTCCTTGGTAATCGGCGTCTGCCTGGCAGCAGAGCCATGACAAGTCAACACCAGGTCCCCTACACCGGAATCTACCAGGTCAATAGCTACATAAGAACTTCCAATATCTTTCTTTCCATACCTATCGGTTTCTCTGCAAACCAGAAGTTTAGTTTCCATGATCCGGGGATTCTTTATAGTAGAGATGGTGCTGCCAGTCACTCGGGCAATTTTCATCCAGCATTCCTTTTAATAGGCGTTGGTTTTACTTTCAGCCGAAACTTTTATTCCATTTCCATTAGCAGCCTTTTGCTCCTGGATAATTTTCACACCAGCGCTGGCACCCAATCGGGTTGCCCCGGCTTTGACCATATTCTGGGCATCTTCAAAATCACGCACACCACCAGAAGCTTTCACGCCCATCTCAGGACCAACTACCCGGCGCATTAGATTGATATCTTCAACTGTTGCACCCCCACCGGAAAATCCGGTTGAGGTCTTCACAAAATCCGCCCCGGCTTCTTTAGCAAGCAAACAAGCGGTGACTTTTTCTTCATCATTCAATAAAGAAGTCTCAATAATAACTTTTACGATCGCTCCAACCTCATGTCCCACCTTCACCACTTCATGGATATCTTGGGCCACCAGCTTTAGATCACCCGCTTTAAGAGCGCCGATATTGAGAACCATATCAATTTCAGTGGCTCCATCTTTTAATGCTGTTTGAGCTTCAAAGGTTTTCACTTCTGGAGATGAAGCACCCAGTGGGAATCCAATCACCGTACAAACCTTTACCTGGGTACCCTGCAGCAATTTGGCGCTGAGTTTTACATGGGTGGGATTAATACATACAGATGCAAATTTGAATTTGCTAGCCTCATAACATAACTGGGCAATCTGATCCGCGGTAGCATCGGGTTTTAATAACGTGTGGTCAATCATCCCGGCGATATCTGGATCATCTGGGATGTTGCCCAATTGTGAGGTCAAACGTGAAGCTCCAGCACTGACTACTTCCCCTACTTTGTTAAAACAGGTATCCACACAGATACCATCAGCACATTCAGAAGTGCAGTAATCACCGGCCGGTTGGCTGGCACGGTAATCCTTTTCATTCATAGCTATCAACACTTCACGGGCTATTACTTCCACCAGATGTTTGACTTCTTGTTTGTTAGTTTCCATAGTTATTTCTCTATTTCCATAATTTTAGCGACCCGGCGCTCATGGCGTCCACCACCGAATTCGGTTTCTAAAAATGTTGTGACAATTTGTTTGGCCAAACTGTTTCCGATCAAACCAGCCCCCAGGGTCAACAAGTTAGCATTATTATGTTCCCGGCTGTTAAAAGCTGTGGCGTAGTCATAACACATGGCAGCCCGGACACCCGCAACTTTATTAGCAGCCATGCAGCTGCCAATGCCAGCTCCATCAATCATGATGCCGCGCCAGGCGGATCCAGCTGCAACTTTTTCAGCAACTTCCCGGGCAAAATCCGGATAGTCCACTGAATCGGTGCTGTTGGTACCGCAATCAATTACGCTATAACCCTTTTCATTGAGGAAAGCTTTAAGGGTTTCTTTTAACGGAAACCCTCCATGATCAGCACCAATGGCTACGATTTGTGCGACAGCGGATTCAGAATCAGGTACCGAGATTGGATTTAGCTCTGGTGAAGTAGTCATCCGGGATGGCATTTCCCGCATCAATCCGGATACGACTTCATCAACAATCTTTTTCAGTTCAGTTTCGCTCAGGTTATCCATAAATTTCACTCTGGGGTAGTTTCAATTGGGAAACGTTGGAATATGGAACTGGGTGAAGAAGCGGAGGCTTTCAGGTTGGTATAAAATCGGAACCGGTCAGCCCTGAATTCTGATTCCACATATTCAATTACCCGCCCTTCCGCGGTGCGTGTTTCTCTACGAATGACCAATACCGGCGCTGGATATTCCAAGTTCATCAGTTCTGCAACTTGGGGAGTGGCAATTTCAGCGCCAATTTCCTGTTCTGCATGATCGGGTTTCATATTATATTGGGCAGCCAGGACATCATATAAAGATTCCTGGGCAAAATCGTGCTCCAAAATACCCAGGCAAAAACTATGCGGCAAATAAGCTCTTTCAATTGCTACTGGCTTACCATCTACCATTCTTAATCGATTCAGAAACACTACTTCAGCGCCCAACTGAATCCGCAAAACCCGGGCTAATAAAGGGTCTGCCGGGATAATTTTGGCATCAATTAATTGGCTGGCAACATTTTTTCCACGCTGGGCCATTTCCTGTGAAAAACCATAAAGGAACTCCACAGTTTTTGGAAAATGAGTTTCAGTCACAAAAGTACCCACACCCTGCACGGTTTCCAGATATCCCTTGACAGATAGATCACTTAAAGCATGGCGGATGGTATTTCTTCCAACCTGGTGCTGCTCACTTAAAGCATGCTCAGAAGGTAAACGCGCTCCGGGCTGGAGATCGCCGTTCTGGATTTGCTCCAGGATAGATTCCGCTATTTGCTGATAAAGAGCCTTGGTCATCATGTTGATCCCGTCCTTACGGGAAAACCCCTTGCCTACATGTTCCTACCTGTTCCTACATGTTCTACTTGGAGTATACAAGACCCGGGATGGCTTGTCAAGTGGATACGACCCCCATATCTAGGCTCTTAAATTACAAAACCCCCACCAGGAGGGTTTTGAATCAAAAAAAGTCATTAAGCTGGCATCGATTAGAGAAAAAAGGACTCAAAAGGACCTAATCTGGAAAATTAATTTACTGATCAGATATACTGCCGAACATCAAAACTCTCAAAATCATAGTCAAGATAAGGGATTTCATTTTCGAGACCTTCTTTTCTGCCGTCCAGGTACCAGGCGCACCAGGGATCCTCAAGGTTCTCTACATCAAAACTGCGGTGGATCACAGCATAAAGGTCAATTTCCCTCAACTTCATAAAATGGGGAATTTCGCAGAACCATTTTGGATCCAGCGAGTTAGCAGAAAAATAACCTGGTAAAAATCCTCTCAGAAAATTCTCCGTAAACGCCGCTGGATCATCCTGCCTCATCACCGCATAAAACAACACTAGGGCGATATCATTTACAAACCAGCTGTAAACACAATCATCAAAATCAAAAAAGGTGATTTTCCCGGATTTATCCACAAAAAAATTTCCCTGATGTGCATCCTGATGGATCAATCCATATCCATCGCGATCAACTTCTAAAGTTTTCAATGTGCTCTGGAGTTCATGATAAATAGCCTTAATCTTTGTATCTCCAACTGGCAGAAATTGATCGATTTCCAGCATGACAGGGTCATCCCAGGATGGGCGCCTCCAAGCTTGGTTTTTCGGCAAGTAGGTTTTAGCCAGGTCATGCATTTTTCCAATTTGGCTGCCATATTCTTTTAGATAATTCAGCTCGTGTGGAGGTTTTCCCGGAGCCTTTTCAAATGCCGCCGCCAGGAAAGAACCACCAGCTTCATCCTGAAGCACTTCGACCCAATCCCCCTTTGTTGACTGCAGCGGGCGGGCAACACCCACCCCTCCGGCATGGAGAGTATTGATCCAATCCAATTCTCCCCGAATCAGGTCCGGTGTGCGCCGGATGCTGTGCGAAATACGTAAAATACCTTCTCCCTCTTTCCGCTCGAAGGCATAGATATAACTTTCAAACCCATCCAGCTCCTGGATATCATCTTCTGCGATCTCATACGCTGCAAGCGCCCTGGATAAGATGGTCTTGTTGTATCGATCTCTGATTTGTTGCTCCATATCTGATCCAGTCTTTAGTTAGCCGGCCTGGTAGGCTGAATAGCTTTAAGGGAAATAAATGCCGCCGGAATGAGTATCCCCACAAAAACCCACAGGGAAATCTGAAAACTTCCAGTTAGATCATAAATGATACCGGTAATAAACGGACCCAGGCTGCTGCCAGCAACCTGGGCAGTTAATACACTACCACGAAGTTTTCCCAGGTTTTTTCGGCCATAATAACGGGCAAACAGGGTGCCGCCCACCAGAGAAATTAATCCCGTTGAAATGCCAATCAAACCTGCATACAAATGCGCTATCCAGGGTGCGGTTGCCATAGTTAACACAAACACACCGGCGGCCAGGAAACCCATACAACCCATCAGCAGAATCTGCAAAGGGCCTTTATTGGCAATCGGCCCCATAAATATTTGTACTAATAAAGAGGCAATTGCATAAGTGGTATAGGTTGCCGCCGCCACCTTGGAGGAAATACCTAAAGATTCAAAAATGCTCAGTAAGTTAAAGAAAACAGCAGTCACGATCATGGCCCACAGAGCCGCATTCACCAATACGATCCAGAATGCGGGAGTACGCCGGGCTTGTTTTACTGAAAATGAATTTACACCAATGATGTCTTGATTTTCACCAGCCTCATATTCAACAGATTTACCATCCAGTAATTGACCAACCTCTCCGGGATTGTTTTTAAAGAGCAAAAACAAAAGCGGCAGCATCACAGCCCAGACTAATAGTCCCAGCCAGACATAAGCCGTTCGCCATCCGCTCCGATTAATCAAATATAAGAAGAAGGGAGGAATCAAAGCCATGCTGATAGAAAACGCTCCGCTTACAATCCCGGTCACTGAACCTAATTTTTCCCGAAACCACATGGCGGCGATATTTCCGGACAATAGCGATAGCCCGCCCTGCCCCAATAGGCGCAGCAGGAAAAATCCAATTACGAGAGTTGCCAGGGAGTTTACCTGGGAAAAAAACAGGCAGGCACCTCCCAGAAGCAGGACAACAGCAATCATCATCCGTCGAATACCAAACCGATCCATCAGAGAACCGATATATGTTTGGGGCAGCGAAGCCAGCAAGGTACCGACCATATAGGCACCTGATAGGGCCGTCAGACTGATCTTTAACGATTCCAGCAGGGAGGGATTAAATACAGATACACCGTAAGTTTGTCCTACGCCCGTCACCGCCTGAGCAATAAACGCAATCGGTACCATTAGCCAGCCATAATAAAATGGCAGCCGGGCTGCAAGTACTTTTTTATCTGGCAAATTTGTTTTTTCCATCCAAACCAATCCTCATCCATTCATACCGAAAAAAATGACTAGAGGATACTCAGGGTTACCAGGTTTTTACGGAGGTTTTCCGGCGAGGTGAAATGAATACCTTCAAATCCCTGACGGTTCGCTTCCTGAATATTTTCCAGCTTATCATCTATAAATACACAATCCCGGGCGTCCTGACCCAATTCATGGAGCAGGATTTGATAAATTGAGGGATCTGGTTTGGCATATCCCACCTTGCCGGAAATTATCAGGGGCTCAAACCATCCCAGAAAACCATATTGATCCTCCACAACCGGCAAAGTTTCAGAAGAGAAGTTGCTCAGGACCGCCAAGGGATAACCTGCTTCTTTCAGTTCTTTTAATATTTCCCCTGTCCCGGGGATTTCTCCCCCGAGCATTTCATCCCACCGGGTAAAATAAGCTCTGATCTGGTCTTCATACTCGGGATGAAGGGGAACCAATTCATCCATCGCATCCCGGAAGGATTTGTCCACATCGGTGATTGCAT
>CAXMRF010000060.1:0-11628 GCA_964195965.1 uncultured Nitrosomonadaceae bacterium
CATATCATAGCATAGTTAAAACCCTTGTCAAGACCCAAATCCTGGTTTTTTACCAGGCTGTTAAATAACCAAAATCAATTGGATTCATTACGGCAGAAGAAATGGTTCTTTATTGGTCAGTCAGGGATCAAAGGGAAACACCGAACACAATACCTCCCCTGGAAATCCCCCTTGTGGATCAATATATTCGGAATTGGTTTGACAAAATCTAGAGGCGGTTTATGGTATACAATCTTTAGAGAGATAAGAGCACAGACAACAAGGAGTACATTATGCTCAAATATACCAAACCTTATCTAATCATTTGTCTGATCCTGATCGCGGCTGTTCTTTTTACCAGCTGCAAAGGCCTTGGGGAGGAATTAACACCCACTCCTTTTCCCGAAAGGGCTGATGGCGAAGAAGACCCATTTATTGGTATCCCCAATCCAGCTTCTTTTTATTGCCAGGAAATGGGTTACGAACTTGAGCTCAGAGAAACCGAGGACGGCACGGAAGGATATTGTATATTCCCGAACGGAAATGAATGTGAGGAATGGGAATTCCTGGCTGGCGGCTGCGCAATCGAATGGACATTCTGTCAGCGCCAGGGCAATAATATCAAAGCCGGGGAGAACATCGGAACCTGCACTTTTACTGATGGAAGCTCCTGTTCGGAATATGCATATTTCATCGGAGAATGTGAGGCACCCAAATAAACCAATAAGTACCCTGCGGTTATTCCAACACAGAAGACACAACAACCGAAACTGTTTGTTGTGCTTCTTGTTTAACTAACAAATTCACAAAATACCCACACACTATTCGGGAAAACCAACTATGCAATCAAATCAACCTGATCAGCAATTGGAAAAAATTATTCAATCAGCCCACAGATTGGGTATTGAACTGGATGGACCTGGTGCCCAGCAGTGGCTGACTGCCATACAATCCGCGCAAGATCAAGAAGACGTTGTCTTTGATGAACGCGCCGGTGTGTTTGGCCATAAAGTGTCCATGCTTGATTTTAGTTCGGACGACCTGGCTCATTTTCGAAAGTTGGGAAAACTGGTTGAGTTTCTCGATATTCCTGGAAAAGTAGAAACCGCCCTGGCCCTGTCAGGATCTGCAGCCCAATCCAAATTTCAAACTTATCCCGGAGATGCTGATTATTTTGAACGGGTCAATATAATAGCGGATTCCAGAGCAGAAGTTTATCAAATTCTGGCTGATTTAATTTATGACAAGGCCCTGGAAAGTTTATCCGGCCCAACCTATCATTTGATGGAAGTTCGGTTTGGTTCATACCCCCATGAGGTAATTATTGAGGGAAAAAAACATCCTCAAGGGGGATCAATCAGCTGGACACCTGAACAAGTTCAAACCAAGCATATCCAATGTTCTGCCCCCGACGGCTCAGAAGTTATCCTGAACTGGAATGAAGCGGCTCATGATTCTGGTTGGATAAAATTAGATTGGGTGGTTGCTGACCCCATCCGAAACGAACTGGTCAACGCCAGCAATATGCTGGACGTGACCTGGGAAGCGCCGGATGGATCAATAACGCCCCTGGACGGCTTTCTAGATCCTTATTTTCAGGAAATTTATCTGGATAGCGAATCCATACCTATTTTTTCAAAATTATCTCAGCATGTCTCTGCAAATGCCCTGGATCGATATGTACTGCAATTGGAAAAAGAAGTAAATAAATATATCACCAGGGATATTAACTACGGAAAAGCAGCAAAAAGGATGTACAACATATTTCGGTTAACGGGCCGTTACAGTGAAGCAGTCCTGATTCGAGAATTGTTTGATGAGCCCGCTTCAATGTTATACCAGGTCTGGGCTCTTATTCGAACCATGGAGGAATGCAGTCATCCCGGTTCGAGCATTTCCCCAGACAAGGTGCAATCCCAAGCCGACCAATTGATCCTGGAAGTCATTCAAACCCTGGAAGGTGATGAAGAATCTCTCGTAGTCAAACATCTTCTCATCTTGAGGAATACCCTGGAAGATCAACAGCATGGTCATAACCTGCCTAACGCTGTGGCTGCCGCCAGGGATGAAGTCATCAACATCGTAAATAACTTCTTTTATGAGAAATTAACCACCATCCCGGGTATCAAGAACTATATGGACGAAATGGGAGGATAACTCAGGGAAAATTCCCATTGCTTGATTTTCCATAAAAAAAGGCTATAATTACCAGCAATCAACAAAACACAATGACCGGGACGAGTAGAGGCTGTAGTCTTTCACAGGGAATGAAAGTCATAGATTGAGAACTTTCTAGAACGACCAACCTCAAAAACCCCCCGCGAGTGGAAACCTGAAATTTATCAAGAAAGTAAGGCGCCCGACTGGCCCCGTTACCGGCCCAACGAGATAAGTCTGGAATTTATTTTGGACTTAAATCTGGGTGGAATCGTGAGAAACTCTTGCCCCAGTTGGCAGGAGTTTTTATTTTTTGGAGGTAAACTATGGCAAAAGAAAATTATCTGGGATCTGAATTGTGGAAAATAAGGCATTCAACCGCCCATGTTATGGCCCAGGCTGTTCGGGATATTTTCCCGGAAGGCTCTGCCAAAATTGCAATCGGACCCCCCATTGCTGACGGGTTTTATTATGACTTTGATCTGCCGCGTCCATTAACACCCGAAGACCTGAAAGAAATCGAAAAAAAGATGAGAAAAGTCCTCGCGGAGGATCATGAATTTATCCGCCATGAACTCTCCGCAGATGAAGCCCGTGAAATATTCAAAGACCAACCCTATAAACAGGATCTCATTGATGGGCTGGAAGAAGGCGGGATGGACGAGTACGGGGAACCTCTGGATGAAGAAACGGTTATTTCTACCTATACTCATGACGATTTTGTAGATCTTTGCCGGGGACCCCATGTTAATGGCACCAAGACAATCAACCCCAAAGCGTTCAAATTGCTCAATGTTGCTGGTGCGTATTGGCGGGGAGATGAGCGTAATCCCATGCTGCAGCGAATTTATGGAACCGCCTGGAAAACAGCAGATGAATTGAAAGCTTACCTCGAAAAGTTAGAAGAAGCCAAGCGGCGCGACCACCGGCGGTTAGGAAAAGAATTGGATCTATACAGTACCAATCCGGATGTTGGCAGTGGATTAGTCCTCTGGCATCCCAATGGTGCTTATGTTCGATACAAAGCAGAACAATTCTGCAAAGAAGAACACCTCAAGAATGGGTATGAGTTTGTCGATTCACCTCATATCGGGAAAGCCCATCTTTGGGAAACCAGCGGGCACCTGACCTGGTATGAAGAGAATATGTATTCTGCGTTGGAGATCGACCAGGAATCCTATTATCTGAAACCAATGAACTGCCCATTCCACATTATGATCTATAAAAATTCCCTCCATAGCTACAGGGATCTTCCTTTGCGCTGGGCGGAATGGGGCACTGTATACCGGTATGAACGCAGCGGTGTTTTACACGGTATGCTGCGTGTCCGCGGATTTACACAGGATGATGCCCACATCTTCTGCAGCCCAGAACAAATGCCAGAAGAAATCGACCGGGTGCTTAATTTCTGTCTGCATATTCTAAGAGGATTTGGTATCAAGGAATTTCATGCCTATTTGGCAACCCGGGATCCAGAGAAATCAGCCGGGGAAGCTGATCGTTGGGATGATGCCACAGAAGCCCTGCGCGGAGCCCTGGAACGGATAGAACTGCCCTATGAAATCGACGAGGGTGGCGCTGCGTTTTATGGTCCGAAAATCGATTTAAAAATGATCGACGCCCTGGACAGGGAATGGCAGTTGAGCACCATTCAGTTTGACTTTAACTTACCTGATCGATTTGATCTCAACTATATCGCTGAGGATGGCAAACAGCACCGGCCCTACATGATCCACCGGGCATTGCTGGGATCGATGGAGCGATTTATCGGCGTTCTGGTAGAACACTACGGAGGAGCTTTCCCCCTCTGGCTGGCACCTACCCAGGCAGTCATGATTCCAATCACCGACCGCAATTTGGATTATGTCCAGGCGGCAGCGGAAAAGATGCGGGCAGAAGGCCTTCGGGTTAAAGTAGACAGCAGCAGTGATCGTATGGGTGCAAAAATTCGCGATGCAGAGAAGTTAAAGACCCCTTACATGCTGGTTGTGGGAGATCGAGAAGAAGAAGCTGGAACAGTCGCCCCGCGTTTGCGCTCCGGCGCCCAGTTAGATCCAATTAGCATTGATGATCTCATGACCCGGATGTTAGAGGAGATCAAAACCCACGCACAGGTATAAATAAAGGGGCTGTCATCACAAATCCAGACGCTGACAGCCTCTTATCTATTCGTTGAGTTTATCCCTCATGTATGGTATTATCGAATTCTACATTTAGAAAAAAGGAGAGCACAATAGGAGACATAAATTATCGAGCGAATGACCGAATCCGGTCTCGCGAGGTCCGCCTTATTGACCCGTCAGGGGAGAATATCGGAGTCATATCTACAGAAGAAGCCCTGAATATTGCCAAGGAAGCTGACTTGGATCTGGTAGAGGTTGCACCTAATGCCAATCCACCAGTTTGCAAGGTGATGGATTTGGGTAAATTTCTCTACGAACAGGAAAAAAAGCGCCAAAAGGCTCGCAAAGCACAGAAGACCGTTGAAACTAAGGAAATCCGCTTGCGGCCAAAAACCACAGATCATCACGCAACCTTTAAAGTTCGTAATGCAAGAAAGTGGCTGGAGAGCAACAAAAAAGTGAATGTCCGGGTTCAATTCCGGGGCAGGGAAGCACACTACCCTGAAATCGCACTTAAAATGCTGGATGGGATCGCCAAAGAGCTAAGTGATGTGGGTGTTATAGAACAAAGACCTTCCCGGGAAGGCTACTCCATGCTGATGGTAATAGCCCCTGCAAAAGAATATAAAACTCCCTAAATAATATTCCCCAGAGGATTCCAGCGTGGTGCCTTCCAACCGGAACCACCATCCTTTTGGGTTTCCAAATTGTATTTGAGGTGGTATATTAACCTGGTTGGAAACTAAGTATCGTAGCTGCTGGGTGCGGCAACAGGTGCCTTCAGGCAACCGGCGCCCAGGGGACTACAGGAGAAAAAAATAATGTCACGAGTAAGAACAGGTACAAACCGGCGACGCCGGCACAAAAAAATCCTTAAGATGGCAAAAGGTAATTATGGCACCAGGAGCCGTCTATATCGACGCGCGAATGAAGCCATGTTAAAAGCGCTCTGGTATGAATACAGGGACCGACGGACAAGGAAACGGGATCTGCGCAGACTCTGGATCACCAGGATCAACGCCGCCTCCCGCATCAATGGATTAACCTACAGTCGCTTGATTTTTGGA
Source organism: uncultured Nitrosomonadaceae bacterium (assembly GCA_964195965.1). Lineage (GTDB taxonomy): Bacteria > Chloroflexota > Anaerolineae > Anaerolineales > UBA11858 > B10-G9. The sequence continues at coordinate 5,327 of CAXMRF010000060.1, forward strand.
CTGAAAGAAGCCAAAATCACCCTCAATCGGAAAATCCTGGCTGATATGGCTGTCCGGCATCCTGAAGCATTTGCCCAGGTTGTTGAGAAAGCTAAAAAAGCCATCGGCTAACTATTTACAAATGAAGTCAAAAAGGACAGGGTCTCCTGTCCTTTTTGCTTTTAATGCTACAATCGATTCTGGAGCGCTCGACTGCCATGATCACATCCCGTCAAAATTCTAAAATCAAACGAATCAAACAATTAAATTCCCAGGGTAAATTTCGAAAAAAAGAAGCTGCCTTTGTTGTCGAAGGCATCCGGCTCCTGGAGGAAGCTAACCAGGCAGACCAAAAACCCGAATCGGTGATTTATACACCGGATCTTGATCAACGTGGCCTGGCGCTGGTGCAGGCCTATGAAGGACAGAATGTACCCTGTGATGAGGTTGCTCCGGAAGTACTCAAAGCCGTCAGTGATACCACTTCTCCCCAGGGCGTTCTGGCCGTTTTCCCACTTAACCCACTCCCACTCCCAGAAAATGTGAACCTGGTTCTGATTGCTGACGAAGTTAGAGATCCCGGCAATCTTGGGGCCTTGCTTAGGACTTCCCTTGCAGCACGGGTAAACAGCATATACCTTTCACCGGGTACCGTGGATCCATTTTCTCCCAAAGTCCTTCGGTCCGGGATGGGTGCCCACTTCAGGCTTCCCATCAGGTCTATGTCGTGGGAAGAGATTGCCCATGCCACGGAAGGATTGACCATTTTTCTTGCTGAAATGACTCTGGGGACCAGTTTCTGGAAGGCAGACCTGACCAAACCTTTGGGAATCATTATCGGCGGAGAAGCCCACGGTCCCGGCCAAGAAGCCCGTCATCTGGCAGATCAATCAATCCATATACCGATGGACTCTCAATCAGAATCCCTAAATGTTGCTGCAGCTGGAGCTATTCTTCTTTTTGAAATCCGCCGACAGCGTTTGAAATAAAGATGGATGGAAAACCCAACATAACCAAATTTATGCCTGATTCAAAACTTCCCATCAATCAAATTTTCCATGGCGACGCCGTTCAGGTCATGAATAAATTTCCTGAAAAATCCGTTGACCTGATATTTGCCGACCCACCTTATAACATGCAAATTAAAGGTAATTTGTCGCGGCCGGATTTTAGCAAAGTGGAAGGCGTAGATGATGAATGGGACAAATTTAAGGATTACCAGGCCTATGATAAATTTACGACAACCTGGTTAAAAGCTGCCCGCCGTTTACTTAAACCGGAGGGCGCACTCTGGGTCATTGGTACCTATCATAATATTTACAGAGTTGGGAAATCCCTCCAGGATCTTGGTTTCTGGGTGATCAACGAAATCGTCTGGGAAAAAACAAACCCCATGCCAAACTTTCGCGGGGTGCGCTTTACCAATGCTCACGAGACCTTGATTTGGGCTCAAAAAAACCGGGGTGAAAAATACACCATCAATTATCACGCCATGAAACCCTTTAATGAGGGCAAACAAATGCGCAGTACCTGGAAGCTGCCCATCTGTAAGGGACAAGAACGCATTCGAATCAACGGGGAGCGAGTTCACTCCACACAAAAACCTCTCGCTCTACTCTATCGGGCTCTGCTTGCATCCACAAATGTTGGGGATATCATCCTGGATCCTTTCTTTGGAACCGGTACTACCGGGGTAGCAGCTAAAATACTGCATAGAAATTGGATTGGCATTGAACAGGATTCGACCTATATTCCCATCGCTCGAGATCGAATTGAAAAAACAGAAGCGGAAGATTACCACCCTGACGCATTCAACCTGCGGGACGAAAAACGCCTTGCGCCCCGGGTCCCCTTTCCACGTTTGCTTGAATCTGGATACATCAAAGCAGGCCAATCACTTTATTTCAATCAAGAACAAAACCTGGTTGCGAAAGTTAAGCCCAATGGGGTTTTACGCTATGATGGATTTGAAGGCTCCATCCACCAGACCACAAAGCATATTCTGAATGGAAAACCCGCCAACGGGTGGCTGTACTGGTTCGTCAGGGGCAAGAATGGCAAGTATACCTGTATTGATGACATCAGAGAGAAATACCGGGAAGACCAGAACACACTCCCCACTGACAATTAAAAAGCATCCTGTTTAAAATCCTTTTTTTAGCGTACTCAACAAGGGTGACACAATGAAAATCCGTTCCATGACTTATTTTAATTATCCTGGCTCCCCCATCAGGGATGAATTTCTGCGCCAATCTGACCACTTTGTAAAAGGGGTTCAAAGAAAATTTCAATCCACTGATTTTGAGGTTCAAACTATCCGATTTGCCGCACCGCCATTTCCAACATTTCTAAAGGACCTGGGTGGAGAACAAGTGATTGATTTTGCTATCCAGTTGGAAGAATTGCTAATTGCGCAAGGATTTGAGTACATCTCTCTCGGTCCAGCCCTGCCAAATTTTCCTGAAAGTTACTCGCTAATTCCTGACCTGATCCAAAATACAGAGAACACTTTCTGTTCCGGGATAATGACTCAACCGGGAAAAGGTGTCTCTCTGCCAGCTGTGAGGGCTTGTGGTGAGATCATCCATCAATTAGCGCCCATAGACCCTGATGGTTTTGCTAATTTATTTTTCGCCGCCCTTGGTAACGTGCCAGCTGGATCGCCATTTTTCCCAGCTGCATATCACAACCAGGACGCACCTCCTGCCTTTGCGATCGCAATAGAAGGGGCAGACCTGGCGGTTGAAGCTTTCTCAAATGTCTCATCATTTGAAGAAGCGCGCAGCAAGTTAATCACTTTAATTGAAACGATGAGCAAGAAACTATCTTCGCTTGCTAATGATCTGGCAGCTGTAACGGGCGCAATCTATCAAGGGATAGATTGTTCCCTGGCTCCCTTCCCAAATGCCAGCCTTTCAATTGGCACAGCCCTGGAAAATCTGGGGGTAAAAAAACTTGGTCACCATGGATCCCTGGCAGCCGCCGCGTTCCTGGCTGATACCATAGACCGGGCAGATTTTCACCGGACTGGATTCAGCGGTTTAATGCTGCCTGTTTTGGAAGATGCCATTCTCGCAGAACGAGCAGCTGAAGGGACTCTGGGGGTTAAAGATTTACTGCAATATGCCTCCGTTTGTGGAACCGGGTTGGACACGGTTCCTCTGCCCGGGGATATCCAAGCGGATCAAATCAGCGCCGTGTTAATGGACTTGGCTGCACTATCCCTCAGATTGGATAAACCTTTGACAGCCAGATTAATGCCCATACCTGGAAAAAAAGCTGGCGATAAAACCAGTTTTGATTTTCCATTTTTTTCTAACAGCAAGGTGATGAGCGTGGAATCAGAAGGACTCTCGGGGATGTTTGATCAAGAGGGATTTTTAGATATTCAGAAACGCCCTGCTTAACTTTTTATATAAGATCAATTTTCGGATCGACTCGATAATAAACGCCCGGAGACAAGCGTTTGAGCATGGGAGAAGACAGGCGTTTGAGCATGGGAGAAGACAGGCGTTTGAGCATGGGAAGAGAGGACAAGTGTTTGAGCAGAAAAAGGCTGGTGGGGTTCACAAGCTTGGTTTGTCATTCCGAACGAAGTGAGGAATCCATCAGGCGATCAGCCAATCAAGACAAACACTGATCCATGTAATTTTATTGATTAGGAAAATTGAATGGGTGTCGCTCAATTACTCAGGGGATTGCCACGCTCACTATGTTCGCTCGCAATGACTGTATTCCCCCACCCACGCTCGTCGACCCGTCCCCGGGGAGACATGAGCCAGGATTAAAATCCATAACCTCACACTTCCCGAACAGCACCTTGAATATAATCCAATCTGGCTTTTGCTAACCCTGGCAGAGCCTGTAAGGCGAAAAAGGGACCTGATCCTTCAATAACCAGGGAAGCAGCGACACTACCGTATAAGACTGCCTGTAAAGGATCAAACGTATTTCGAAATCCTGCCAAAAAACCTCCGCAAAAAGCATCCCCTGCGCCTATAGGATTCTTTACCCTGGCTGGATAAGCACTGATTTCCCACTTCCGGCCCGAAGCGGGTTCGTAAAGATATTGGCCGGCTATTCCTCGTTTAATAATCACAAGTTCACAACCAAATCGGCCCAGATCTGCCGCCATTTCCCACAAATCAGCTGTTTTTCCTTTATACAGGTTCTTGAGATCGTCCTCAGAGGGAAGGAAAGCAGTTAATCCTGTTACCAAAGCCGGGATATCCCCGGCATAAGCCGGATCCATATAAAATGAGCCGGGGTCCAATGTTATCGTTGAAAACCCTAATCTTCTTAAGACAGCAGGCAGTAGATTATGAGACAAATAATCCAATGGACCAAGATGAGCACCTGTCGCGGATAAATAATTCTGGGGGATGTCTCCTTCCCGGATGGCGGTAACTTTTGCTGTTTTTCGATTCGGAATAATCCTGTCTTTTTCAGGATAACCAATCAATCCCGGGGGCATATTTGCGCCCAAACGCGAGGCATGGAGAATGGGGTTTTCTACTTGTTCAGCGGTATTCCCCTGGCGAATTGTACAGGAACGAAGGTCAATGGCTCCAGGTAGCACCATAACACCGTCAACATTAATCCCCCTGGAAGAAAAATCCTCCAGCCAGGTTTGCGGAAAATCCTCTCCAACCCGGGTTAATATACCCGGAACGTGGTCTTCTTCCCAAACTAAATACCCTGCTGCTGCATAGAGAGCATTGCCACCGGGGGCATCTTGAATCCAACCTTCATCATCAGCTAGAGAATATTCGCGCCGGAATTCCCCCACAAAGACATCCCGGGGAGTGGGATTATATTGAGACATAGATCTAGAATTTACCAGGAACCCCGGCCTATTGACCCAGGGATGATACTTGCCGTAAAAAGGCGACGACTGAACCCCCCAATTTGATTCCATCCCCGGCTGTTAGCTGAAGCTCATCCCCTTCTTCCATCCGCTTGGTGAGCAAGTATCCTGCGCCAGCCCCGGTTAGCGCGCCTAGAAGAGCACCCAGAATGATGTAAAGGGCATTATTGTCTTGTTTATCCTGATTTTCACCATTCATATAACCATACCGCCTTTTTCATTCATTCAAATTAATTTCTTGATTTTCTTTTGAAGAAGCACGCCGGAAACCCGCCAGAAAAGCAGTCGGCTGAATTACAATTTTGGTCAGGTTTTTTGAAAATACCGTAACACTCTGTTGAATTTTTTCTAAGATTGCCAATATACGCTCTGTGATAGAGGGTAAACCATGAATAATCCTGAGGATTAAATATACCGAAGCGCCCAGGATGACCATTACTAGTAATGCATTAAAAAAAACAGGAATGAGTAAGAATACCGTGGAAACTTCTGCATACCGGGAAAGGTTTCCGGTGCTTGTTTTTAACACAATCCAACCACCTGCCAGGAGAACAAGAACCAATCCAATGAATGCTGGAAAGATAATTTGCCAAAAAAAGGATCCTGCCTGGGACTTCTTTTTATCTGTCATGGTACCGATATTGTAGCATGAATTTGATTGCATTTCCTCTGTGAGGAGAACCATCCACTTCCTGTTTTTATCCCTACCTGTTTTACTGGATTATTACACCAACCTAACAATCTCTTAATATTTTATTTGTATCCTGATATTTATAAAACTAAGGGATTCGTCATGGATAGTGTTATCCGGCAAGATCAAAATAAATTCCAGCAAAAAACAATTTTTAGGTTGATCGCGAATGAATATATCTCCTGGTCCCGGCAGCCGTTTCTTGGGCAATTTTCGCCTATCAGTTTGGAAGAATTAGGCAAGTCCGCTTTTATGGATCGGAAGGAAACCAAATACATTATTCCTGGAAACCAATTCAACAATGTACTGACTGGCCTGGAATCAGACTACCAGATCCTCGAAACCGAGGGGCGGAGAATCAACCATTATCGCACCCTTTATTTCGATACTATTGATCTTTATTTTTTTCACCAGCATCAGATTGGCTCCGGAAAGCGCTGGAAAATCCGGGAGCGAACTTATCTTGATTCTCAAATCTCGTACCTGGAAGTGAAATTTAAAGATAATCGGAAAAGAACACATAAGAATCGGATCAGGACCGGTGGTTGGCAGTTGCAAATCCCAGCCGCGGAAAGCAAATTCCTTGCGGCCAATTCACCCTTCAATCCCGGGGCACTTCTGCCATCTTTGGAAACCCGCTATAGCCGAATTACCCTGGTAAATAAAAACAAACTGGAAAAAATTACCCTGGACAGCCAGCTTTTTTTCTCCAGTAAAAATAATTCCTGCGATCTCAGCAGGCTTGTAGTAGCAGAAGTGAAACAG
>CAXMRF010000061.1:0-11500 GCA_964195965.1 uncultured Nitrosomonadaceae bacterium
CAAAAAATATGTTTTCCGGCCTTAGCTGCTGCCACTGCAATTTCATGATGGAGATAAGTGGGAACAGAAATGTCAATAATATCAATATCGTCGTTTTGAATAACTTTTTGCCAATCAGTTTCGGTTTGTTCCCAACCCCAGCGTTCAGCAAATGCTTTCAGGTCAGTTTCATTCTGACCGCATGCTAACTTCATAACTGGTTTAATGCCCATCTCGAAAAAATGGGGAGAATTTAACCAGGCATTGCTGTGGGCTTTGCCCATGAATTTTGTACCCAGAATTGCCACATTTAATGTTTTCATGTTTTTTCTCCCAATTATTCTATTCAGGCCGACACAAATACATTCTCAATTGCCAGCCAAATTGCTCCATATACTCCAGCATCATCACCTAGCTCGGAATAATCAATTATTAAAGCGCGAGTGGACAAAGCTGTCGCCCTCCGCAAGGTTGCCTGCCGAATCGTGGATAATAAATGGTGGCCAATTTTGCTAACTCCCCCACCAATGAAAATAGCGCGGGGATTAGAAAAATTCACCAACCCAGCCAGAACGCCACCTATCATTTTTCCGCTTTCTGCAATGATACGAAGGGCGGCTTGATCTCCAGCTGCTGCTGCACTTCCTACGTCCTTAGCGGTTAATTTTCCGTTATTAATTTCCATTCGGTCAGCCATGATTTTGCTGTCGCCTTTATTGGCTGCTTCCATTCCCCGTTTTGCAATAGCAGGACCTGCAGCCAGTACCTCCAAACATCCTGCATTCCCGCAGTGACAGATTGGACCGTTATAATCCACGCATATGTGGCCCACGTCACCAGCTGTTCCATCACTACCGCGATAAATCTCATTTCTAACAATCACACCGCAACCAATGCCGGTGCCTATTTTGATATAAAAGAAGTTTTCAATACCTTTTCCCCCACCAACCCTGGCCTCTCCCATCGCCATAATGTTGACATCATTGTCAACTGCTGGATTCACCTGTGGAAATTTTCTCCGAAGGTAATCCTTGATTGGAAAACTATCCCAGGCCGGCATCAGGGGAGGTTCAATCAATAAACCTGAAGGAAATTGAACCGGTCCAGGAACTCCAATACCTAATCCAACTAAATCTTTTTCCGTGGCACCCTGCCTTTCTAGCATATCGGTGATGAAACTATTGACCCGGCCAAGTACCTGATCTGGTGCATCTCTCACATCTGCAGATTCAGATCGCCTTTCTAAAATCTCTCCCCTAAAATCTGCCAATGCCAGGTCTACACTTGTAGCGCCAATATCAACCCCGGCTATATAGCCCAACCCCGCGTTAATATCCAGCAGCTTTGGCCGCCTTCCACCTTCGGATTTACCGTGTCCCACTTCGGTAAGGACTTTTAGTTCTACCAAATTTCCAGCTATAGCTGTAACGCTTCCGCGGGACAGATCCAATAATTCTGCCAAATCAGTTCTGGAAAGAGGACCCATCTTTCTTACTAAACCAACAGATGCCAATTCCACAGCTGATAAATGCGGAAGACCATTTCGTGATTTTGTTTCAAAATTTTCTTGGGCAACAGTCATAGATTCACTTATTTGAATTATTGAAGGAAGTACTGCTAATATTAGCAATATTCCTTCTCTGTGTCAACGAAGTAGAGGACGTAGTTGCCCAAGTAGTGATATTTGGCACCTAATAAACGCTAGCTGCGATCCGTTTAAGGTTAGCTACGCTCTTGGCTATGGCGTCGAATTCCTGCCCGTCATAATCAGGATGCAAAGAGTCAGTTTCTACTGCCAGGAATCCTTCGTATCCGGCATCATACAGGTACTGAGCAATTTGCTGGTTATTTACCAGGCCATCACCCACGGGTGTCGAGGAGAAAAAGTACCATTCCCGAGCATCAACACCAGCAACTGGTTTTAGGTCTTTAATATGGGTAGCAAAAACCCGCTTGGCGAGTTTTTTGGTGCCTTCAACAGGATCATCCAGCAATCGCAGGAAATTGCCTGTATCCAGATTTAATCCAAAATAGGGAGAATCCACTCGCTCAAGTAATTCCAAACATTCATCAGCTGTATAGTCTATATGATTTTCTACTGCCAGTTTCACACCATATTCTTCCGCAACCTTGACAGCTTCTTTAAACCAGTCCACCAGGATATCAAGCTGGGGTCCATGAGGTTCAAAGCGGAACATTAAGCTGCTGGCTACTACGCGCATAACATCAGCGCCGATAGCTTTTGCATTGGGGATTTGGGCTACCATACTGTCAAATTCTTCCCGGTTCTTACCGGCTTCCAAGCCATCCGGATGGCCCCAGGCATAGACCCGATCAAAGCCATATTCATCCAATTGGGCGTTCAGATCTTTGAACCATCCCTTATCAAATGATGGAAAAAAGCAGGATTCCAATGAAACTCCATCCACGTCCAAATATTTCGCATACGCCAGGAAATCTTCCATGGTCATTGTCTTCTCAGGGGCAGTCTGGTGGGGATAAACCTCACCAAAATAGCGATGGAAACAATAACTATCGATACCAACCTTCATTTTGCTCATCTTATCTCTCCTTGTATATCCAGATAAATATTTATTAGTTGATGATTTTTTTATAGCAAGTATCAAATCATTAAGAATTATTCACATCTAGAATTTTTCTATTCAATTCGCCCGGTTCGTGAACTCTAACCAGTTCTGTTTCAAATCTGGATCGATCCCCCCGGTGTAGAGCGTGGAAGTATTCAATGGGTGTGCCATCAGTTAAATAGCTGACACTGTTTAACAGGATAAGAGGCGAACCAATATCCACTTTGAGTAATTCAGCTTCTAATTGATTAGCGACCACTGCCTCTAGAAATCGTTTTCCCCTGGCAATAAATAAACCATGTTCATTTTCCAGATAAGCATATAGAGATTGGTTCGTAAGATCCACATCAATCAAATCTGGACAAAGCTGATATGGTAAATAAGTGGTTACCAGGACGATTGGCTCATGATTCACATATCGCAAGCGATCAATCTGGATAACAGGTGTTCCTGTTTCAAGATTTAAATAGTCAGCAATTTTTTGGTTGGCACTAACCTGTTCCTGTTTTAATACGTCGGAACGAGGCAAATGGCCTTTCGCGACCATGTCCTGGTAAAAACCGGTTAATTCCTGAAAAAGACCTTCATGGATTTTAGGCTTGGCAACAAAAGTGCCCCGGCCTTTCTCTCGAAAAATCAATCCTTTATACTCAAGCTCCTGCAAAGCCTGGCGAATTACTGTCCGACTGACGTCAAAAGCCCGACATAAATCGGCTTCTCCAGGAAGCTGATGGCCCGGTAGAAGATTATTACTTTCGATATACTCAGTCAGCGAATCAATCACCTGAATATAAAAAGGAATAAATGAATTACGATCAATTTGTTGAGTAGGAATTCGGGAAGACATATAATGTTGTTATCCTGTAATTACAACTTACTCAATCATAGTGGGATCGTTTTTAATTGTCAAGGTGTTTTAAGCCAGAATGTGACTTATGTCAGCACTTCTAAATCAAACAGGGTACGCTAAAACGCCCTCTCCTGCCTTGTAATGATCAGTACTTACAATCAATCCGCCTGCCAGTTTCAGAGGACTCTACCATCGCATCAGCAACCACACAAGCATTGTATCCATCTTCAAAAGTTGCCCCTGCTGGACCTACTTCCCGATCATTTACTATACAATCCAACAAATGATAAATTTCATGAACAAATGTATGCTCCCAACCAATCATATGCCCTGGGGGCCACCAATTGCCCATCCAGGGATCAGAATCTTCTGTCACCAGAACATTCTGAAATCCTCTGCAGTCAGCCGGTTCACCCTCTGCCCACTGAATATCCAATTCATTTAAGCGTTCCAGATTCCAGGCAATTGAACCTTTTTCACCATTAACTTCAAATACATGATAATTTTTCCGACCACTGGCCAGTCTGGTCCCTTCCAGTGTACCCAGGGCGCCATTTTCAAATTCAATCACTGAAGCAAAGGCATCGTCGACATCCACATTGCCGGAACCGCTGCCGTCCAACAACAGACGTTCCGGGATGTAGTTTTTCAGGGTTGATTGCACGCTTTTTATTCGGGATCCCAGCAAAAAGTGACCTATATCAATAATATGGGAAAAATCTCCCAGGGCGCCTGTGCCAGAGATCTCTTTATTGTGCCGCCATAATAATGGGGTATTAAAGTGAGGCAATATCCAATCCTGCAAATAAGCAGCTCTAAAATGATAAATTTTTCCCAGTGCGCCGCTAGAAATTAAATCCCTGGCTTTGCGTACTGCAGGGACAAATCGGTAATTAAAAGCCACCATCGCTTTGACTTGATTTTCTTTGACGGCATCCCACATCCGTTTGGATTCTTCCGTTGTTCTCGCCAGTGGTTTTTCACACAAAATATGGATTCCGTTTTCAGCTGCCATAACACAGGGTTCTTCGTGAACAATATTAGGCGCTACATTATCGAATAGCTGAACGCGATCATCTGCCAGCATCTCTTCCCATTTTGTGTAATATCCCTGATAACCAAACCGGGAAGCCATTTCTGCAACCTCTTTCTCGCTGCGCCCGCAAACGGCAACAGGAACAGGCAAAGCAGGAGGCGGGTACATCATATAAGGCAATTTTCTCAACGCATTGCTGTGGGCCCGGCCCATAAACCCGTATCCCAACATGCCCACACCAATCTCTTCTCCCCGATGGCCATCAACTTCTTTAAATCCCATTTGTTCCTCCTGGTTTTTCTTCAAAAAGCAAAAATAAATCCAATACCTCCTGAAGTCCATCAAATATATAATCCGGATTCACAGAACTCAGCAATTCCCGATCATCCGTGCCTGAAGTTAAAGCAAAGCTGGTTGCCCCTACAGACTGCGCGCTCAGCACGTCCCTGGTTGTGTCGCCAATAACAATAGTTCTATATTCTGGAAATCTCTTGCCCGTGATGGTTTCAGCTCTTTTTTGCGCCAACGGAACCAGGTCTGAACGATCAGCAGATTCCTGACCATAAGCGCCAATCAGAAACCAGCCTGGATCCAAGCCGGCAGATTGAAGTTTAAGTTTGGCGATTTCCTGATGATTGCCCGTCACGATACCAAGAGTATGATTTGTATTCCGTTTTAGAAAACGGATCAAATCATTTGCTCCGGGTAGCTGCTGGATCCGATGTTCTCCCAGTCTTAAATATTCCTGGAAACTAACCAGGAATATTTTATATAACTCATCCCGCTTCTCAAGATAATCATGTCCCCCTATCCCGGCACCAGCCAAAGTGTCCACAAATATCGCTTCCTGGGTTCTTCCTCCAGGATAAAATTCGTCCAAATTTCCTGAAGTGCCAAATACCGTTTCCAGGGCTTTCCTGGATGAGCGCCTGCCTATCCCCTCCGCCTTTAATAAAGTTCCATCCAGGTCAAATAAGACTAATTTCATAATTTTATGCCCAGAACATTTCGCCTGCTTCTTCAAAAATCAAAGCATCTTTTAATATAGCGACCGCTTTACCCAGGCCTTCATCCGGGGACATCATGGCGTCTTCATGTTCAATCGATACTACGTAATCGTAACCGACCATCTTTAAGGCACTGATAATATCTTTCCAGGCCTTCAAATCATGGCCATATCCAATTGATCTGAATGTCCAGGATCGTTTGGGTATGTCTCCATAATGTTTGTAATCATTACATCCATTGATCTGAGTATTAAATGGATCTACATAAACATCTTTCCCGTGAACATGGAAGATTGAATCTCCCAATTTACGGATAGCTGCTACCGGATCTACACCATTCCACCACAAATGGCTGGGATCAAAGTTGCATCCCAATCGTGGCCCAACTTCTTCCCTTAAACGCAGTAATGTATCCACGTTATAAACCAGGATGCCCGGGTGCATTTCAAAACCCAGGGTCAGGTTATTTTCTTCCAGTAAAGGATGAATAGTTTTCCAGTATGGAATAGCGATCTCGTTCCATTGATAATCCAGTATCTCAAGAAAGTGTGGAGGCCAAGCGCAGGTTACCCAGTTCGGCATGGTATCTTTTGCAGCCCCAGCAGGTAAACCTGAAAATCCGTTGATTGTTGGAACACCCAGCAAGGAAGCCAATTTGATGGCATTTTTGATAACCTGATCAGCTTCTTCTGCAACTTTTTTATCAGGGTGGACAGGATTATTATGGATGCTCAACGCGCTGAGGGTTAAGCCACGATCTTTGATCTTTCCTAACCATTCATCACGTTTGGTTTCACTGTCCAGAAGTTCATCCACTGGGCAATGTGGTTGACCAGGGTAGCCACCAGCGCCAATTTCAACTGCGGTAATTCCAAAAGTGACAGCTTTATCAAGAGCTTCCTCAAAGGAAAGGTTCCCCCATAAAGCAGTAAATACACCTATTTGCATTTCAAGCTCCTTTACTATACGATTCGAACAAAAACTTATTGAAACAGGGCATCTTGCGCTCGCCTCAGTTTTACAACAGTGCTCTCTTCATCCAATTCCACATCAGACCAGGCAATAATTTGTCCGGCTTTAATTGGTTTAACAACCCTTGCGCCCGGACTTAAACCCACTGGCAAAGCATTTAATTTTCGGGCAGATTCCGCTAATTCCATCACACCATAATTGGTATAGCCGCCAAATCTTTCCAGAATTTCCCCAACCTTTAAATCTTTCTTTGCAATAGTCATCACGTCTGCAATGGGCACATCCAGAGGAGCCAGCCAAACCTGTCTGTTCAGATAGGCCTGTGCGATAGAAATAGAAGCTTCAAGAAACCATAAATGGTAATGTCTGAAAAAAGTAAAATATTTCCCAGATCCTACTTTGAGGTAATTCAAATCATCCTGTATGCGTTCATCATCAACTTTTACAGTTACAAATACGCCGCCTGACATGGAAGGACCCTGAACAAAATCAATATTTCCAGGGAATTTACTGATACCTCCATCTTCCTCTAAAGCAAATATCTTTGAAATATTTTCAAAAGAGGCTTCCGGACCAATCATGCCTCGCTGCATAGGTTTACATCCAGTGGCATTGGCAGCGCAAGTCATTTCAAACATGGTCTTTGTTCCGTCCACGTAAGAAGCCACCTGGACAGGATCTTTGTTCGCTTTGGCAGCAGACTCAGCTACTAATTCTGGCGTAGCTGCCGTATTAAGCGGATTGTTTTTTCCCTTCCCGATTGTAATTACTTCATAACCCAGGCTTACTACATAGTCATAGAGTTCCATTAAACAACCGGGTTCATCACCTGAAGAAACAGAATATAAAATACCTGCCTCAGCAGCTTTCTTTTTCAGAATGTGTCCAACTGTGACATCCGCTTCTATATTTACCAGTACAACGTCCTTTTTATATTGTATGCAAGCATCCGCCACTTCTGCACCAATTGCCGGAGACCAGGTCGAATCTGTGACTATATCCAGCGCATCTATTTGTGCCAGCAATCGGGGATCAGCTGTCACAATTCTTTTTCCTGATCTAATGGCGTCTTCGATTTCAGCGAGATTATCGCTGACAAGAATCTGCTCCCGATTAATTCCCGCAGCTATCAAACCATCTATGCCCTCCTGGACGTCTGCGTTGGCGACTGCAGAAATTTCCATTCCTGGAACATGGGCAAATGCCGCTAATAAACCACTGCCCATCCACTCGATTGCACTTGCGCCTACCCGGATTGGATTATTCTCTTTTTGCCTGCGAAGCAGTTCCTTCGAGATCATTTCAGGCTTCCTTTTTTGCTTTTACCACAGCTTCGCCTGCCGCTGCAATATCATCCGCTGTGAGGTTGTATTTTTTCAACAGATCCCAGGGATCCCCAGATTCCACGTAGGTGTCCTTCAATCCTACAAATCTCATAGGTACTGGGAAATGCTCGGCAACAATCCGGGCCACGTTGCTTCCCATGCCGCCCTGGAGCAAATGTTCCTCCGCACAAACGATGGCACCAGTATCTCTGGCTGCAGCATTGATCGCTTCTACGTCCATCGGACGGATAGTATGCAAATCAACAACTCTAGCCTCAATGCCCTTTTTTGCAAGCATTGCCGCCGCGTCCAGGCCGGCTGATACCATCATGCCGCAACCGATAATTGTCAAATCGGCGCCTTCCCTGACCCGGTTAGCCACACCCACTTCAAAGGGGGTGTCTTCCATAGGATAAATATAAGGCATGGGCACCCGACTTGATCGAATAAAAACTGGACCCTTAATATTCGGGGCTGCTTTGACTGCCGCGTGCATCGTTGCCGGATCCGAAGGAACAATAATCGTAAAGGTTGGTAATCCGCCCATCAGTGCCAAATCTTCAATTCCCATTTGAGTCGGTCCGTCTTTACCCAGAGTAATTCCGCCATGGCTGCCGATTATAGTTGCATCAATTTCGGACATAGCTACAGCCAAACGAATTTGATCATAGGCATTACATAGCAGAAAAGAAGAAAAACTAACAATAAACGGGTAATATCCTGCGCCGGCCAAACCAGCGCCTATACCCACCAGGTTGCTTTCAGCAATACCAATATTAAAAAATCGTTCTGGAAATTCCTGGCGAACATATTCTGCTTTGGTTGAATTACCCAGGTCACCATCCAAAACGACTACTCTGGGATTGCTTCTCGCTAAATCCAAGAGCGCATCTCCAAAAATATTACGGAGCGGCAAATCACATAATTCTAATCCTGCTTCTTTACCGAGCTGCATTGATTTCCTCCCGTGCTAATTTAGCTTGTTCTTCATTCAAAGCTCGACCATGATAGGTAAAGTCTGCTTCTACAAAGGACACGCCCTTTCCTTTTATGGTGTGAGCAATAATAATCTGGGGTTTACCGGTCGCTTCCAACTGCTTGATCAATTGAAATTTATCTAAAAGTTCATCCAGATCGTGACCATTAACTTCATGAACTGTCCATCCAAAGGATTTCCATTTATCAACCAATGGCTCCAGCCCAATCTCCCTGCTGATTGGACCTGTCTCCTGAAATTTGTTGTAATCCAAAATCGCCACCAGGTTACCCGCCTTAAAATGGGCTGCTGCCATGGCTGCTTCCCAAATTTGCCCTGCTTCACACTCGCCATCACCAAGCAGAACATATACTCTGAATTTTTTCCCATCCAATCTGCCGCCCAGAACATGCCCCAAACCAAGAGATAATCCCTGACCCAAAGATCCAGTGGTGGCCTCAACCCCCGGCATCATGCCCCGAATGGGATGTCCCTGGACCGGGCTGCCAACCTCCCGCAGGCGTTTTAGCTCATCGGTGCTGAAATATCCCGCATGAGATAAGGCTGCATATAACAAAGGAGCTGCGTGCCCTTTGCTCATGATGAACCGATCCCGATCCTCCCACCAGGGATCCTCAGCCTGAAAACGAAGTACTCCGCCAAAATACAGCGCAGTTACAATTTCAACGGAAGACCAGGAACTGGAAGGATGTCCTGAGCCCGCCCTCGTAGTCATTTCAAGTATCTCCAGTCTCAATTCCCGAGCTTTGTCAATCAGCTCAGCGCTCGTATATAAATCCTTTTTTTTCATAGATCTGCCTCATTTCCTTGTTGCTAAAAATTGTTTAACTTCCTGTTTGGTTGGTAAAGCCGGGATTGCTCCCCGTTTTAATGACGTTAAGGCTCCTACAGCATTGGCAAATTTCAAGTGTTCCTTTAATGCTTCCACAGATAATTCATTTCGCCAATCTTCATCAGAAATAAGCCTGGACAATAGCCCGGCAACAAAAGCGTCCCCGCATCCAACAGCATCCACTGTTTCAACTTTGAACGGCTTTATATAAGCGCCGCCTTCAGCAATTTGAAAATAACTGCCTTCTGCGCCCAAAGTAACAATCACGATTTCCGGACCTTTTTTAAGCAGTTCCAAAGCTGCTTTTTTTACTTGAACAATATCTACAGGGTTTAGATTATCCAGCCCTGTTAATAACGCAGCTTCTTCTTCATTCACTTTCACCAGGTCAACTTCCTTTAACATCCTCTGAGCCTGGCTCAAGGCTTCGGCAGGATCTTTCCACAAGGAAGGCCGATAAGTCACATCATAAGAGACCAGTGCTCCAGCATCCCGGGCGATTTGAGCTGCTTTGTATGTTGCCGACCGCGCTGGTTCGTCTGTCAAACTAACAGAACCAATATGAAGAGATCTGGTGGATTGAAGCAATTTGATATCCAAATCTTCAACTTTTAGGAGCTGATCAGCTCCCGGATTTCTATAAAACACGAATTCTGCAGAATTCTTATCTGGCATCGCAATTATTGCCATCGTAGTTCGCGCATCGGAGTCAAAAAGTAAACCCCGGGTATCTACATTTTCTTGATCCAGTACTTTTTCCAGGTAACTCCCGAATAAATCCTCGCCTACCTTCCCGATAAAGGCACTCTTGATTCCCAGGCGGCTAGCTGCGACAGCCACATTAGCAGGAGCACCGCCCGGTTTCGGTATAAAAGATTCCACTTCACCTATTCGGGCACCTATTTTTCCGGGAAACATATCAATCAATAATTCACCCAGGGTGACAATACCAAATTCTTTTTTCATCTTTATCAATCTCGCAGTTCGGAATGGAACGAATAGCGGTCTCCGCGTAAATTAATCCGCAAATATTCAATGGGTGTTCCATCATCCGTATAAGATATTCTGTCGATATAAAGTAAAGGGGCGTTAAGGTCTACATTAAGCAAATCAGCAAGTTTTTCTGTGGCAGGCACAGCCCGAATGATCTGCTTCGCATTTGAAATGTGGATATTGAATAGATCAGCCAGCATTTTACGCAAGGAATTATTAGCATAATCTTGTTCCAGAATACCCGGGCAAAAACTATGCACCAATAAGGAATGCTCAATACTGAGTGGTTCATCGTCTGCCAACCTGAGACGGACCAAACTGGCAAGCTCTTCATTTGGCTCTATCTTCAAAGTTTCAACTACATCTTCTGAAGCTTGAATTAATTCGCTTGTAAGCACCCTGGTGCCAGGCTTCAATCCTCGTTGATGCATATCATCCCAAAAACTAACAATTCTGTTCAAGTTTTGTTCAAAAGTTGGCTTAGAGACAAAGGTACCCTGACCTCGCCGGCGATAAACTTTACCTTTATTAACCAGCAATTCAAAAGCTTGCCGGACTGTCGCCCGGCTGAGTTGATAACGAGTTACCAATTCGTTTTCCGTTGGCAGCATTTCTTCAGGCTGCCACATCCCCTCGTTAATTTGGTCATCTAATATTTCAAATAATTGGTAATACAAGGGAACTTTACTGGCCCGGCTCAAATTCTTCATTGTTTTCCTCATTTAGGATGACCGGATGGAAAATTTCATTAATTGTCCTAATGTACGGACATTATAATAATTACTCGTTTTCCAGTCAACCTTTTTCTTTAAGCGGGATGGGGAATTGTCCATTTACACTTATTACCTATGCGCAAGTCCCTCGTTCGAACAATGGAGCTTTAAAATGTTATTGGGGACGTAAAAACAAACCCAGAGCTAA
>CAXMRF010000062.1:0-11485 GCA_964195965.1 uncultured Nitrosomonadaceae bacterium
GCATCAGGCTTATTCCTGATTGGTTTGATTACCTTTGCAACTGGGGTTGCCATCCTGGTAATCCGGTCCATTGGCAAGGATACCAGAGCGATCAGCAAGACAATCATCCACATTACTGAAAAGGGTATTGCAGATGACTTGTCCGGCCTGGTTGACAATGCTTCATCCCTCATGGATGCTACCAGCAACTTGATCCAGACCACCAAAGGTATCGGCGTATTCCTGGTAATTAGTGGATCTGTCTTTATGATCTTTGGTATCGTACTCACCCTGTATATCGGCCTTAGCTAACGGATTTAATATGGAACAGCAGGAACTCCAACGCCTTAAAACACTAAAAAATATTTTTCCTGAAGAATCCTGGCCCTGGGCAATTACTGCCTTAAGGCGCAGTCCTTTGATCTGGGGAAAATTTGATTCCCTTGATTTTTCCCAAGTTCTCGTTCAGGATATCGGTCAAGATCCCGCAGATTGGACTCCCGGCAGGATAGGTGCCGTTTTACTCACCAGAGATGGTGCTGATGAGCCGGTCCCCTACCCAATCCAGTCCTTTGATGCCCTTTCAGCCGACCTAAAGTCGAAGGTACATCAAACTTACCAGGACTATGAGGAGAACCAGGAACAACCGATCGATTTAATCGAAGGGTTTTTATTGGCCCTGGCGTTGCTGGGAGAAAAGGATACGGGCAAAAGCTGGCAGGAAATCACCAGTCAGTATGCCAATCGAAATAATTGGCAGATCCCCCTGATGGTCCTGTTTAACCTGGTCGATGACCAGGCTGATTACCTGCGTACCCTGGAACCCGGTTTTGCTCTCCAGGTTCTGCTTTCCAATCCTTTAACCCCAGAAACCCTGATCGATCTATTGGTTCAGGTAGTAGTCTCTCTGGAGATTGGAGACCTTGAAAAATGGTTTAAGGTTATTCAAAAAGAAGTTCCCGATCTGGTCGCAATGGTTGCCCAGGCTTTATTATCCAGTCTGGATCCCACCTCGGGCAGCATCCAGGAAATATTAGTAGTCTCTTTCTTGAATCAATTGGCTGGAAACGATGAAAAAGCCCTGAAGCTATTAGAGGAAGCTGCTGATCAAAACCAAAAGATTCAAGGGAAAGTAACAGCCAATCTCAATAAAGTGAAATCCCATTTAGATGAACCACAAGTAAGTGACAAGGCCTGGCAGGATTTGAAGGGATCTCTCAGCAGCGAGGAAGGCAGAGATGAAAACCTCACAGAAGTTGCCGAGATTATCCGTTCTTTGCTTGAAAAGAATCAATTTGCTGCAGTCGGCGATCTGGTCGGAAAATTACCGGATCCCCTGCCGGAACATCCAGACCTGACCCTTGCCCTGGCGGAATACGCAGATACCCAGGATCAATCTCTCCGGGCAGAACATTTAGCGTTGCAAGCTTTGGAATTATCCCAGGAAACTCCCCTGGAAAACCTCAGCACAGTCCTGCTGAAATTGGGTTTATATCAGGAAAGTGCCCTGGCAGCCAAAAATTATTTGAATAAATACCCCAATCATTTAAACTCACATATAAATTATGTGGAATCTCTCAGATCACAAGGCAACTATGTTGATGCCGCTAAAGCCGCCCAGATCCTGACCATACTGCACCCCCAGGATTTAGATATCCAGCGCAAGCTTGCAAATTACCTCGAAGAGGCGGAAGCCTGGAACGAGTCTCTTGAAGTTCGAGCATCGGTTCTAACCAAACTGCAAACAGCCATTGAAACAAATACAAGTCCAAAATCATACCTTCCCCTGGACGATTTACTCGCTTTTGCCAATTGCGCATTTTCAGCAGAACAATATAGAAGAACCGTCTCTGCCTGCAATCAGATCCTTGCCCAGGAACCGGACAACAGCAAAGCTTTAGGATTAAAAGGAAAGGCCCTTTATTCAGTGGGCCAATACGAAGAAGGATTTGCTCATTTGAATCGTGCAGTAGAACTTAGACCAGAACTGGAACAGTCCTGGTTAACCCTGGCAGAATGTCAATTGAAAGGCGAACAGATTGATCAGGCACGTCAAACGCTTAATGCCGGGCTTACTGCAGCAGATAGCCAAGCAATTATTTATTTCAAGTTAGCCGAGATTGCATCCGGAGAGATGAATCATTCCAAGGCTCTCGACACTTATCAAAAATCGGAAGCTGCAGCTGAGGCTGAAAGTATTAATCAAAAATCTGTATGCGAAATCCAGCTGGGCATCAGCCGCTCCTACTATGCATTGGGTTATCTTGACCAAGCTCGTTCCATCTTAAAAGTCCTAAACGAGCGATTCCCTGCAAACCAGGAAGCAAATTATCTTTATGGAAAATTGCTAATAGATCTTCATGAACCCGAAAAAGCCCTGCCCTATCTAATCCAGGTTGTTGATCAAAACCCGCTGGACGTGGAAGTGTATCTATATTATGCCGATGCGGTTTTGCAAATAGGCGCTAACCCGCGTACAGCCGCAGATATGCTGGATAAAGCGCTGGCTATTGAACCTGAAAATGATATTGCCCTGGTATTAATGGGAGAAGCCCAGATAGCCAATGGCAATTATAAAAAATCTATTCTCTCTTTCCAGAAGTCGCGTGAAAGCCGGTTAATGACTGATCCAAACTGGTCTCCCCGCATCAGTGCAGGTTTGGGAAAGGCAGCATTAAAACTTGGTGAAATTGAAACCGCAATTGCAGCTCTCCAAGACGGGCACGATCGTTTCCCCGCTGATTTGCAGCTCACTCAAAAACTGGCTGAAGCCTACCAGTCTGCCAACTTAAACTCAAACGCTCTTGTTGCAGCAAAACAAGCCGCCGATATTGCGCCTCAGGATTCTGAGAATCTATCCTGGGTAGCTGCTTTTACACTGGAAATTGGCTCTCCAGAAGAAGGAATTTCCGCCCTTAAGAAATTGATCCGGATAAATCCGGAAGAACCAACCGCTTATATCCATCTCGGTAAAGCCCAGGCATCCGCTGGAAACAAAAAAGAAGCCGCCGCGGCCTTCTCGATGTTAGCCAAATTTGAAGATGTGCAGCCAGAAAATTTACTCCTGACCGGTAATGCACTCATTCAATTAGGTGAGATTGAATCCGGTATGCAAAGCTTGAATAAGGCAATCAATATCTGTAAAGCCAATCCTGAACCCTCTGCCCTACTGCCCAGAATCTGGTCCCATCAGGCAGAAGGTTATTCTGTGATGGATGATCACCAAAAAGCCCTTGAACTACTTGACCAGGCTATCAGCGCAGATCTGAATGAACCTGAGTGGCGCATTCAAAAAGCTGATTTGTTAATCAAAGGAGACCGCCACCAGGCAGCCATTGCCAGCCTTTCCAATGCATTGGATTTGTCTCCAGGCCAGCCTGCCCTGCATCAAAAAATGGCTCGTGTTCAAGTTCAGATTGGCGCGTATGAAGAAGCTTTTTACCACGCCCAGGAAGCATTATCAGGTTTTCAGGACTCCAAACACACGGATGAGGAAATTGAAACTGCAACTGCATTGGCTGCTGATCTGGCCAGCGCTACTTTACGCAAGGAAATAGCCGAAGAACTGCTTGCCAATCTCCAATTAGCAAATCTGCCGTTAGGTGAAAAAATCTCCAATCACAAAATTTCTACCCTCTGCCTGGCAGCAGAACTGGCCCTGGATCAAGCCCAGGAAGTAAAAGCAGCTGAAATTAGCAACTTGCTTGTATCCCAACCCGATGAAAATCCACGTGTGAGCGCACTTCAGGCCCGGATTCTAAACAGGCAAGGAAGCCTTGCCGAAGCAATGATTAATTATGACAAAGCTGTCGACCTGTGGAAAAACACGCCGATGGAAGCTCGAATTTTCAATACCAGCATGGAAATTGCCCTGGGGAAAACAGCCCTGGAAATCCACCGCTGGGACGAAGCAGCCACACATTTGCAACATGCAGTGGACATATCCCCTGCTGAAAAGAGATCCCTTTTTGAATTAGCGCAAGGTTATATTCACCTGGCAGAAAACCGGCGATTTTTCGAAACCTTCAAAGTTATTAACAATGCGCCAAGCCAGATAGCGCTTTCTTCGGATGTCTACCAGAGTTTTAAGAGCTGCATTAAAGCCCTTACAAAACTTGAAGTTGATAACACTTTAATCAAGAAATTGGAAGCCCGGGGAGATGCTGTATTTTCTCCCTCCCAGGAAACTGCTGAAATTTTCAAAAAACTGGTTGAAACTCCGGAAGAGCAGGCTGCTCTGATTGCAGCTTACCGGCACAGCAGACAAAAGGTTTTTGCTTCCCAGGCAGCCCATGATCACCTCGATCAATTGGGTCAAAATCCTCTCCTGGACGCCCAGATCGCTTTGGCACTCATGAAAAGCCATCCAGATCAAACCTTCAAGGCTGCCTCATCTGCCCTGGAAACCGCCAAAAGAATTTACCAAACCCAGGTTCCTCTCTATTTTGTCTTATTTGCACAGGCAGCCAAAGGTGTTGATGATCTTCTCTCCGCAGAAGAATCCATGGGAAAAGCGATCCAACTCTGGAATGATGAACCCCGCTGGTTTGCCCTGGCAGCAGAAATGAGTCTGGATTACAACCGGACAGTTGAAAATTATCAAAAAGCAATTGATTTGGAACCCGAGTATACAGGTCATTTTCTCGCTCTTGGTAAAAAACATTTAGACGCCAAACAAGGATTATCAGCTGTGAAATCCTTTGACAAAGCTCTTTCTTTGAATCCTGAGCAGGTAGACAGCTGGATTCAACGGGCGCTTGGAAAACGTGCTTTGCACCGAATGCCTGAAGCTCTGGCTAGCATCAATCAAGCCCTGTCCCTTGCACCAGAACACAAAAAAGCCAGAAAGACAGCAGCTTTGCTGACGTTTGAAAATGGCAACTACCGGGAATCCGAAAAACATCTGGTCACTCTGCTAGGACAGGATCCTCACGATACTGAACTTTTAGCCTTATTTGCCAGAACGCTCACAGCCCAGAAACAAAGTGAGCAAGCGTTGCGAGTGATTGATAAAGCCATCAGCCTTCAAGACACTTCTCTGGATCTCCGGCTACAACGAGCCTCCATGATTAAACAAATTGAAGGTCCTATGGCTGCTATAGATGAATTACGGATTATCGGCAGCCATTATCCAGATCAATATCCTTTGGTAGTAGAATTGGTTGCCACGCTCGCTGAAGCTGGCGAAATGGACCAGGCAATCCGAACAGCCCTGGATATCTTAAAAAATGATGAAATCGGTCACACCAGGGAACAAAAAGCCCACCTGTACCTGACAACAGGCCGTCTGCTCCGGAAAACAGGACAGCTTGACCAGGCTGTTCATCACCTGTACAAAGCCAAAAAACTGGTTGATCCCAATTATGAAGCAGTGCTGGAATTAGGCCGCGTTCATCATGACCGCAGGCAATATAACCTGGCTCTTGAGCAAATCCAAAATGCTATTGATATTGAACCAGCAGAAGCGGAAGGATATTACCAGGCAGGTCGAGTACTGAAAGATTTGAAACAATATAACCAGGCCGAAAAAATGCTCCGAAAAGCTTCCAAACTGGCACCCAATGATTTGAAAATCCACCGCCAACTTGGCGTACTGGTGACATTAAATCTTGTCCACGGAGAAAAAAGAAAGGAAGTTCTGGTGTAATCGATTTAAATATAGGACAGAAAAACCTCTCACCTTATCCTTTGATATACGGAAGAAATGATTATGAATAAAACACCTTTCAACAAACCTCGTGAAGGTCAACCATGGCATCGAGACCAACTAATCGAAATCCTGGGAATTGCTGCCACTGTTAATGAATACAGTTTCATCAGAAAAGCCGCTCTCGGTTGGCTGGCTGTGTTCCCTGGTGATTTGCCAGTGCAATTAATCCATGCCCAGGCAGTTGGAAAAACCCTGAAAAACCAACAGGCTGTTTCCCTGGTGGACAAGGTTTGCCAAATTGATCCTGAATATGCTGAAGCCCAGCAAGCACGTTATGAGATTTCGTCCACAGAGGAAATAACAGCGAGCATGATTGGTGAATTGTATTCCCTGGCACCCAATCAGCGTATCTTCCGAAATTCAGCAGTTAAAAATCAGCTCCCTAAGTGGGCCCAACCTTTGGCACAAATTAGAGCCAGCATTATCAAAGGTGATCTGGTACAAGCTGCCAGTCACTTACCGGCATTATTAGGTTTAAATCCTGAATCACCATTGGCAGCGACCACTCACCTGGGATTGCTGGTTCGGGACACTGACACACCAGCTCTCGCTTTAAGACAATTGGCTGAGCATTATCAGTCAAAATATCCCGAGACCTTGCTTCCTACTCTAATTCTGGCAGATTCTTTGATAAAAGGTGGTCAATCTGACCGAGGTGTTGGATTAATCCACAAAGCTGCCTCCCAAGATATCATCGGCCAGGTTGCCAAAAGAATTTGGGGAGAACAACATCCTTACAGGAATCTTTGGGCAGATCAATTGCAAGCTCATCTGGATATCCGGATTCCCGCAGCTGTCAGCGGCGCCCTGGGTTGGAATCAGCTTCCTTCAGGGGTCTCGGAGAAAAACACAAATTCCGATTCCGGCACTGAATTTCATAATTTCAGTGAAACCATGGAGTCCAAAGGTTTTCCCACTCCGGAAACACTTTTGCAAATTGAGGATGACCTGGAGCTAGCGGGTAAAAAAAGTGCCAGCCGATCCGGCGGAAAATTCCCCATGTATGTTGTCTTTTCAACCCGAAAAGGATTGAATAAGAAGTTTGGACCTGAAACCGCTGCCATTATTGTTGAAGAAATGAAAAAGACCACTTATGCCGTCCGGCTAAAACCAGGCTGGGGCGCAGTGATGGTGCTGGCAGATGACCCTTCCAGCATGGCAAACTTTGGTCTCAAACCCACTCTCGCTGATGATCCCTGGGCTCTTAAGTTAGCCCTGGCGGATCTGGATCGAGTTTTAGGTCAAAAAGGATTGATGATTGGTGCCCTATTGATCGTTGGCGGACCGGAAGTAGTCCCCTATCACAAACTTCCCAATCCCGTGGCAGATATAGATGCGGAAGTGCCCTCCGATAACCCGTATGGAACCCTGGATGAAAATTATTTTGTACCCGAGTGGCCGGTAGGCAGACTACCCGGAGGCGCAGGCAGCGACCCGGGATTATTGTTGGATATTCTCCGCCATGTATCTGAACATCATATGGGGAAAAACGAAAATAAAATATCCCTCTGGGCCATGTTCCTGAAGTGGCTCTCCAACCTTTTTGCTGCCACTGCCAAACATGATCAAAGTTTTGGTTACGTGGCAGAAGCCTGGAAGCTTGCTTCCCAGGATGTATTCAAAACAATTCAGGAACGGGGTGATCTGGTTACCTCCCCTCCTTATGGCAAGGATTCAGAAATTCCGGTTCCCAAGACCCGGTATGGCTATTTCAACCTGCATGGGGTGGAAGATTCCCCGGAATGGTTTGGACAAAAAGATTTCACTAACGGCAGCGCCGGTCCTGATTACCCTGTTGCTCTTCGTCCCCAGGATATTAACGCTTACGATGACGCACCATTATTCGTTTTCTCAGAAGCTTGTTATGGCGCTCACCTGAAAGGACGGGAAATCGAAGATTCTATCTCGCTAAAATACCTCTCACGCGGCTCTCATGCTGTGGTGGGTTCCTCTGTTACCGCTTATGGATCAGTTTCCGCACCTTTGATTGCAGCTGATTTACTGGCATCCCTGTTCTGGAAATTTATAAACCAGGGCATCTCCAGTGGTATTGCCTTACAAAAAGCCAAAATTGAAATGGCCCGTGAGATGAATGCCAGACAGGGTTACCTCGACGGAGAGGATCAGAAAACATTGATCTCTTTCCTGCACTTTGGAGATCCTCTGGCCAGTCCAGAAACAGCGGAGAGGAAAGAACCTAAAACAACAGTAACACCCCGTCAAACACCTGCCGAGGTAAAAACAGTATGTGATCGCTCTAACCTGACGACTGATATTCCTTCTGCTACCCTGATGCATGTAAAACACGTGGTAAAACGTTATTTACCCGGGATGGAAGATGCAGAGATGGTGCTCAGCTCTGAGAAAAAGATTTGCAGCGGCGAAGGTCATAACTGCCCAACTGCACAATTAGGCAGTAAAGTTCACGAAGAAACTCTTGGTCAGCGCCATGTGGTGACATTAAGTAAAAAGTTAGAAGTCCAGGAAAATAGCGGAAAAACAATCCACCGTCATTATGCCAGAGTAACCTTTGATAAATCCGGTAAAATGGTGAAATTAGCAGTCTCTCGGTAAGTTTAAACAAAGGATCCCGCAGCCACTTGAATAAGGAAACGGGATCCAATACTTTAAAAATGGAATAAATTTTATTTCTGCAGTTTTTCCAATCTTTCCCAATCTTCAGCAGCAGCCAAAATTGCCTGTTTTTGCCAGAAAGAGGCGCTGCCAACCGGTATGTTATTTTCTTTTAATAATTGGGTGAATTTTTCCAGATCAAATAAACCTAACTGTTCAAAAGTAAAAATATTTAACTGGTAGAGTGCTGCGGCTGTTTTAGGCCCAATGCCCTTTAACTTCCTGAAATCGTCTTTCTTTACAGGGAGTGGTATACCTTCTGATCGGGGAGCTTCAATAGCAACTACAGAAGTTCGTTCATGGCACGGCAAGAAGAACCAACGCAGGAACCACCAGCCCATAAACCCAAGAGGAAATCCAATCAGGAAAATCCAGAACCAACCTGGAATCAGATTTCCCTTTTTCGAAGCTCGAAAAATCATTTTATTCCTCCTTCTTGGATCTTAATAATTTCGACCTGGGATCATTATAACATCACTAGAATCAGATATCAAAAACGGCTCTTATCCATCCTCTGCTGTCATAATAAATAATGGTTTCATGGAAAATTTCTTATAATGCGGACGCAATCGATCTGTATTATAGAATCGATCCACATCTACAACCTTGCTGGCACCTGTAAGCACTTCAATAGGCATGTTATCATAGCGACCATTTTTCAAAACCACCAGACGTCCGTGCACACCTTGTAGAATCAAATCCAGGGCCAGGTTGCCATAAGCCATAGGAACGATCGAGTCAATGGCGTCCGGGCTGCCGCCCCTCACCAGGTAAGCTAGCTTCTGATTAACAACATTGATGGTTTTTCCGTGATTGTATTTTGCAGAACGGTTTTTTAATTCCTCGGAAACCAGGGCTCCAACACCACCCAATTTCTTATGGCCATAGGCATCCATATCTGAATCTTTAAATATCATTTCGTCGCCAGTGAACATCGCACCTTCAGATACCAGAACAATAGAATATCGGCTGGGATTTTTATATCGGTCTGCAGCCATTAATTCTGTCAATTGCTCAATATCAAATTTGTATTCCGGAATTACACAGCGATCGGCAGCGCCTGCCATCGTGGGCAGCATGGCTGTAAATCCCGCATAGCGCCCAAATACTTCCAGAACCAGGAAGCGTTCATGAGAGCCTGCTGTTGTGCGCAGGTTATTAACAATTTCAATAGTCCTGGTAACTGCAGTGCTAAAACCAATACAATAATCTGTTCCCGGGACATCATTATCCATGGTCTTGGGAATACCGACTATTTTTACACCTTTGCGGTAAAGTTCTACGCCGTAGCTTAAGGTATCGTCTCCACCAATCGGGATCAAGTAATCAACACCCAGATAATCCAGATTTTTGATAACTTCAGGCGTGAGATCATTGGTCTCTTCGTTATAGGTTTCTTTTAGATGCAAGGGAACTTCATCTTTACTGACATTGCTGGGCCTGGTCCGCGAGGTGTGTAAGAATGTGCCCCCGGTCCGTCCCATTTTATTTACTCTTTCCTCAGTCAGGATTTCGAAATTATATTTGTTATCCGCTTTTTTATCCCGGACCATTTCTGTAATCCCTGCCCAGCCACGTCGTAAACCAATCA
Organism: uncultured Nitrosomonadaceae bacterium; assembly: GCA_964195965.1. Classification (GTDB taxonomy): domain Bacteria; phylum Chloroflexota; class Anaerolineae; order Anaerolineales; family UBA11858; genus B10-G9. The sequence goes on from CAXMRF010000062.1 coordinate 9,915, forward strand.
CTTGATAACCTTCGCGCAGCGCCCGAATGGTAACGGCCCGAATAGCCGGGTTCAGACCCGGCACATCCCCACCTCCGGTTAAGATTCCAATTACACCTTTTTTCTTTTTTACTACTGCCATCTTTCGTCCTCCAACAAAATATTTATCAAGATACTGCCCCATCCATTATAGACGAGATTATTTATTTGTAAAATTTATTTTGGGATCCCAGCCCTTCTTTATCCTCTGAACTTTTAGAAAACATCAGGGAAAACTAGCTACAATTTGCCCCATTTCGGAGGTATCATACCCGGGCCTTTCAGTAACGGCTTTTTGGAATAGCGGGTTTGACAGAAGATTAATAAGAGGGTTAAGCAGGTCTGATTTGTAATATTCTTCAGGGATCAGCAAATCAAATCGTTCTGAAAAGAGAGGTAGGAAATCCAAATTTAGCGCAGAAGAGGCCGCTTCAATTCCCAAAGCACAATCAGCCCGGCCAGAAGCCACCACTGTTGCAGCTCCCAAGTGGGTGTATTCTTCGTGTTCATATCCCTTCACTATAAGAGGGTCAATGCCCAATTGCCCTAAATGATAATCCAGCAGCAATCGTGTGCCCGAACCAAATTGCCGATTTGTAAAACTTAACTCTTTTCGACTTAAATCTTCCAAACCAAGGATTTTTTTAGGGTTTCCTTTGGCCAAAAACAACCCCTGGGTCCTGCCTACTAGAGTGACTACACGCAAAGGAATGTCTGGAATATGCTGCTTTATATAAGAAAGATTGTACTCTCCACTCCCTGGATCTAGCAAATGAGCGCCTGCCAGATGAGTTTCACCACGCTTAAGCGCCATAATTCCGCCCAGGCTGCCTACATTCACAGAGGTTAAACGCCGCTTAAGAGGTGATAGAAATTGAGCCAGCAAATCCAGAGTCAAATCATGGGACCCAATCACAAAAATTGTATTTTCCAGTTCTTCCCGGGATCGATACAGGCGCACTTTTACCGGGTCTCCTGCCAGAAGCCCCTGCTCTCCCCGGGGAATCACTACCAAACCATCTGCCCTGACCAGAGAAGTGATCACACCCGATCCACGGGACAACGGTGCAGCCAGCACCCGATCGCCCAAATAACCTACTGCTACACGTAAATATTCATCATCACCGGCTGGAGAATTCACTTTGCGAGTAATATTTGCTTTGATTTCATCTGGTTGAAATGCTTGCCTGCCAAGCCATTTAGCCAGCAAAGGTTCTAGAAAAATTTCTGCGGTTAATGCTGCTGAAACGGGATAACCCGGCACGCCAATAATGGGTGTTGTTTTTCCTTCATTTTCGATCATGCCCAGGATAACCGGGTGCCCCGGGCGAACTGCAACCCCATGAACCAACAGCTGGCCGGATTCTTCCACAATCATGGCTGAAAAATCCTCGGACCCGGCAGAGGATCCCGCTACCAACATCACCAAATCGTGATCTTGAGACGCCTTAATCACCTGCTCTTTGATTAACATGTAATCGTCAGGAATATTCTCAACCCGGGTGGCATCCCCTCCCCATTCCACTATCTGGGAGGCCAGAACAATCGAGTTA
>CAXMRF010000063.1:0-9382 GCA_964195965.1 uncultured Nitrosomonadaceae bacterium
CTGTTTGGAAGCTGGCACTTCCACCCAGGTGAAACATGCTCTCGCCCAGGCAGCAGCGCCAGATGTGATGATGGCGCCTTCTGCAGATATGTTTGAAATGGGCGTAAAAGTGCAGGTACTAAAAAGGGGAACCATGTTTCCAATGCGCTCTCAGAAATTGTATGAAACTTACCTTAAATATAATAGCATTGAAGAAATCGAATCTTCTGAAAGGAAAGAACTGGAAAATAAGATCTTCCAAAATGATCTGGATAAAATCTGGGATGAATGTGTTAAGTTCTTCACTGAAAGAGATCCCGACCAATTGGAAAAAGCCCAGGGAAATCCAAAAAGAAAGATGGCTCTTATATTCCGCTGGTATCTCGGCCTGGCAACCCATTGGGGAGTCCAGGGCATACCAGAACGAAGCCTGGATTACCAGATTTGGTGCGGCCCATCCATGGGCGCATTTAATGATTGGGTGAGAGGAACCCGTCTTGAAACGCCAGAAAACCGCGCGGTTGTTGACATAGCAGATCAATTAATGGTGGGTGCTGCTTATCAACATAGGCTTAATGATTTAGCAATTCAAGGTGTAGATGTTCCATCTTTATGGGAAAGATATCTTGAGTCCTGAATTTGGATCCTCCCCTCTTCTACCAGGACAAATTCAGCTCTGGAGCATGCAATTTGATCAATGGGATAAGCACATTCATGTGTTGGACCAGCTTTTGTCCGCTGAAGAAAAGACCCGCCGGGATCGATTCAAGGTAAAAGAACGTCGGCAGGTATTTATCACCAGCAGGGCGATCCTGAGAATTATCCTGTCTTCTTATTTGGGAAATAATCCCCGGGATGTACAAATAGATTTCTCTCCAGCTGGCAAACCTATTTTACCTGCGGCGAATTTATTTTTTAACATTTCCCATTCAGGTAATTTACTCTTAGGCGGAGTTTGCCTTGATTCAGAAATCGGAATTGATGTGCAGCAAATCTATCCAATTACCAGCCTGGACACCATTATTAAGAATTTTTTCAGTACTGAAGAAAAAAACTATTTAAACAACATTAACAAGGATCTGTTCCACGAGCATTTCTTTTCTCTGTGGACAGCGAAAGAAGCTTATTTAAAAGGCATTGGTGATGGATTTAAACATCCTTTCACCCATCTTGATATTCTGCCTGTTGATTCGTCTCTTAACTCATTTTCAGTAAGACAAACCCAGGACCCCCTGACAAATCATAGGTGGACTATCCAGGCTTTTCCCTCCCTCCCGGGATATAAATCAGCCCTTGCCGTTAACGGGCAAATTGATGAAATCATAAATATCAATTTCTCTCCCGATGATTATTTCCCCCGGATCTAATATTTGATTTAAATGTTAAGAAAGGAAAAAAACGGCACTCTTAATTATTCATATCCCGGAGAAGTTGAATCAAGGTCCGGTTTATGACAACACCTTTCTGCGCGAAGTTTTGGTAATCCGGCACCATTGTTGGCGTTCTCAGGGATTCTTCCCAGATATAAATATTCGGCAAGCCGCTATTGACTCCCGCGGACAGTGGGACCCCGGGGGAGATTTCTAACCCGGAAGCTCTGGCAGCAGTGTTGAACAACCGGCTGAGAAATTCAGTCGATTGAGTGGAATAAGCCATCGTACCCGGATAATTACTCAACTCACCTATCTCCACCCAGAACGCAGGTTTCACAGGATTGGTATTCAAATAAGGATTCATATTAGTAGGAACTTTTGCCGTTAATTTATTCTTTTCAAATAGGCCATAGAGCATCTGATAATATGGCTCCTGAGTTCCTTCTCCACCCCAGATAACAAATTGAACAGATCGCCTAGGATCCAGTTTATTATCATTCCAGCTTCGCATGATTTCAAGCAAAACAGCGATTTTTGCCAGGTCTTCGTCGGGAACTTTATCCTGCTGAAACTCTGACAAACCCAAACCATCAAAGGTTGTATAAATCACAACAATTTCATCTGCGTGATCAATATCATAACCGCCCAGAAAACCAATCGCATTGGGCACAGCCATGGTTTCTGGTTCAGAGAGTTTAATTTCCATGCTCCCTACCAAATTTAGATCTACCGTTGTGGCCCCTTCCAAAGATTGAAGAATTAAATCATCCCAATCGAGTTGAGCATCGCCGGCAATCCTGCGAGCCACGCTTTCAGGAATACGGAATACTGGAATCTCACTGGTTGAACAAAACTCTCCCTCTGAATCAGATTTCACTTCGAATTGGGAAACAAGCGGGGGTTGTTCCCGAGTCACCACCAGCAAACCCTCAGCGCCTTGTATGGCTGCTGATTGCGCAAACTCAAGGTTATATCCTTCTTCCAAAGTCATGATAATTTTTCCCTGGAAATTAGCCGATTGCCCAATTTGATCATGAAGCGCCCCATTCCATGAATAGATTACTGAACCTTCCCCGATTCCGGAGCCAGCGCAGCCTTCTGTCAGAAATGAAAACTCGTTGATATAGTGATAATTATTCCGTGTACCAATCACCAAAGAGGGTTCTACGGTTGGCCGCACTAAAGTCGTGGTTAGTGGATAATAATGAGAAGACGACAAGGTCTCTGACCAACCGGGTTGGATCTCATATTCCCTAAATTTCTCGACAATATAATCAATAACTGTATTATCTTCAGCTTCCCTGGCGATGTTATTGTAGATCCTTAATTCTTCGTATCGAGCTACAGCGCTATCTTCACTGAAAGCATCGGCAACTTGTTGATAAGAAACCGAAGCATTGGTCATTTGGAATATCAAAACAGAAATTCCGATAAACGCAGCAACAATCAGCAAGATTTGTTTTTTCAGAACAAAAGCTGTACTAAAAGGCCAGCGGTCAAAGATCCGTCTCAACCCTTCTCCAAATGCATTTAATCCCAGGATGGCGATAAAAAAGGCCACTGCAGGCCCCAGAATCATATAAGGATAAGTTCTTAAATAAGGCGTTCCCTGGGCTACCAGAGCTCCCCATTCTGGAATTTCACTGATCTGAATGATCACGGGGGAAAACGGATCAGAACGGAATCTGGAACCACCACCCACAAACAAACCCAGAAATCCCAGCTCAGCCAAAATTAACAAGATGGCTCCCATCTCCAGGAAAGAGATGCTCAACAGGTAGGAAAGCACATTAGGCAACGCATGTCGGATTATGATTTGAAAACGTGTCAACCCCAACGCTTCAGCTGCTTCCACATAAAGCATTTCCTTAATGCGAATAAATTCACTTCGAACAAGTTGTGCTATTTCTGTCCATCCAAGCAGCGATAAAGAAACTACAAAAACCCATACCCCCTTTTGGATACCCAGAGCCAAAATCATTAACATTGCGCTTAACAACAATGGGAACGATGAGAGGACAGTGCTTATACGCATGACCAATCTATCAAACCATGATCCTTCCAACCAACCGGCAAATCCCCCCAACACTAAACCCAACAACACCCTGCCAGCAGTGATGTACAAACAAGAAATCAACGTAATCCTGGCGCCATAAAATATCAAACTTAAGATGTCATTACCAAATCGATCTGTACCCAGCGGATATTCCGGACTGGGATCAAAAGGAGGCCTGACCATGACATTATTTTCAATATCGTAATAAGAAGGTGTCGATCGGGACGTGATGTACGGATCATAGGAAGCAAAACGAGGGCCAAACCAAACAATTACAATCAATCCTGTAACAATAATTAAACCAAGCACAAATGGCGGATTAAAAATTCCCCTCCAGGGTACTTTCCTGGATCTGATTTCTTCTTCAGAATTACTGAATTTCCAGATACCAGAACGGGGATTAATTAAATAAGAAAAGATCCGTTTGAGTTCACTCATGAATCTGACCTCAGACGTGGATCCAGGATTGGATAAAGCAAATTAAGAATGTAATTGATAAGCTGGATCGTAAGCCCCAGGGATAGGGCAATAGCAACCACCAATCCCATGCGTTGATTCCAGATTCCTTCCAGGAATTGGCGGCCCAAACCGGGCCAGGCAAATATATATTCCACTATCGGCAGGATGCTGATGGAAAAACGCAAGGATACACCTATAACCGTCAAAACGGATATCGACAGATTTTTCAGGGCATGGAATATCACTGTGCGGGAATATTTTAAACCCTTGGCATAAGCGGTGCGGATATATTCTTCACCCATTATCTCGTTCAGATTGATAAAGGTTACTCTCGTAATCTGAGCCAATGGCCTGGCGGTTAGAATCATTACCGGCATTGCTAAATGCTTAAAATCCCAGGCGTACCCTCCCATACTGATCAATTGGTTTCCAAAAGTGACAGTATATTTGATTCCTAAACTTTGTAAGATTACTGCCAGTAAAAAAGATGGCGCAGAAACTCCAACCAGGGTCAACAGCAAGATTAAATACTCCCAGCGGCTCTGGGAAGCCAAAGCTGCAAAACCCCCAAAAAGGATACCGAACACCGCGGCAAAGCCAATTGCCAAACCTAAAAGGCCAAAACTATTTTTGTAAGAATCCCATAGAATGCCGCTAATTTCGCGATCGCCAGATACCATTCTGGTTGTACCCAGATCAAAATGAATTAATCTTTCCAAAAATTCCAGACTCTTGCTAACGGCTTCTTTAAATGTAGGGGTCAGATTATAACCAGGATTTGGCCCGGTCCAATTCGATGCCATCTCAAGGCCAAAATAGGTAATAAAAATAATAGCAATACAAATCAACGAGATTGTCGCTGCAGTTTGCGCAATGCTTAATCCAACAGATATTATGCGTTTCATAACCTATGCCTGAGTTTGAACAGATACCAATTTCAGTGATTATAACACTGTGCTAAAGGCTCGATTTTAATAACGAAAATACCACCCTGAAGGAGTGCTTCTGGAGGATTAGCAACATACCAATCCATAGCCTTGACAGTTAAAACCTGTTATGTGATAATCGCATTACTCCTTGGCCTGCCCCCCTCAGGTCAAGGGGTATTTTTATTTATTAGGATATTCAGCTACAATAGGAATTAGCACAATAGATAACAATTTCAGGAGGTTCTGATGTGTGGGAGATTTACCCTGACTGTTTCCCCGGAGGAATTACAAGCTGCCTTTCCAGATTTCTTAATTCCCTCTGACCTCCCTCCCAGTTTTAATATAGCTCCTTCTCAACCGATTCCCGTTGTCACCAATGATGGAAAAAACAAGTTGGATTTTTATAGTTGGGGATTGATACCTTCCTGGACCAAAACTGAGAATTTAGGAAAATATAATCTAATCAATGCAAGATCTGAGACCGCTGCAGAAAAAGCTTCTTTCAAAAACAGCCTCCGTAGGCGCAGATGTTTAATTCTGGCAGACGGATTTTTTGAGTGGAGCAAATCCACTTCGGGAAAAGGGAAAACTCCTTATTATTTTACGATGAAAGATCAAACACCTTTTGCATTTGCCGGCCTGTGGGAGATCTGGCATTCTCCAGAGGGAGATTCATTAAAATCCGCCTGCATTCTCACCACAAGCCCAAACGAGATAGTAAAACCAATTCACAATCGCATGCCAGTAATAATGCCGGCAGAACATTTCAACACCTGGCTAACGCAAGAAGAAGGAAAACCCGGAGACTTTCAACATCTCCTGCAATCCTTCCCGGCTGAATTGATGCAAACCTATCCGGTTTCCAGTTTTGTAAATTCTCCGAAAAATAATTCACCCCAATGCATTCAAGCTAGCAGTTTATTATGATCAAACCTCCGGAGTTATTCTTAACCCAATCTCTCAGGGAGAGTCCATGGGGAATCCCAACAGCCAGAATTCTTGCCGCGGCACTTAATGCAGTTGATCCTGCTGCTGTAATTAACCGGGTCATCACAAGAGAGAAAGACATTCTTCAGATAGCCAATAAAACCTACAACCTGGGTGATTATAAACAAATTCATCTCCTGGCGATCGGAAAAGCTGCCTACCCCATGGCTATTTCCACAGCAGACCTGCTTTCTGAAAGGCTTTCTGCTGGGATCATCCTGACCAAACCAGGAGAACACCACCTACCGGAACGTTATCAAAATGTTATTAAAATATTATATGGGGGCCATCCAGTTCCCAATCAAGGAAGCCTCGATGCAGCAGCCGAAATCACCTCCCAATTCTCTGACCTCACGCCAGAAGAACTCGTAATCGTTTTGATATCAGGTGGGGGATCTGCCCTTTTTACTTCCCCGGTTCCCGAAATTTCATTTTCTGATCTCCAGCAAACAAACCAGGTCCTGTTGGATAGCGGCGCAAATATCCAGGAAATAAACACCATCCGGAAACATCTCTCCCTGGTAAAGGGCGGACAGCTGGCCAGGAATTTATCTCCAGCAAAAGTTGTTACTTGTATTCTTTCAGATGTGATTGGCAATCCTATGGGCATGATCGCCTCAGGACCAACACTGCCAGACAGATCCACCTATCAAGATGCCCTATCTGTTATCCAGACCTATCAGCTAGAAAAAGCCTTACCGCCTGCAGTTATTAAACACCTCAAGAACGGCCGTAGCGGAAAGTTTCCAGAAACGCCAAAACCTGCTGATCCCATCTTTCGTAATCAAGCCAGCCTTATTCTCGCTAGCAATCAGGACGCAGTTCAGGGGGCAGCAGAACAAGCAAAACAAGAGGGGTTCCACGTTCAAATCTTGCCTGACCCCTTAATTGGCGAAGCCCGATTGGCAGGAATACAATTGGCTAAAATGCTCAAACATATTGCAAATGACAGGAACTCTCTTCCTCGACCTATCTGTCTGATTGCGGGTGGAGAAACCACGGTCACAATCTCCTCAGAAAATAAACCCGGTCAAGGTGGAAGAAACTTAGAACTGGCTCTAAGCGCAGTTCGAGAATTGGAAGGCGCAGAAAACGCAGTGTTAATTACTCTGGCAACAGATGGAGAAGACGGGGTCACAGATGCAGCTGGTGCTGTAGTCACAGAGGAGACTATCCAGCGCGCCAATCATCTGGAACTGAATCCAGATGATTTCCTGGATAATCATGATGCTTATCCATTCTTTGACGCCCTGGGCGATCTCCTATTAACTGGTGTCACTCAGACGAATGTAAATGACCTTTGTATTTTATTTATCCATTAAGAGAGGTTCGTAAATGAGTTTAAAACCACTGGTATTGCTGACTCATGATCTTCCAGAAGAATGGGTGGGAGATAAACTGGATGGTTACCGGGTAATAATTGGTGATAATGATCAAAGAGGGATAGACGATAAATTACTCAAGCATCTTCATCAAGCGGTGGGTATCTTATGCCTGCTTGATGATCCGATTCCTGCAAAAGCATTGAAATTGGCACCTGATTTGAAAGTTATCAGCAACATGGCTGTTGGCACAGACAATATAGATGTGTCCGCCTGCACTCGCCTGGGCATTGCTGTGGGCCATACACCAGGAGTGCTTACAGACAGTACGGCTGATCTTACACTTGCACTCCTATTAACAGTTAGCCGAAATATTTTCGAGGCAAATAATGATGCCACCCAGGGAAGATGGTCTAGCTGGGAACCAACAGGATGGCTGGGTGCAGATCTTAAAGATGCAACTGTCGGTATTGTGGGATTAGGGAAAATCGGATACGCAGTCGCCAAAAGATTGATTCCTTTTGGCTGTAACCTGATCTTTTCGAATCGAAGCCCATTGCCTGAGAAAGAAAAATATCTCAATGCGCAGCAAGTTAGCCTGGAGGAATTATTATATGCCAGTGATTTTATCTGTTTGCATCTGCCATTAACCTCTGATACAGCGGATTTGATTAACAAGGAAGCATTCGAAATGATGAAACCAAATGCTATCCTGATTAACGCTTCTCGCGGCGGAATAGTGAATACAAATGATTTGTTAAACGCTTTACAAGAGGGGCGAATCCGGGCAGCAGGCCTGGATGTCACCGATCCTGAACCTTTGCCTCCGGACCATCCTCTCTACGAACTGGATAATTGCTTAATCACTCCCCATATTGGATCGGCTACTATCAATACACGCAAAGTGATGGCAAGAATTGCCATCGAGAATCTGAATGCTGGTATAAGGGGTCTGCCTCTGCCCCATTGCGTTAATCCAGAAATTTTCACCAGTAAATCCTAACCCGTTTCTGAAATTGCGTTCCCTGGTAAAAATAATAGATTATTCAAATATTTTTTTCTGCCTATCCCTCAATCCACCAAACCTGGTTTAGATCATTTAATCCAGGTCTTTAAGTTGTTAAGAAAATAACCCTAGATATTGAGAGAAGTTATGCTACACTAATAGGAAATTTTGACCAGATTTGAGGAGTAAATTTGATAGACATAACCAGCCATCGAATCCATGTCAATGTACAAATTGAGGGAAACACAAACTCCCATTTCCTTGCTGAGTTGGGCAGTATATATGGTACAGAACACGTACTGGTATACAAGGTATCCCAGAACAAATTCATTCGTCTTAGCGACCTTCCGATCACAGCCACTTCTTCTTTATTAAAAATTGGAAAGGAATTATTAGGCACAACTCCTTTTTTTAACCAGAATTCTGGCCAGAATATTTCGGAGGACATCAACGAAGACCAGCTCTATACCCGGAGAGAACTTCCATCGGACACTGCTGTAGTTTATGGTTTTTTCACTCCCAGTATATTTAAGGGAATTATCGACAACCCTTTTGTCAGCATCATCCTTAAGGACCCATTGGAAAGAATGATTTCTCTTTATGAAGAGTGGAAAAATGATAAAGGAAATACCGATTGGCGAGTATATATTCCATTTGATAAAAATATCCAATTTACTGATTTCGTTTACCAGGATGGCCTGAGCAATTACCAATCAAAATGCCTGGGCAGTCAACGTCTTGGAGATTATGATCTCGTAGGTGTTGCAGAATGCCAGTCCGGTTTTATCGCTCAGCTGAAAAACAAGGATTGGACAGGATATATCAATCAAGATAATTCCGACTATAATCTTGAAAAATCCCGGTATAAAAATCTGGACATTACCAAGGCTTTTGTTGAAAAATTCCAAATGACCAATCATATGGATTATTCTATTTATCAACAGGCTAAAGAGTTTATGGGTTATTGCTGAATTGCCATCACCTTCCTTTTAAAAACAAAAACCGCTGAACATCAGCGGTTTTTCTCTTTCTGGTCGGGGCGGTCGGATTCGAACCGACGGCCTTTGCAACCCCATTGCAACGCGCTAACCGGACTGCGCCACGCCCCGATGTGCTGTGTAGTGTTGCGATCATCCTAATCACGCGGCTAAACGTCAGCGCTCTGCCAGACGCCTGACCGCAGTGGGCACGAGAGGACTCGAACCTCTGACCTCACGGATGTGAACCGTGCGCTCTAACCAGCTGAGCTACGCGCCCATGTCAAGAAATTG
>CAXMRF010000063.1:9392-11072 GCA_964195965.1 uncultured Nitrosomonadaceae bacterium
TCCCCACAATCTGGCAAGATATCTCCCTTTTGAAGAATTTTCAAAGCGCTGAGATTGGATAGTTATATACTTGCCAGCGCTTATAAATTTCAGCGCCAATTTTTTCAGCAGTTAAAACAGAGTTTGAATTATCAATGCTGGTGATTGACATATCCACCCATTGATAGCCATGTTCTCTAGCACGGGTGGTGAATTCTTCCATTAGCAAAACCGCTACTCCCCTATTCCAATACTCAGGTAATACCAAGACACTCTTTGCTGTTATGCAGGCGGGTTCACGCTGCTTCATTAACCAGAACAACTCAAGATAATTCCAGGGATATCTCAAACCATTTACATCAATGAATATTTCATTTAGATTTGGGATTCCGGGTAAAAATCCTACTGTTTCTCCATCCACAACTGCAAACAAAATCAAATTGGGATCTGCAATAGTTTTAAAAGGGGCCAGGGTTGCTACCAGTGCTTCACGATGCCAACCAATCGAATCGTCTAAATGTGCCAATGCCTTGCCAAGCAGCATATGAACAATGTCAACCTCTTCCTGCCACCGGCTGAAATCCGCTGGTCGAATAGAGATTTTTCCCTGTTTTTTGACACGATCTGCAAGTCTTATTAAACGGCGAATTTGTGGAGAATCTTCCAGGCTGATCCTCAAAGCCACATTTTGATCCCGCGCTGGTTTAAATCCAAACCGGTCCATAAAAACCTTGTAATAATTCGGGGTATGGCCGCACATTAACACAGGAGGCACATCCCTTCCTTCCACCAACACGCCATAACTATCTTCATAATCCAAATTCCAGGGACCATAAAGCATATCTAATCCCCTTTCACTGCCCCACCTTATAACCGTATTTACCAAAGTCTGAAAAACATCATAATCATTGCTATATTCCAGGAATCCAAAAATACATTCTTTTTTCCCTCGTTTTTTATTGGTTGCTGGATCTTCAGCTGCACAGATAGTACCTGCCAGTTTGCCGTCTTTATATGCCAGGAAAAAATCAGCCTTCCCCCTCTGGAAGAAAACTCCCTTCTCTGGATCGATCACATTTTTCCTTTCTGGGAGCAAGGGAGGTACCCAAAGAGGATCGTCCTGGTATATTTGCCATGGAAAAGTCATGAATTTCCGGCGATCTTGTCTGGTCTCCACTTTCTTGATAGTTATAACAGCCATAGATAGTCCTTGATAAATTCCTAATCCTGTTGCTGAGAAACTCGGCGTTTCTTCAATTCCTCAACAATTTTCAGGAACTCAGTCCGATCCAAAGGATATTTATAGGCAATAAAAATACCCAAGGCCAACAAAATGGCAGGAATCGGACCAATGATCATCTTAATACCTTGAATCGCTTCTGGGCTTTGTTGAGTAACGTTAGGCTGGTACCCGGTCAATTCAAGAATCGGTCCGATAAATGTAACTGATACCGCAGATGTCACTTTGCGTGCCAGTGTAGTGATACTGTAAAACATGCCTTCATGCCTTTCGCCAGTTTTATATTCATACCACTCGATTGCATCGGGCAATATAGCCCAGGGCAGCACATGCGCTGCTGCTACTCCTATTCCAGCCATTGAACATAAAATCAGAAGTAAGGCCAGCGGTGTTGAGGGAGTCATTATAATTAACACCATTTGGACCACGGCCCAGAAAGAAATACCAATCATATAAGCATA
>CAXMRF010000064.1:0-10524 GCA_964195965.1 uncultured Nitrosomonadaceae bacterium
CCCAATTTGAAGATATTTTCTCTTGTTTTAATATAAGCCCATTGTGAAATAACAACTGGTACTAAAATTGGGGACACGTTTTGTCAAGACCTCGTTCGCAAAAATGACACGCTGAAGACACAGCATCAAAGACATCATTTGATCTGAAAAGAATATCTATCATTGGATTCACCATTCACTCATTGTCTCCAACAAAGAATACTTATCTAGGCTGACTTCTCAATGCCCGTTGTTTGAGATGATGCGTTTCATCATAGGGGTTGTGATCTTGCCATAGTCGCCAGAGGATCGCTAGCCAGCGATTGGCTACGCAGCGAAAAGCATGACTTTCTGAGTCGCAATTCGGTCGAACACGTGCGTAATACGCATTGGCCCACACTGAAGAACGCAAGGATTGTTTTGCCCATTGCTGAACAATGTGGCGAAATTCATAATCACATGATTTTCGAAAACGCACATATTTGCTCTTGCCACTGCGGATCGTAACCGGACTGGTACCCGCAATTGCCTGTACCCGGCCCGGTACAGGAAAACGCTCGCGATCATCCCCGAACTTACTTATTAATGCTGCTTGCAAATAAACTCCGGTTCCAGGTAAAGATGCAAAGATATTTTGGTCCGGATGCAGGTCCAGCAGCTGTTGTAGTTGTTTGAGATTGTCTCGCTTCAGGCGGATCATGTCCAGCAGGATGTGAGCCAGTCCTTGCGCTTCATCCTGGCAAGCATCAATGATATCAATATCGGCCTGGGGATCGTCCTGATCTAGTTTCGCCAGAATACTGGCCAGTTTGTGCTTATGGGTGTATCCATGCTGCCTTGCAAATTTCCTGAAAGATTCGAGGTCTAGGGCCGCTGCAGCCTGTGGAGTCGGGTATGCCAGGATGAAATGCTGGGAAATCAGGGTGCTCAAGCTGCTAAATAGCTCTGTTGCCACTGGATAGTAGCGCAGCAAGACTGCACGTTGCCGATTGGTCATCCGCACGATATTCCTGGTGAGAAATGAGATGAAACGTACCTTGGTGCGTAACTGCCGGGTCAACCCGCTGTCCGGTTGCCAGGCTTGTAATCGTCCGTGATCGGTACGCAGGATGTCAGCAATCAGATAGGCATCACCGGGATCATCTTTAGCTGCGCTGCTGCGCATCCGCGTACGGGAGCCTTTGACCAATGTCGGTGGGAGCACAAAGAGGTTTGCATAACCTCGATCCCACAAGAAATCGACCAAGATCGAATGTGAAGTTTCAAGACCCACCAGGCAATCTTCGGCTGGAACGCCTAACCTCTTTCGGCGTTGTTCAAACTCCCAGAAACCCGTTTGAGAATGCGGAATGACAAGTTGGGATTGAATCACCCCCTTCGTATTGACAAAGCAAATGTCGTGTTTGCTTTGACTCCAATCAATTCCGATATATAATTTCATTAGAACCTCCTGGTTTTTAGTTGGAGGTCTACGACGGTACCACCAGCGGGTTGTTCTTCTGTTAGGGCACTCACGGTGCAACACGTTTTTGACAATTGTGCTGGTAAAGCCTGAGGGACGATCCCAAAAAAGCGCTCGCAGCGCAGGCACGTCATGGTCCTAAATCTCAGGCTTTGTACCGAAGGGTAGACACAGAGCGGTGAATGGTGATCACTATCTCTGTTTTACCTTTTTTCAGTACTTATTGTCTAGTATATGTAACAGGGCACGTCATTCGAACCCTTCTCGGAAAGGTAGGAGAAAAATATTCTCAAGCGGAAATCGAAACAAATAACTTTTCCGGAATGCAACTATCACTCTACACCGCCGACAGTAGGAAAGGAGAATTGCATGACCTCAGAACAGGAACTCATCAGTGCTCTTCAAACTATTCCCTGGTTTCAGAAACTCGCCCCGGAGTATTTTGATAAACTTGCAGGAATATCCAGCGTTATTGAAATTGAAGCTGGCAAAGACCTCTTCCAGCAGGGAGATAAGCAAGATTACTTGTATGTCATCCTACACGGCAGGGTTGCAATAGAAATTGCTATTCCAGGAAAAGGTCGGGTTAGAATTTCCACCTGCGAACCCACTGAAATGCTGGGATGGTCCAGTGTTACACCGGTGGTTCGTCAGCGGACAGCAGGCGCAACGACAGTTTTATCTTGCACTCTGGTTCGCTTGGATGCAAAAGAACTGCAAAAAATGTGTGATCAGGACCCTTCATTTGGATATGTGGTAATGCGCAGAATTGCCAATGTGGCTGCCAGTCGGCTTCTGGTCACCCGTCTGCAGTTGATTGACATGTTCTCACATTCCAGCAAGGGAGGAAAAAATGCCTAAAAAAAGCCCGGGGATCGGGTCAACCATCGTTATCTTAAAACCCCAACTAGATACTATCCTCACTACAATCAACAACCTGGATTATCAAGTGGAAGGTCCTCAGATTAAGGACTTCTCCGTTGTTTTAGGTCCCATTCACAGCCTGGCCGATCTACCCAAGGGTTATCAAAGCCAGGAAGAGCCCGGGAAATATACTTTAACATCCAATGGGAAGGAAAATTATTTTGATGTAACCTCTGGTTCCCACACCTGGAAGAAATATTTCTTTCCACCCAAATCCCAGCTGATGGTTTTCCAACAGGAAAATGGAGATTCCTCAGACTGGATTACAAAAAGTGCTGAAGAAGAAACCCCTCGATATGCCCTGATAGGTGCCAGACCCTGCGATTTAGCTGGTATTCAAATTCAGGACAAAATATTCCTAGAAGGTGAACGTTGTGATCCCATTTATAAGGGGCGCAGAGGAAACTCCCTCCTTATAATCGCCAATTGCACTGAACCCTGTGATACTTGCTTCTGTACATCGATGGGAACAGGCCCAAAAGCAAAAGATGGTTTTGATCTGGCTCTGACAGAATTAAATGATCATTTTCTGATCGAAATCGGATCAGATGCCGGCCAGAAAGCATTGGCAGATATAGAATGGGAGTCAGCCTCTGGCTATTATATAAAAGAAGGTGATCTGGCGATTGAAAAAGCTGTCAATAAAATCAAGTCAACTTTACAAGAACCGGAAAGATTAGCAATTGAGCTATTGGAAAACCTGGAACATCCCCATTGGGATGACGTAGCAGCCCGCTGTTTAAGCTGCGGCAGCTGCACCCTGGTTTGCCCAACCTGCTTCTGCTGGGATTCAACCGATAAAACCCTACTGCCTGGTACCACCATCATCCGTGAAAGGAGTTGGGATAGCTGCTTCAACCCAGATTATTCATATGTTGCCCACGGAAATACACGACCAAATACTCGAGCCCGCTACCGCCAGTGGCTGACCCATAAATTTGCCAGCTGGTATGAACAAAACGGCACCGCTGGTTGTGTCGGCTGTGGCCGCTGCATCACCTGGTGTCCAGCGGAAATTAACCATCTTGATGAAATTGCTGCCATCCGTGAAGGAGAGCCCTCATGACAGTCCTAACAACTTCAAAACCCCTCACTGACTTCTCCTCGGATCCCATGCTGCCCACTTGGGCTGAAATAGTGAAAATCGAACAGGAAGCGCCTGGAGTTAAAACCTACTGGCTGAAATTCACTGATCCCAAAATTCAAAAAGAATTTTCATTCAAACCTGGTCAGTTCAACTTACTGTCCGTTCCCGGATACGGGGAAGCGGCTATATCCATCAGCTCCGATCCCAATAACAAGGAAACAATAGGCCATACAATCCGGCTTGCAGGCAATGTCACCCAAGCCATCGACAGGTTGGGCGTGGGTGGTATCCTCGGACTGAGAGGACCATTTGGATCCAGCTGGCCAATAAAAGATCTTAAAGGAAAGGATATTTATATCGCTGCGGGTGGTATCGGGCTTCCCCCACTGCGTCCGGTGATCTATCACATTATTGAAAATCGGGCAGATTATGGAAAAGTTATCTTAATTTACGGCGCGAGGACACCAGATGATTTGCAGTTCACAGTTGAATATGACGAATGGGAAAAAGCAGACATTGAACTGATGGTCTGTGTAGACTCCTGCGATGATACCTGGACTGGATTGGTTGGCGTTGTTCCCATGCTTTTCTACAGTTTAAGAATAAACCCCAAGAAAGGCGCCTTGTTGACCTGCGGTCCAGAAATTATGATCCATTTTGCCGCCTTTGAAGCCATTGCCCGCCGTGTACCCAGGGAGAGGATCTTTGTCTCACTGGAAAAAAATATGAAATGCGGTTTTGGATCCTGCGGACATTGTCAGCTTGGTCCATATTTTGTATGTAAAGATGGTCCGGTTTTCAGTTACGAACAAATCGGTACATATCTTGAAGTGGAGGATTTCTAATGAGTAAACCAAGGGTAGCAGTACATAAATTTTCATCCTGCGATGGCTGCCAGCTGGGAATATTAAACCTGGAAGACGAACTACTAGATCTGGTGGATGCAGTAGAAATTGCCTATTTCCTGGAAGCCACCAGCACCATCCAGCCCGGCCCATATGATATCGCCCTAGTGGAAGGATCTGTCTCCACGGAGCAAGAAAAAGAACATATCCAAAAGATTCGAGATGAATCCGGGGTCTTGATTGCAATTGGCGCCTGCGCTACAGCTGGCGGCATTCAATCGCTGCGCAACTTCGCAGATCACACTAAGCTGGCCAAGGCCACCTACGATCACCCTGAATATCTGAATTATCTTGAAAAAGCCACACCGGTCTCAGACCATGTGAAAGTGGATCTGGAAATTCATGGCTGCCCGGTGAATAAATACCAAGTTCTGGAAACGATTATCGCACTGCTCCAGCAGAGAAAACCAAATTTACCGACTCACAGTGTTTGCCTGGACTGTAAACGCAACGGAACCGTTTGTGTAATGGTTGCCCAGGGAATACCCTGTGCTGGACCTGTCACAAGGGCAGGGTGCGGCGCTATATGTCCGGCCAACGGTCGCGGTTGTTATAGTTGTTTTGGGCCAGCACCCCAGGCAGAATTTGGAGCCATGATCCCCCTTTTACAGGCAGCAGAAGAATATCCCAACCAAACTACTCATTTGCTTCGAAATTTTGCTGGTAATGCCCCGGCTTTCAGGAATGCAGTTGACTCCATTTTAGAGGAGAGTTCAAAGAAATGACAAAAAATATCTCTATCCCAGCTCTCACCCGTGTTGAAGGTGAAGGGGCGCTCTATATCAGATCTAAAGACAACAAAATCGAGCACATTGAGCTGAATATTTACGAACCGCCCCGTTTTTTTGAGGGTTTCCTGCAGGGGCGCTATTTCCAGGAAGTTCCGGATATCACTGCCCGAATTTGCGGGATTTGTCCGGTTGCCTACCAGATGAGCGGAGCACAAGCGTTGGAAAATGCCTACGGGGTTAAAATCTCCCAGGAGGTTTTTGATCTGCGGCGATTGTTGTATTGTGCAGAATATATCGAAAGCCATGTCCTGCATATGTATATGCTCCAGGCACCGGACCTTCTCGGCACTCCCAGTGTGATCGAGATTGCCGCTATCGCTCCTGATGTAGTCAAAAAAGCTCTCCGTTCAAAAAAACTCGGAAATGACCTTCTAAAAGCAATCGGCGGACGAAGTGTGCACCCGGTTAACACCAAGGTGGGCGGCTTTTATCGCTGGCCGGATAAGGACAAAATTAAAGGCTTGCTGGAGGACTATAAATGGGGTCTGGATTTTGCAAAGGAAACTGCCCGCTGGGCAGTCACCCTGGATTATCCAGATTTTGAAATGGATTACGAATATGTGGCCGTCAGCCATCCGGAACATTATGCCATTTACACAGGTGATGTACTTTCTTCAACTGGTAAAAAGATTCCTGTTGAGAAATATGAATCCCGCTACCTGGAATCCCATGTTCCCCAATCCACTGCATTGCACAGCCACACCACCGATGGAAATTCCTATTTCGTAGGTCCCTTGGCTCGCTACAACCTGAACTTTGAACAGCTCAGGCCAGCAGCTATGGAGATCGCCAAGGAAATTGGTTTTGTGCCCCCGGAGTTTAATCCCTATAAGGGTTTACTTGCCCGTGCAATTGAAATCATTGAAGTGTATGATGTGGCCATTGAATTGATGGAAGCCTATGATCCCCAGGGACCTCCCCATGCCAAATTTGACTTAAAAGATGGAGAAGGGTATGGTGTCTCAGAAGCGCCTCGGGGGCTGCTGTATCACCGGTATAAGGTTGGCAAAGATGGGTTGATTAAAGAAGCTAAAATCACCCCGCCAACAGCCCAGAACTATGCCCAGATGGAAAAAGACTTGGCGAAACTGGCTCCGGAAGTGCTGTTTGACCGCTCGGAAGAAGAAGCAAGCCTGGAGCTGGAACACTTGCTGAGATCGTATGATCCATGTATTTCCTGTTCAACACACTTCTTGAAGTTAAAACACGAACAAGTGTAAGTGTAAAGAAAAAAAATATATAAAGCCCTGAGGAACTCCCGCAATGGATTGCTCAGGGCATTTTTTTGTTTTGGGTTTTGGAGGCCATGTTGAGGGTGAACAGATGAGTTAGTGTGATGGGTGTTTTGTTTCCACGAGAGTGGGTTGATATTTTTCTGTTCTCAGAGTGGTCCTTCACTTAGTTCAGGATGATAGGAGAAGGAATTTCATTTTGTCTTGGTCTTTATCCAGCCAGACCGAACAGGAGCGCCAGGCGATGCCGCCCGGGCAAGTTTCGTTATATGAGCATTTTTCACAATGGGTGGGCAGCGATTAGAAGTAGATAAATCGGCAGCAGCCACCAGGAGGTCTTCACAATCCAGTAGATAGGAAAAATCGCGATCACCAAAACCATAATCTCTCCCGCAGCCGCATTTTTATTAAAATACTTCTGGTCAAACTCGCGCTTGGGATAGAGGATCCCAGAAAGTAGGTTGCCAAAGTAAATCCCAAATAAAGCCGGGCGGTATTTTCCTCTGTAGGGGCATCCTATACAACAGCCAGCCTGGAAAACACAAGTGATCAGGTAAAAGGCCACCTCCAGCACAGCAAGCCAGGGCGAATAGGTGAAAAGAAGCAGGATCGCTCCGACAAAAACTACTAGGAAGGGGATCATCGATAACCAGTAGAGCCACTTATCCCGGGTTGTCCATTGATAGTTTGATGATTCCGGAATCATTTTTTCTCCTCATCCAGCTGGATGTTATCAAAATTCTTTTTGATAGGTGGCAGCAGCCTTCCGGTTCTACTTTCTAGATTGATATAGTCCTGGCCAAATTCCTCTTGCATCACAGCTTCTTCCCGCGGGATACGGTTGATGATCATCAAACCAAAAAACACCGGCACAAAAGTTAATACCAGGTTGGATGCCAGCAGCCCTCCTCCCACGTAATTCATCAGATACGCGGTATAGATCGGGTGGCGAATCCAGCGGTAGGGATCGGAGGTGACCAGTTGGTGCTCCTCCTTGGAAACAACCAGGGAGTGGAAGCTCTTACCCAGGTGATAATGCGCCAGTCCCAGCAGAGTGATACCCGCCGCTAGGGTGATCACACCCAGCCAACGCAGCCAGTTAGGGTAATCCAGAATCCAAAAGCGCCACGAAGTGTACTGTGTCAGAGGACCATCTTTTAATGGTGTAAATAGTTCCAGTTGCATGCCAGCATACAACGCAGCAGTCACGCGAGCGCTCTTCCTAAGCTTATAAAAGATATCTGGTTGAGGATTTTGATCATTCATAACTTCCTTCGAGAATCTGTCTTTATGTGAATAGGATGGTCGAATCTATTTTTCAAATCCAGAAACAACCAGCTTAATCCAATACCAATATTACTATTCAAATAACCCTTCTACACTTAAATAACGTTGACCGGTATCAGCAAAAATACAGACGATTACTTTTCCAGTAAACCCAGGTTGCCGGGCTATGTTTGCAGCCGCGAAGGCAGCTGTTCCGGATGTGATGCCAACCAGAAAACCTTCCTGCTGGGCAATCTTCCGACATGATGCGAAAGCTTCCTGTTCACTCACCAGAAAAAAATCATCAATAATCTCCTGATCCAGGGTTTCCGGCACAAAACCAGGCGCTGTACCCATCACGCGATGAGGGTTAAAGATTCCTTGAGATATAGTAGGAGATTCTTTCGGTTCTACTGCAATAATTTTCAGATCCAGATTCTGCTCTTTTATGTAGCGGCCGCTGCCGCATAAGGTTCCTCCAGGACCTAACCCTGCCACCAATATATCGATTTTGCCGTCTGTATCCAGCCACAATTTCGGTCCTGTAGTCCGGTAATGAGCTTCTGGATTTGACATATTCACATGCTGACCAACGAAATAATAATCAGGGTGTTCTTTTTGGGTTTGTTTCAATTTTTCCCTGGCCCCGGCAGTGCCTTTGTCCGCTGGAGTGAGGATTAATTCTGCCCCAAATGCCTTGAGTAACATTCTCCTTTCCAGGCTTTGTATCTCAGACATGCTAGGATTGCCCGGTACCCCCGAATCGCTGAAATCCAGGCCACGGCCATTCCGGTATTGCCGCTGGTCACCTCGATCAGGGTATCCCCCGGCTTTATTCTTCCTTCCATTTCCGCATCCAGGATGATTTGCAGAATGGGTTTATCCTTGATACTGATCGGATTCAGAAGCTCATACTTTGCGTAAACCTGGGTCTCTGGGCAATATCGTTCTAACCGCAGAAGAGGGGTATTTCCAATTAAGTCAATTATAGATTATTTATATTTCAAGGATGATCGCTCCTCTCAGGGGATTGAAATGACAATTATTATTTACTATCTAGTGTAGCAAATACAAGCAGCGGTGGTTAATGATTTACCCCCAAAAAGCTTAATATGGTTAAATTGTTATATGTTAATCAAATTATTGGGGCTTGGACATAGTTTGCGGGGAGACGACGAGGTCGGATTAATTATTGTACAACGTTGGCTGGATCAACACAGAGCTGATTACCCGGAAGAGGTAATTGAAGCGGCTTTGCTTGAAAGTCCCGGGGCAAACCTGTTGGGTGAAATCGTCGGGCAGGACGCGGCCATCTTGGTGGACGCGGTCCAGAGCGGCGCCCCTCCCGGGACGCTGCATCAACTCAGCGAAGATGATTTACTCAACTTCGCTGAGGGAACAGGTTCTGCCCATGGCTGGGGCGCCGCTGAGACCCTCTCCCTCGGACGCCAATTAAACCCGGAAGAACTGCCGGAGAAGATTATTCTGATAGGAGTGGAAGCGGTTCAGTTTGAGCTGGGAGAGGGGCTCAGCCCGGCGGTAAGAGGGGCGATTCCGAAAGCAGTAGATATGATAAACAAGGTATTAGGGAATTTAACTGGGGAGTTTTTGCACATCCCCTCAAAAAGGTTCAATCCAGGGTGGGGCTTGTCTAACCTCAGGGAGGTTGGCTAAAGTGAACTTTATTGATCGTTCACAACCGCCGCAATGGATTGTTGACATGCCCCTGACCTGCCCCCCAAAAAATGATCTGCGCCTTGTCCATCTCCTTCATGGTATCCAGCTGGTGACGTTTGGTCTCCATGGCATAGGTCCTTTCCAGGATCTCCACATCGACCAGGGACAAGCGGGGTATTTCTCCTGGCTGGCTGCCATCTAGGCTGCTGCCTGGAAAATTCCTTCTGCGAAGTGTATTATTGTCTTTGGATAATGCTTTTAGGATCTTCATAATTAACTTGGTCTCCTTTATCTATAGAAAATATAAAACCCCCGGCGCGTAGTTCAGCAGGGGTTAGTTATGGGATTTGGGTTGGGATTGGGTCAGGGGAATCTGATTATATTCCAACTACAATAATAGTACCCGGTACTCTTCGGCCAGGCGGTATTTTCTTCCCTTCCTGGACGGATCTGCAATTTCTAGCCAACCGACTTCTATAGAAACCGAATCGGCTTTAAGTTTCTTGCCTACTTTTTCAGCTGATGCTTTGAGGTTCTGTACCTGGGCAGACAGTCTTTTTACCAGGGAAGGTTTTTTGGATCCGGCTGCTGACAGGAATGCGTTAAGGGGTTTTTTGCACATCCCCTCAAAAAGGTTCAATTCAGAGCCTCAGAAATCCTAATCTCCCCCCTGACAAGATCCTGAACCACCGATTCAAGATCGATGGGCGCGGGTGGATCTAAGAACTCAAACCTTCCGTGAAAGCTGATATGCTGCCAGGCAACTGGTGAAACACGTCCGAGGAGATTGACCTGTTCCTCTTCTCCCGCGGCTTCTTTGATCTCAAGCAACCGAGACAGCAAAGCGGCATTGTAGTAAATGATGCAATTCGTGATCAATCGACTGCATTCGCTCCAGATCAATTGTTCACTTTCGGTCTTGAATCGCAAGGCGCCAAACTTGGCATAGGAAACGGCCCGGCGCAGCTGATGATAGCTTTCTCCGCGATTCATGGCCTGCTGGACATTTTGCCGCAAGGGCAAGGAGTCGATATAGTTGAGAAGGTAGAGAGAACGGTAAATATTATCCAATTCCCAAAGCGCACGATTGGTGCGGTTTTTGCGCGTGTACGAACTCAGTTTGCCAACAATGATGAATTGAGTTGTTGTTTTCAATGCGAGGGAAAGAAAGATCCGCTGCATGTTAGGCCACTCATCAATG
>CAXMRF010000065.1:0-10478 GCA_964195965.1 uncultured Nitrosomonadaceae bacterium
CGGTGGAGGTTATCCCCCCCACCGATAACGGGCTGGTGGATCTAAAAAGTTTAGAAGACCTGCTGAAAAAATATCCTGACCGACCGTTGAAATTTGCCTCAGTTTCTGCCTGCTCCAATGTTACTGGCATATCCACGCCCTATTATCAAATCGCCCAGTTAATGCACCAGGCAGGTGGTTATATTTTTGTAGACTTTGCTTGCGCTGCGCCATATACTGATATGAATATGCATCCTGATCTGCCGGGCGCTAACCTGGACGCGATCTTTTTTTCACCCCATAAATTCCTTGGCGGTCCAGGTTCATCCGGAGTACTGGTATTTAATCGGGATCTCTACCATCAAAAAATCCCCGACAATCCAGGAGGCGGCACTGTAGATTGGACCAATCCCTGGGGTGGATATAAATACATCGATGATATCGAAGCCCGGGAGGATGGCGGCACGCCAGCTTTCCTGCAAACCATCAAATCCGCCATGTGCATCACCCTTAAGGAAGAAATGGGTGTTGACAATATCCAGACCCGCGAACATCATCTCCTGGACCTGCTCTGGGAGCGAATCTCTTCCCTGCCCAACCTGCATATCCTGGCACCCCAGCATAAAGACCGGCTGCCAGTGATTTCCTTTTATATCGATGATTTGCATTTCAACATGGGTGTTAAATTATTGAATGATAAATTTGGCATTCAAGCCCGGGGCGGCTGCTCCTGTGCCGGCACATATGGACATTACCTGCTTAATATTGACCCCAACCATTCCAAAGAAATCACAGACATGATTGACCGGGGGGATTATTCAGAGAAACCCGGCTGGATGCGCATCTCACTGCACCCCACCATGACCGATGAAGAAGTGATCACTATTGGTGAGAGCATCATTGATCTGTCTAAGAATTTTCTAAAGTGGAGGGAGGAATACACCTTTGATCCAGCTTGTTTGGAGTTATCGCCCAAGGGGTTAAACCCTGATCAGGATCTCAGAGAAAAAATTACCGCTGCTCTTACCAGAAACTTCCTCGCCTGATTTACGTATTAATAAATAGTGAGAAATATTTCCAGTACAGGGGGAAAAGGATAAGGTGAGATGATGTTTGGACTGGACAGGTTAGATACGCTATTTGTCGTTTGGGCATTTACTCTGCAAATAATCCTGATTTTCCATTTTGCAGTTCGCAAACGCTTCTTCGAAAGCTACACCATCAAACACGGTTGGATCGTTTATGCCCTCTGTTTTCCCGCGTTAATTATCAGCATTCTCTTAATTGCTGGAGGAAAATCCTGGTCCTTCTGGCTGGGCGGCTTCCTGTTTGTTATCTGGTCTGTCTACGGGTATTGGATTGATTACATCAAGGGCATTAACTGGCGAAATCCACTTCGGAAAGACATTATGTTCCCCTATGTGACCCTCTATCTGGGCACGATCATGTTTTATTGGTGGCCGCTGGCGTTAATTTACAAGCCGCTTTGGTATGTATTTAGCGGATTATTTGTGATCAGCACTTTTCTCAACATCAGATCCCATTAGACCTGAATCCCGAAAGAAGATAATGTGGATGAATGCCAGGCTTGTTTTTTACTCCGACTGGAGCTGCTGGATGAATATCCAAAACACCTCGCACCCCGGCAAGTTTATGGTTTCAGCTAATAACACCAGAGTCATCCAGGTCATTTAGATCAGGATGTCCAAACGTCATGCGTTAACCTTCACCGATAGAGACTTTGTCCCTCAGATCAGGTATACTCCCTATGGAAACCTGAGGAGGAAAGCATGGGTAGTGAATTGTGGGGTTTAACCGAGGGTCAATGGCTGGATATCGGAATTTCCATACTGATTCTCCTGGGCGTCTTAATCCTGGGAAAATGGCTGATATCTCTCCTGCTCGAAAAAATTCTATTCCGGATCACAAAACGAACAAAAAACAATCTCGACAATCAGATCCTGCGGGCTGCCAGGCTGCCCCTTTATTTATTGGCAGTAACCCTGGCACTGCACGCTGCTCTGGGCAGATTAAACTTTCTCCCCGAGGAATGGAACTCCTGGCTTGACGAAGGGTTTTTTGTATTATATTTCCTGGTTGGGTTCATTTTTTCCTGGCGAATGGTCACTCATATTTTCTCCTGGCTGGCGGATGAAGTCTCATTAAAAACCGAAGCCACCCTGGATGAGCAGCTCTTTCCTTTCTTTCAGCGGATCGTCTTGATTCTTGTCAGTGCAATTGGCACTATCACAATTTTTTCCCACTTTGATATCAACATAACAGCGATGGTAACCACGCTGGGTATAGGATCCCTGGCAATCGCCCTGGCCGCCCAGAATGCACTGGAGGATACTATCAGCGGTTTCTTGATTATGATCGACCGCCCTTACAGGATAGGAGATCGTATAGAATTACTTGATCTGAACACCTGGGGAGATGTGGTTGATATAGGTTTACGCAGCACCCGCATCCGAACCCGTGATAATCGCATGGTGGTAATTCCCAATTCTTTGATCGGGAAGAGCCTGGTAGTAAATTACGCCTATCCCAATGACCAGTACCGATTGGAGATCCATATTGGTATTGCCTACGGAACAGATCTGGAAAAAGCCCGCTCTGTTATGGTGGAGGCTGTTACGGGTGTTGATGGGGTCCTGCCGGACCGACCCGTAGAAGCTTTGTTCCTTGAATTCGGCGATTCTGCGTTGGTATTCCGTGTACGGTGGTGGCTGGAATCTTATGTAGATACTCGCAGGATGTTTGACCGGGTCAACACCGCTATCTACAACGCCCTGGAAAAAGAAGATATCCAGCTCCCCTTCCCTCAGATAGATGTACATATGAAATCTTAATATCTGAAGGACAAAACCCTCAGTTAATCAAGAAACTCCCGGATTTTATTCAAGATCCGGGAGTTTCCTTTTTATCGGGGTTTAATGATCTTGCCTGATCGTTTTTTACCATTGGCAATAACAGTCAGCGGTTCTTTTGTTTTAATATGGCGGAAATAAGTGGTTTCGTTCACTGCTTTTTTCCCCTCCAGCCAACCCCAATCTAGAAAATCTGGTGGTGAATTGTACTTGATATAAAAATAGGGAATACCCGCCGAAGATATATTATGAAAAAAATGGCTGCCCTGGGAGTGATCCACCTGGAAATCCTTCAGATCGACTTCCATAATCACCCTGGCGCCGTTGATATCCGACCAGACAACCGGGATGCCAAGGTGGCGTTCACAGGTCCCCCATCGGCCTGGTCCGATCAGAATATAGGGCAAATCTTGGTCAACCAGGGAGCGATTTAGCACTGTAATTTCTTCCACCATATCTAAAGTTTTAGTCAGGTCAAAGGACTCAGGTTTAACGTAAATAATATCCTTGATGTCGGAAATCGACCGGTATCCTGAAACCACAGAGGAGGAAACAAAATAATCCTCATCCGGCAAATTTAGGTCCTCAACCATCATAGTTTCTTCATGTTCCAGGAAAGGGCGCAGCTGAAGCAAACGGAAAGTTGATTTTTCACCTTCTCCAGGGGAGAAATTTCCGGCATATTCCACTTCAACAGGGCAGCCCATGGCTTCCTCGCCCAATTGTAAAACCCTGTTAATAATCTCAGCCAACGGAAAGGTACCTAATTTTAATTGGCGGTTAAAAGTGATTACCGGCGCACCGGATTTTTCATTCCGATAACCGCTGGTTAATCTCCCACCCTGGTGATCATACGTATCAGCGATCTCTCCCAGGGTTTTATCATCTATAGCTTCCCGCAGAGAACAGCTCTCCAGGAAACTATATTCCCCCTGTTCAAGATTAATAAATTCCTGTTGGGATAAACGGACAGCATAAAAAGTACTTTGGCTGCCTTTGATCTCATCTTCAATACTGGAAAATAAATTTACATCAGGCCGTTTGGGGCTGAAACGGCGGGATAATCCCCCATCCACAACAGTTTTTCCCAAACCCAGGGCTGCAAACGCAATTCGGTCTTCCGGCAGCAAGTGGCTGCCTAGAGGATAATAATTATAGGAAGCAGCAGTGCCTGAGAAGTTTGGATAATATCGTTCCCCATGAAACTCTCCTACAACCTCCTGGATAACTACCGCCATCTGGGATTCACCCAGGGAAATTCCAAGCGTTTCTGCATAAGAATGAGCCAACTTCAAATAAGTGGAGGCATAAACCAGTTTTATGGCAGCTACCAATTGATTCAGGCGTATTTCCAGGTCCTGATGGCTGTTAGGCAGCATATAGGTTGAAAAAACGCCTGCAAAGGGTTGGAAAAGGGAATCTTCAAAAATACTCGAAGAGCGGACCGCAATCGGGCGAGTCTGCTCTTTGTAAATAAACCGCAAATCATCCCACAATTTACTGGAGATATTTCCCTGCAGGAATCGCTCTTTAATTTCCAGGTCATCATGATCCGTAGCGACAAAATCATACAAGTCGTTTTCCAGCATAAATTGATCAAATTCATCCGTTCCGATCACAACAGTTCTTGGAACCTGGATATCCACTTCCGGGAATTCGTTTCGAAAACCTGCGTTGAAAGAACTGCGTAAAAATAGTAAAAACGCCAACCCCCTGCCCTTACCACCCAATGATCCGGGACGCAGCCGAATGAACCTGGAATGGGGATTATAATTTTGACGATCAAAATCAATAATGATGCCCATACGTTCATGGAGAATATCCTCCACAGAACCAAGGATCAGCTGCCTTAAATCCTCTTTGTCTTCAAATTCAGATACCTTGCGTGGTTTCAGTTGGCGGGCGACTGAAAACTCACCCCTGGCAGCTAACCAACCGGAAAAATGGTCGTTTTTAGCATGATATACAAAAGATTCAAGGGGAATGCTGCTCAGCTGATCACGCAGTTCAAACAAATTATCAGCCATGCCAACAATTTCATCATCCGGCATCCGGAATGTGAAACAGCCAAAACCCATGTATTCTAATAGAAAGGTCCTCAATTCCTGGATTAAGGAGTGGTCATTTTTATTTACAAAGAAACCCTGTAGTTGTTCTGATTCTTGGCGATTATTTTCATTACTGGACTGCAGCATAATTGGCAGGGTTGGTGCTTCTTTCCGAATTTTTTGCACCAGGTCAAACCCTGCAGTGTCTGCCATTTCCCCGGATTTTGGAAACCTGATATCTGTGATCATGCCTAGAAGATGATTTTTGTACTTTTCGTAATCTTTCCAGGCTTCCTCGTAACTGCTTGCGAGCAGAATTTTTGGACGGGATCGCATTTGCAAAAGCGACATATAATCATTGGCGCCTTCCGAGATCAGGCGTTGGGTTTGCATCATGATTTCAGAATATAAAACCGGCAGATACAAAGAATAAAATCGGATCGAATCTTCCACTATGATTATGACCCTTGTATCCCCAGTCTTAATATCTACATCCACATTTAAACGGTCTTCCAACAATTTAATAATAGCCACAAAAACAGTGGAGTTGCCGTTCCAAACAAAAGCATGATCGATATTGCTGGCTTCCAAAGCTTTGGTTGGCAGATATTGCAATTCGGCGGAATTGTTCAGCAGCAGAACCACCGGAATATTCTGGATGGCTTTTATTTGGTCAGCAAATAACAAGGGATTTATTTCACCCAGGCGCCGCATGGTGATCACCAAATCAAATTTTCGTTCCTTTAGCATTTTAAGCGCCCCGGAAACTGAAGTAGCCCGAAAGATATGCGGCATGGTGCGTAAATTGAGGTTGTGGAATTCTTCAAAAATTTGATCAGATAAGCGGGCATCCTCTTCAATAATAAAAGAATCATAAACGCTGGATACCAGAAGGATTTCGTTGATGCGGTTTTGCATCAAGTAGCGATAGGTCTGATATTTGGGTCGGTATTCTAGTTTATAACCATCTACTGAACCACTGATTGATTTTGTCATAATTTTCTACCTGCATAGTAATCTTGAGGATACGGGATCATAAGATAATCAATAAACCTTAATTTTACTGGAAATATTGCATTCCTTCTGAAATCTTAAGGATCTGTTCCCTTTGATGATCCCGGATCGCTATTAAATAAATTAATAAGTTCTGCATACCAGCTTAACAAAATCTAAACAATTGCTTGCTAAACTGAGGGTAGATCTAAAAAACTTAGATCTTTATCCATCTGTTTTCTCTCCTTAATGAGTCGGAGTTGTCTGTGGACACTCCGGCTCGTTTACCAGGGGATAAAGGTATAATAAATTTTACTATCATTAGAGTTAAAGAATTGAGGTTTATATGGCAAAAAAAATCTTAGTTGTGGACGATAATCCCGATATTGTTAATATGTTAAAAGCTTACCTTTCCGGGGAAAGTTTTGAAGTTGTAACAGCCGAAAATGGACAAAAAGCTTTATTTGTTGCTCGGGAAGAAAAACCTGACTGCATTGTTCTGGATATGATGATGCCTGAAATGAGCGGTGGAGAGTTTATCCGTATTTTCACAGCCGAATCAGACATCCCCGTTCTGGTGCTCACCGCAAAAGTTGAAGAAACGGACAAAGTCCTGGGTCTTGAACTGGGCGCAGATGACTACATGACAAAACCGTTCAGTATGAGAGAGTTAACAGCCCGTATAAATGCCCTGATACGGCGAGCATCAAAAAGCCAGGTTGAAACTGAAATTCTCCGGGCAGCGGACATCACCCTGGACAAAAGCGGCCATTTGGTCGAAATCGGCGATCAACCTATCGAACTAACCCCCTCAGAATTTGATTTATTGGGAACATTAATGACTGCACCCGGAAGAACTTATTCCCGGGCTGAATTGCTAGAAAGTCTTGGTGAAGCAACCTACCTGGAAGGATATGAACGTACTGTAGATGTACACATTCATAACTTAAGGGATAAGATCGAGCCGGATCCTGCCAACCCGATTTATATCAAAACAGTTTATGGCACAGGCTACCGTTTTGCAAGGGAAAGGAAATAAAACCCAATGCGTTCCATTAGTGTAAAAATCACTTTTGTACTGGTAGTGGTCAGTCTGGCAGGGGCTTTATTTACCTCATTTTATGTCCAGAACCGCACCCAACAAGCTTTCGATACCTTCATTCAGAATCAGGATGAGCAGATCCTGGTGCAAGCGCTGAAGGAACATTATTTAATAAACGAAAATTGGGAAAATGTTGACCTGGTATTCCAGAAAGTATATCCATTTATTTTACACAATGCTCAGGCAGGGGAAGGAGCGGGAAATCCAAATCGGACAAACGAAAATAATATAGGCACTCCTTTTTACCTCGCCTCACCAAATGGCGATGTTCTCTCAAAAACAGGGCAAGGATCCTCTTATGCGGATAGAACCATTCCCCAAAAAGAATTGGAGAATGGCATACCCATTGAAATTGATAATGAAATTGTGGCCTGGTTGGTACCGGCGCCATACCAAAATCCCAGAAACAATACCCAGCAGAATTTTCTAGAGACCGTGCAGCAAGGTTTGATTATCAGTTCCCTGGTGACCTTACTGATTGCTTTAAGCCTGGGAGGATTTCTTATTCAGTCCTTTACCCGTCCAATCCGAAAATTGGCCAGCGCTACAGAAGCTGTTGCCAGTGGAGATTTGGGTTATCAGGTGGATTTTGAATCAAAGGATGAGCTGGGCAAGCTGGCTTCTTCTTTTAACAGCATGAGCACAGATCTTGAGAGAGCTGATCTAACCCGTAAACAAATGACCGCAGACATAGCCCATGATCTTCGCTCACCGCTCAGCATATTACACGGCTATACGGAAGCCATGAGCACCGGAAAAATGGCCAGTTCCCCTGAGATTTTCAAGGTTATGCATCAGCAGGCTCAGCATCTTAATTATCTTATTGATGATTTAAGGACTTTGACACTGTTAGATTCAGAAGAGTTGGGATTCCAAATTCAGAATATTGATCCAAAACTCGTTCTCCAGCAAACCAAAGCAGCTTTTTCACCCCTGGCATCAGAAAACGAAATTCAGCTAACCTTAACTATTCAGCAGGATCTCCCACGGGTTAACCTTGACCCGGATCGACTGACCCAGATTCTTGGTAATTTAATCAATAACGCCATTCAAGTATTACCTCCCGGTGGAAAAATCAAGATTACAGCCAGAGTTGAACGGGAAAACCTGGTCATTGAAGTAACTGATAATGGACCGGGAATTTCGGAAAACGATATACCCCTCCTCTTTAACCGCTTTTTCAGGACAGATCAATCAAGGCACACTGATCAAGGCTCTTCAGGATTAGGACTGGCAATTACCAAAAAACTTGTAGAATCCCAGGGTGGGGTGATCAGTATTCAGAGTGAATTGGGCCAGGGAACAACTTTTACCGTTGAATTTAAGACTGCCTGACCCCGACTTACGATAGTATATCCTTTCCAGCATAAGAATCATCTGATAAGATATTTACTTGCTTAACCAAATATCTCCCAGTTCATTTTAATAAATTTTGGTACCGGGAAGGAGATGTAACAATGCAAACTAAATCATCTACTATTCAGCTTATTATTCTATCCGTAGGATTAATTCTCATCACCTCTGCCTGTGGAACAGGCATTGATGAGGGAGCTTTCCAGGATGCATTAGACACTGCCGTAGCGGAGACAGGCACCGCCCAGGCGCAGGACATTCAGCGAACCAAAGGCGCTGAAGTGGCAATATCCCCTTCGGAGACTTCCGCCCCAACAAACACATCATTACCTGATACGCCAACACCAGAACCGACTTTCACAGCAACTATGGAAATCACATCAGGTGCTGACGAAGGCACTGTTTTGCCGGAATTTTCGTTAACCGGACCTGCAGTTCAAGTATCCGTGGATACCAATTGCAGATCTGGTCCAGGGAAAGTGTATACCTATCTTGGTGGTCTGTTAGTCGGGGAAGAAGCTGTCATAGTCGCCAAAGATCCTTCCGGAGCATACTGGTACATTACAAATCCAGACCTGGAAGATGGCTACTGCTGGATATGGGGAGCGTTCGCTGTAATCTCTGGCAACACCGCACCCTTACCAATCTATACACCAGGACCGACACCAATACCTGGACCCAATTTTTCTGTTGGGTACAGAGAGGTTGAATCCTGCGGAGGTGCCTGGCAGGTGGAATTTGAAATTTTCAATAATGGCGTTCTGAGGCTGGAATCAATTTCCGCGTTTGTTCAGGATACTGATACAGGGGCTAAATCTGGGGACTCTGCAGAAAATTCCTTTACTAGAAAAACTGGCTGCACTGTAGATCAGGATCAGGATAAACGGGATCCCGGTGAAACCGGATTTACCGTGAGTCTGGATTTAAGCAATAACCCTACCGGACACCTTACTTACGCCTCAATCACTGTCTGTACAGAAGACAATTTGGATGGTCACTGCCGTACACGAGAGTTTTACTTTACCCCTTAATAATTTATATTTAGGTAACAAAAAGCTCCCGGGGTTTTTATAACTCCGGGAGCTTTTTGTTTATATGTCCCTATTTCTTCAGCTGTTAGTCATCCCTTCCAGCTGTAAAATCAATTGTTCTATCAGGGGAACCAACATACGGTTTGCGCTTATAGATTCCGCGCCTTCTGCTTCCCGTTCGGCTTGCATGGTTGCAATCAATTCTGGATCCATGCCTTCAACGCCTGCTCCAGCACCGGCTCCACCGCCTGCTCCACTGCCTGGCACCATACCTTCAGGTCGTTCTCCAGTACCGTCTCCAGTGCCCATAGTTTCCAAACTGAGCTGTTCCGTGATCCCGGAATCATCCAATAAAATCATCATTGATTCCTGGGTAAGCTGCAAACCTGCAATATAACCCACTTGATCCTGAGTCATCATGCCCTGGATTTCTGATATAACGGCGTCCATTTCTTCGGGCGCTGCTGTATCACTCTCGGCCAGAGAAAGATACATTTTCCAATAAGGAACCAGGTCGGAAGCCAGTTCAGCGTTTAATGCTTGGTCCGACTCTTCCAGGATCAAGCTTCCAACAACCAGCTGCATTTCTACAGACAATGCATCTTCTGCATAATCGGCACTGAGTTCAACCCGGGCTGCTTCTTGAGAGCCTGTGGAGCTGCAAGCACTAACAAATAACACCAATATTAAAATCAAACCCATTTGTTTTTTCATTTTCATAATCTTCTTCCTTTTTATTAATAATCAATACAACTTTTTTCTCCTTGTTGTACTGGATACAAGTGTACTTAATAACTATTAAGAAACCTTAAATCAAATGTTTAGATATTATTTGTATTTAAATAAAAAAGCTCCCGGAATTTTGAAAACTCCGGGAGCTTTTGATAATCTAAAGGAAGGAATCCCATTTAAAAGATTACGGCCTATCCAATTTTTACTTCCAGTTGGATTATCAGTTCTTCAATCAAGGGAACGATCAACCGATTTGCGCCGAATAATCCTCCTCCCTCTTCTGCTTTGCGAGCTTGCATAGTTGCAACCAGCTCGGGATCCATACCTTCTGTGCTGCCTCCCGCTCGTCCTTGGCCGCCACCTGGTCCCA
>CAXMRF010000066.1:0-10114 GCA_964195965.1 uncultured Nitrosomonadaceae bacterium
AGCTATTTGCCATAAACTATGTTTATTATTGATGTTGGATAAATCTTCCCCTCTTTTCTGCCACAGGAATAAGACTCCATAGATCAGGGTCGCTACCAGTAAACCGATTGCTGTGGCCCAAATAGATGAGGGGATACCCTCTAGCCCTTTGGCGATAAAGATCGGGCTGGTTGCCCAACACATAGCGGTTAAAATGCCGTAGAGGTAGCCTTGCATTTCAGTTTTTTTCATTTGTTTTCCCCATTGTGATGGTAAAGATGCCGATAACAATCAGGAAAATTCCTACCAAAATATAAATATTGACCATTTGATTAAGGGAAATAAAAGCCAGGATCACTGCAAATAACGGGGTGGAGCCGGTCATAGCGCTCAGCCGCGTTGGGCCAATTCGAGAGGCACTTGCATTTTGAAACCCCCACCCTCCCAGGAAATGAACCACGCCGCCAAGCGCGAAATATAAAAGGCTTTCCAATTTCACTGGCCAGAGAACCTGCACGCCTTCCTGAATCAGCGCGATTAACAGCGTAGAAACAGCCCCTGTCAGCAGCATAATGATAGTTCCTGAAGAAACGCCTAATTTCGTGACGCCTTTTCTGACAGTGATGTGGCTGATGGAGAAAAACAGTGCCGCCCAGAGCGAAAAAAATATACCCATATTTGTCCTGAAGTACATAACCAATTTAATGCCAGTTTGGCGAATCCGAATCTCCGCCCTTAAAATAAAACCGCTCAATAGAAAGAGCGGTTTTCAACTAATCTAAATAATCAATGTCTCTCAGCCGCAGCGTTTTACAAAACTTTCGATATGTTCGAGAGCTTTTTCGATTTTTTCGTACTGAGTAGCATAGGAACAGCGTACAAATCCTGCACCGCCTGCTCCAAACGCTGATCCCGGTACAACCGCAACCTTTTCTTCCTCAAGCAGCTTCTGGGCGAATTCATCATCATTCAAACCGGTACTGGAAATCTTTGGGAAGGCATAAAAAGCGCCTTCGGGAAGGAAGGTTTCCAATCCAATTTCGTTCAGGCCGGAGACAATCAGCTGGCGGCGGCGGTCGTATTTAACCCGCATCTCTTCCGCTGAATCTGCACCCAGGTTAATAGCAGCCAAGGCAGCATACTGGGAAACGGAAGGCGCTGACATCACTGTATATTGATGAATCCGCACCAATCCTCCCAGGATATTGGCAGGCGCTGCGGCATAGCCCACTCGCCAGCCTGTCATGGCATAACTTTTGGAAAAACCACCCAGGGTAATCGTGCGCTCTTTCATACCCGGCAAGGCTGCAAAACAAACATGTTCCACGCCGTAAACCAGGCTGTCATAAATTTCGTCAGAAATTACTACAAGGTCATGTTCCTCAGCAATCTTGCTGATCGCCAACAAGTTTTCCCGCGTGGCTACTGCCCCAGTGGGATTATTGGGGAAACCAATAAATATCGCCTTGGTATTGTTTGTAATTGCTGCTTCAATTAAATCAGGCTCTGGCTGAAATTTGTTTTCTAATGAGCCTGGAACTTCAATGGGCACGCCGCCTGCCAGCAGTACTTCAGCCTGATAGGAGACAAAACAGGGAGTGGGGATAATGATTTCTTCTCCGGGATCAATAATGGCAGTTAATGCCAGATAGAGCGCCTCTGAAACACCCACAGTGACCACAACTTCGTCTTCCGGGCTGTATCGGACCTGATATTTCTCTTCCAACATATCAGCAATGGCTTCACGAAGTTCGTAAATTCCAGCATTGGATGTATAGTGAGTTTCACCCTTTCTCAGCGCTTCAATACCCGCGTCCAGGATAGGTTTCGGGGTAGTAAAGTCCGGTTCTCCAATACCCAGGGAGATCACATCATCCATGGTGGCAACAATATCAAAAAATTTTCTAATTCCGGAGGGTTTTAAATCTTCAACGCGCTTGGCAATAAAGTTTCTGGGCATATGACTCCTCTAATGCTGGGGTAAGACTGGATTTCCTTAAACAACTATCTCGGTATCATCACCAATATTAATGGTTGTAGAACTTCCCTTTATGGAAGTGTTCTGTCCAACAAGTGACCCATCGAGGATAACATCTTCCACCTGGGATCCTCTTTCAACGATGGAATTTTTTATCTTGCTGCCAAGGACTTTACATCCGGCTTCGACGGTTGCGTAGGGTCCTATCACAGAGGATTCAACTTCTGCCTCTGGATGAATATATACTGGCGGAATAATACAAGTACCCATCCGCTGAGCCGCTTTTTCAGAATTATCATGACCGTGGTCCAGTAAATAACGATTGGTGCTTAACATGGCATCATATGTGCCCGCATCCAGCCAAACGCTCACCTTCTCGGTTCGCATTTTACTTTTTCCATGATCAATCATAATGTTAATGGCATCTACCAGGAAAAACTCCCCCTTCAGCTGAACTTTTTGATCCATTTGTTTTTCAATTGCCAGGATTAAGTCTCTGCCGTCCTTGAAGTAATAAAAGCCCACCAGGGCAAGGTTGTTATCCATGGCTTTGGGCTTTTCAATTAATCGGATCACCCGATTGTTTTTATCAACTTCCGCAACCCCAAACCTTCTGGGGTCCGGGACCGGTTTGACCCAGGCTACCACATCTGATTTTTCCTTATCCAGGAAAGCGAGGTCAGTTTCAATCAAGGTGTCTGCAAAGACCATGATCATGGGACCATCAATATAATCCTTGGCCAGGTAGATCGCGTGAGACTGTCCCCTCATTTCTTCCTGGATAACAAAATGAACGGAGACATCAGGGTGTTCTTCCAGCATGAAAGATTTGATCTTATCACCCAAATATCCTACGATAAAAACATACTCAATCTGAATATCCCCGGGCAGCGTATTGAACGTATCGAGGACATGTTCAATAACCGTTTTTCCTGCCAGGCTCAATAATTGTTTGGGTCTGCTCCAGGTATGGGGCCGTAATCGTTTTCCAAACCCCGCCATAGGAATGACAACCGTAAGTTTCTTGGACATTTTTTCCCTTTACTAACCTAAGTTCAAAATTTTATTATAACGGAGAGCATCTTTCACAGGTACTGACAAATGACAAATTTGTCTGTCAATAAAGTGAGGGAAGATCCCGCGGCAATCCAAATCTCCGAACGGAAGTCATCCAATACGATCAAAGACAGGATTTTAATTGAATTGCTCGATCGACTTCTTCCCTGTCTCAACACAAAGAGCTGGACTATTATTCAACCACCCGTTCCCGCAACCACGATGTCTCCCCGGGGACGGGTCGACGAGCGTGAAGAAAGGCCTACAGCTCAAACGCCCACGGACGGGTAGACGCAAGGCATTTTATTAATAAACTCAAAATATATCGGCTTCCAACACAGCCAGCTTGTCCTCGATCAATTGAACCACTTCGCCCAGCGTATCTGCATCAAAGGACAAATTCGCACCGGCTGCCCGGTACAAATCAGGTAAAGGAACAGTTCCTCCCAAGGCCAATGATTGCCGGTAATCCTGGAGAGCTTTGGCCAGGTCCTGTTGGGCTTTTTGCATAATCTGGAAAGCGCCCAGGGAAGCCAGTCCGTATTCAATATAATAAAAAGGCAACTGATGGATATGCAGTTTGCGGTGCCAGCCCGTCATTTTTACATCCTCATATCCCTCCCAACTAATCCCGGGCATATATTGGTCAATCAAATCAGACCAAATAGCATCACAAGCATCCGGTGATTTTGCCTGGTCATGATTCTCGTATACCCAATGCTGGAACGCAACCACCACGGCCATATAGGGCCAAAACAGCAGTTTTTCTTCCAGGTTTAGCAATTGAGTTCGGGCGGCATCTTCCCGGGACATGAACCCACCCTGATCTTCCGCCAAATAAGGCTCAGATAATAATTCCATCGCTGTGGAGGCCACTTCCGCAAATTCCATTCCCGGCCTCCACTGGTGATGATATCTCAGATTAATTCGTTCAAAAACATGAAAGGCATGACCGCTTTCATGGAATAACACCCGTAGATCAGAATTTCTTCCCGCGGCGTTCATAAAGATAAAAGGCAGCCCCACTGTGGCAAATGAGGTACAAAAACCTCCCGGACCTTTTCCTTTGCGGTTCATTAAATCAAGCAGTTTGTTTTCCTGCATGATATCGAAATACTCCCCAAGTTTTGGGTCTAATCGTTTGAGAATTTTCCCAACCCGGGATATAAATTCTTCCTCTGTTTCAAAGGCCTGGATGGGGGGCAAGCTAAATGTAATTCGATTGTTGATTAAATCCCAGGGACGAACCTGCTCGATACCCAGACGGGTTTTATATTTCTCGTACACACGGGTGGCAGCCGGAACCGCAACTTCCTTGATGGCCTGGAGAAACTGCTTGCTATCCTCCGGGGAGTAATCCAGCCGGAGCTTCTGCAGCCAGCGGAATGATCGATAATCTGAAAACCCGGCATTGGACGCCATCTCGCCCCGAGTATCCATAAATTGACCCCATAATTGATTAATCGCGTCCCGATCTTTGAGCTGGCATTGGGTGATCAGTTCCCAGAGCTTTTTTCTCAGATCCCTGTCAGGCGCCAACATTTTGGTTTTTATCTGGGCAAGAGTTAATTCTTCACCTTCATAATCCACAGTTTGGGATCCCAGGATTTTACTGTACTGGGTGCTGAGTTTGCTTTCCTGAGTCATTAATGGCAAATTTTGGTCACAAAATAGATCGGCTTCTGTTTGCATCTTCTTGAGACTGAGCGCCATACCTTCGGGAATCCATCCAGTCGCCAGAATTTTTTCTTTCAATTTTTGATCCGCGGCCTGGGTAGCAGGATATACATTTTCAATAAAATCCAGGTATTTCTTTTCCGCTTTTTCATCAGCAGTGTCCAGTTCGATCGCCAATGATAACCTGGCATATCGTTCATCTACCAGTTTCCGCAGTTCAGACCAATCATCCATCCAGGCATCCAAAGATTTTTGTGTTATCTCCAGGTTCTGAAGATCCTGATAAAAGGGTTCAATTCCAGTCCAATCCAGCTTGATAAATTTATCAAAAGTAGGTGTTTTCATGATTTTCCTCAGGGGTTGTTAGATAATAGTTTTATTGAGAATTGTCCCATCCTGCACTGTACCACGACAAATATTCTTCCAAATGAGCTTGCCAATAAATATCATCATGCAGGCCAGGATAAAGCTTCCATTCATGAGGTATCCCATAAGATAACAAGGTTTTCCTCAATTGCTCAGTTTCCGGTAAATTATTGTCCCCTTCACTAATGTCCAGGAATATCCTGGGGGTTTTGGAAGCGGGCATACTTTCTATCCAGCCGGGCAAGCGGTTCTGGTCACCAAAAAAAAGGGGTGTGCTGTGAGCGCCGAGAGAACCAAATAACCCCCAATGCAAGAGACCCAATCGAACAGCCCAGTTTCCACCGCGAGAAAGCCCACCAATTGCCCGGTAATGCCTATCTTCCAGCGTCTGATATTCTTTATCTACCCAGGGAATCAAAATCTTTACAAGATGGTCGCCAAAGAGATTTTCAGGCAGGACGATCCAGGTGGATTCTCGCGGCATGATGATAATCAAGGGCGAGATCTCACCTCTCGAGATCAGTTCATTTGCCAATTCATCGATACCCAGATCATCCCATTGTTGATCCGTATTGGTTGAACCGTGCAGCAAATATAAGGTTGGATATTCCTGGTCAGGATTTTCGCCGTAACAGGGCGGTGT
Organism: uncultured Nitrosomonadaceae bacterium; assembly: GCA_964195965.1. GTDB lineage: Bacteria > Chloroflexota > Anaerolineae > Anaerolineales > UBA11858 > B10-G9. Next base: position 5,700 of record CAXMRF010000066.1, read on the forward strand.
ATAAATCCGTCCGGTAAGCACCTGCTCATTCCCGAGAATTTCATACGGCTCAACAGAACCGGTTTTCTCCAGACAAGGAGGAGCAACTGTATTTGATGGCGGTATAGATGTTTCTGTTTGGACGGGATTAGACGGAGTTTCTGTCAGGATAACGGTTAATTCAACAATAGTTGCCGGGATAGGGGATTCTTCGACCAAAGCAGGTCCCTGCCCATTTACAGGTGATCCACTGCAAGCGGAAAGGGCAAAGAGGATGAAAAATCCAGCAATCCGGGAAATTTTCAAACTAGCCCCTCTTTGCTGATTTTTTAGGTTTTAATTCTGGTTTTGCTTTTTCACCATCTGCAGATACTTCATGATCTGACAAATCTTCTTCCGGGTTCATCTCTACAAGGTTTTCTTCTTCCATCTGAATTTTCCCCCGCAGATAGGCGCCTTCCTCAGTAGAAAAACGAACCGCAGTCACATTTCCCCAAACACGGCCTGTACTCCGAATTTCAACCCGGTTTGCCATAATATCACTGCGAACCGATCCACCAACGATCACTGTATCCGCTTTGATCAAATCACTTTCTACCCGGCCAATGCGGCCGACAATAACCAACCCTTCTAAATCAATCTTTCCTTCAAATAAACCCTCAATCCTGACGCCGCCTTTTCCAGTTAGTTCGCCTTTCCAATGGGTGCCTTCGCCCAAAATAGAGGTTACCCGGCTTTGGATTGGGGCAGGGCTTTGGTCCGGAGCTGGTTCTTTCTGTTTTCTAAACATAAATACTCCACCTGAATCTAAAATTACTCAATCAATAGGTGTTGATAATTTACCATAAATCGCCAGGGTATGCTCCGCCAGGGTTCTGAAACTGAGTCCAGACCAATTCGGGGACCTGTTTGTATCAAGTCCGGACCTATTTCCAAATCCCTTTCAATAAATAATCGAGCCCCCCGGCTGCAGGCATTAATCCCATTCTGGCCGGAATTAATCCCCAGCGCCTGGCTTATTTTTCCAGGACCATTAGTCCAACGCGCCCTTGGTTGACCTTTTCTGCGCTGCGCAATGATCTCTGTACCTTCCTGCGGATAGATCGCTCGAATAAGCACGGCGCCGGGGAATCCTTCAGCCTCAGTTACAAAATTCAGCAGCCAATGCATGCCGTAAATCAAATAAACATAAGCTCTTCCGGCTGGACCGTACATCACTTCAGTTCGCTGGGTCCGGCCTGCCCGACAATGGCAAGCAAGGTCTTCTTCTCCCCGGTATGCCTCTGTTTCCAGGATGGTTCCGCTGATTCGGTTCTTTCCATCCAGGCGCACTAATCGTTTTCCTATCAGTTCTCTGGCAACCAGCAAGGTATCCCGGGCAAAAAACGTTTCGGATAAACGATTGGTCATATAACTATTTTACAATACAGATTTAGTTCTGAGAGGATAATCGAAAAATATGGCGCGGGAAGATTGTGTTTAAAACACATCGCCAATTCAAGTTTGGGGGCAGTCATTTTTTTACCTGAAAGCGTGAATCTAGTTTCAGGGTTTTTATTAACCCATCTTCAAGAGAATATTTTGGTTGATATGCCAGTAATTTTTCTGCCTGGGTGATATCCGCCCTCATCCTGCTTACGCCACCTTTGGCTTTGTGATTATTGATAAACTCAGTTTTCGCACCAGTAAGTTCTATAACTTTTTTTACCAGGTCCAGCACGCTGTATTCTTTTCCGCTCCCAATATTTATGGTTTTGCCATCCACCTTCTTTGCTTTGCCGGCTTTGATGAGTGCCGTAACTACATCATCAACATACACAAAATCCCTGGTTTGGGAGCCGCTATTGTGGATGATCAGACTGCCGCCCTTTACTGCCTGTTTCAGGAAGTTGGGGATGACAGGCGGATGATCTGCGGGTAAGCGCTGTCCAGGGCCAAATGCATTAAAAATCCGCAGGGTAACCGTTTCTATACCCCACAATTTTCCGATGGTTTTCACGTAATATTCAGCGGAGAGTTTGGAGACCGCATATGGTGAATCCGGGGATGTGACCATCATCTCATGCAAAGGTTGAGCTTTTTGAGCGCCATATACAGCGCCCGAAGAAGTGAATACTACCCGTTTAACACCTACATCCCGCATAGCTTCCATCACGCTTACAGTCCCACCCACATTAGTACTGTTGTATTCCCGGGGATAGAGAATTGACTCCTGCACTGCAACTTTAGCTGCCAGGTGATACACACATTCTACATCTTGCAGCAGAGTCCAAAGTTTGGGCCGGTCAAGCATATCCCCCAATTCAAATTGAACTCCGGCTGGAATTGCTTCTTCCTTTCCTGTGGACAGGTCATCCAGACCAAGGACCTCGTGGCCATCTTCAATCAATTTCTGAGCCAGGGCTGATCCTAAAAATCCGGCTACGCCTGTAATAAGTGTTTTCATAAAAAATAAACCTGGTTTTCCTGAATACTATAGCGAGAGAATTATAGCATGTGGGCTATAAAAACAAGAGTGCTAATCTCAGAAGTATATTATAACCATACGCATCCAATAGCAATTATCAAATTCGTTTAGTAAAATGGGTTTCTTTGGTATTTAGAATCTTTTCCCTCCCATGGGCTTGAACTATTGATACAATACCTAAGAATCAACCATTCCTACTAATAAACGAACAGGAACCAATTGGCTAACGCTATGCATTCATTCCTTTCACGAACACGCCGGAATCACGGATTAGAACACGCCACACTAAATTTACTTGCAAAAACCCACCCCGGACAGCCTTTGGCTGGACATTCTGACGGGGGAGGTTTTTGGGTTCTAGGCAGCATTTCCACAGATTTATTAACAAAAACTGTGGTTGAAGCCCTTAAAAGATTAAATGCTGGACAAAAAGATTTGGCAATCCATAAAAACTGCGGCACTAATTTACTGGTCTCTGGGTTTGCAGCTGGCATGGCCGGGGCTGCTGGATTAATAGGCGCCGGCAATCGGCCACGTGATAAAGTTGAACGCATACCAGTAATCACATTATTAAGCGTCCTGGCGCTCATGGTATCCAAACCATTAGGACCCCTGCTTCAGAAAAAAATTACAACCAGTGGCGAACCTGGCACTTTAACGATAGCGTCAATATCCAAACATACTTTAAACGGTACCCCTGCCCACAGGGTAAAAACTCTGTTTTAACATGAGCAATCAATCACCTTCAGTCTACCTCTTATACGGCAACGACGAATTTGCAATTCGCAGCTTTCTGGAAGAGCGCCTGAAGGCCAAAATGGGCGAATCTACAGATACAACCATGGACATCACCACCCTGGATGGCCGTTCTAAAACCATTGAGGGGATTCAAGCAGAAACCCATACGGTGCCTTTTCTTTCCAAACGCAGAATGGTGGTGTTAAATTATCCACTCTCCCTGGCAAAAGCAAAAGCCAACCGGGAGAAATTTATAGCTTTCCTGGATTCAGTTCCCTCAACCACTGCCCTGGTTCTAATTGAAGACCAGATTCTTAAAGAAGATCACTGGCTGTTACGCTGGATGAAAAAGAATCAGGAACGAGCCTGGATGCAGGTTTTTTCCCTGCCCAAAGGCGCAGCGATGACCCATTGGATTAAAGAACAAACGAAACAGATGGGTGGGGATATTAACAATCAAGCAGCCCAATTATTAGCCAGTTATCTTGATGAGGACCCGCGGCTGGCCAAAAGTGAAATTAACAAACTGCTCACCTATGTGGATTTTTCACGATCTGTCACAGAAGCCGATGTTCTGGAGTTGGTAGCAGATGTCCGCCAGGGGGATGTCTTTGAAATGGTGGATGCCCTCGGCTACGGGGATGGAAAAAAAGCTATGTTTATGCTCCGGCGGCTGCTGGAAGAGAACAAACCGTTATCTCTATTTGGCATGATCGTCCGGCAATTCCGATTATTGATCCAGGTCCGGGAACTGCTTGATGAAGAACCGGGACAGGATAATTTCAGTATCGCTAAAAAAATTGGGAGTCATCCTTATCCCATTAAAAAAATAATGCCCCAAGCGAAATTATTCACCTTACCTCAATTAAAAACTATTTTCCATCAGCTTTCAGAAATCGATCAGGCTATCAAAACAGGCCAGCTGGAAGGCGATCTGGCGCTGGACCTGCTGATAGCTTCACTCACAAAACAGAATTAAACCTATGACAATGTTAGAACCTATTCCCTCCCTACGACTCAAAAATGGACTGGAAATAAAACTTAAGGAAATCCACACAGCACCCCTGATTAGCAGTTGGGCCTGGTACCGGGTTGGTTCCCGGGATGAAATTCCAGGACGAACCGGTATCTCCCACTGGGTGGAACATCTCCAATTTAAGGGCACAGAACGCTTTCCGGCCGATGTGCTGGAAAAGACTGTTTCCCGGACCGGCGGTGTTTGGAACGCGTT
>CAXMRF010000067.1:0-9313 GCA_964195965.1 uncultured Nitrosomonadaceae bacterium
TCGATAACTACATTTATCATAATCCAATATTCAATCAAAAAACAAGCCTTCCCAGTACAAAGGATGCTTGTTCTTCTTATGCCTTATAGGAATCGAGCCTCTAACCTCTGGGTTATAGGCTATATTCCTGTACGGTACCATTTTGCATTAAATTTAGGGGAAAAAAAAGAGAAGAATGTTCTAAAAGGTGGGCCCGGCAGGATTTGAACCTGCGACCTGGCGGTTATGAGCCGCTCGCTCTGACCACTGAGCTACGGGCCCGTGACCGGCAGAGTTTTCTCCGGCCGGGACAATAAGAGCGGGTGACGGGATTCGAACCCGTGAATGTCAGCTTGGAAGGCTGATGCCTTACCACTTGGCCACACCCGCTTAAAAACCCCTCTCCCCCAAGCCTCAAGATTATATCAAAGAGGGGTTTATCAGTCAATTCACGAGGTGCTTATCTAGTAAGGATAATCCAGCCAGCACTGTTTGGTCATCCAGAGCAGCCCATTTTCCCACCCGGCTTCCGAGAAAAAGATCATAAAACTATCCGTGGTGGTTAAGTTATCCTCTGCGGATATATAACGAATTGTATGAATTCTCGACTCAACCCCATTCCAGAATTGCGTTGAGTAGGTTCCCTGCATTTCCTGGACAACAGGCTGGATTGCGAACCAGCCCTCCAAAATTGCTATAGCACCCACTACACTTGTATATTTCATGTTTTCAAGCGAATTTTCACAAAGATAAGGTGACGGCTGGTCTGCAGCAGCTACATCATCAACCTGGAGCGCATCATAAGCCAACTGCAGGGCACTTAACTTCTCAGTGATATCTAAATTTTGATATTCCAGATCTGCTATCCGACTATCCTTGAGGGTGATTTGTGTTTCCAGGTCAGCCGGTTCAGCTGATTCAGCAACAGGTTCCGGGTTCGACGCACAGCCAACCAGGAAAATTAAAGCCAGAAGTAGAAAAACTTTTTTCATTAAATCATCTCCTCGTTAGGGAATACTTCATACTTCATATTTATTATTCATCATAGCAGAAAAAAACAACTATCCAAATCAAACCCCAGACAAAAGTGCAAATCCATCCCGGTCAAATTCAGACAGGATGGATAACTATTGCTGGAAGCTTTTCTATTTATTTTTTATCCAATCGTTGATAAAAACCCTGGGGGCATTTAAACACATCAATCCAGGATCCAATAGACTTGGTCACCGTCAATGACCCAACTTCAGTTCCACACCACCAGGTATATTTCACAGAATATTGACCCGGGATCAGGGTGATTTTATTCGTAGTTTTACTCTTGATGGTAAAGAACCCGGTCACCCCGGTATCTGTTTCTTTCAATTCGATCTGAAGCCAGGAATCGGTTCGATTTTGGACGTCATAATACACACAGCGGCTTATATGTTCTTCGCACCAGCTCTGGAGCATCCAGGGGTTTGATAGAGTGGGCTGAGGTTCCTGGGATTCATCTACGGCCTGAGTCTCATCAGTTTCCGGAGTCCCATTAGCGTCAAGCGTGGTCTGGGCATCTTCACCGGGGGTTTCTATTATGGAAAGTATTTCTCCAGCTGCCAGCGCTCTTTCTACAGTTAACGTTCCCGCAACTGCTGTTTTAATTTGCGCTTCGGATAAGGGATGCATTGTCGCTTGAGCGACCGGTAAGCAGGCTGAGAGGAACATGGACAAAACAAACACAACAACCAGGATATTGGCTACTCTCTTCATTAAACCTCTTTTGATAGAAAAATTGGTTCCCTTTAATGGAGTGTTCTGATTATAACATCCAGTTTTGGCTCTTTCCCGGATTCTAATCCCAAAACAGCTCCCAAAAAAACAAGGGGAGAGAGAAAGCTACCCAACTTCCATAATATTCTTAGAGAATATTTATCTCTTCCAAAATCGGGTTTGTTATAATGGGAATTGCATTTCAATCTTGTATTCCCCGGGAGGGAGTATGTTGAAGGAATTTAAAAACTTTGCGCTGCGCGGTAATGTGCTTGATATGGCAGTCGGTATCATTATCGGTGCCTCTTTCAGCACGATCGTCAATTCACTTGTCAATGATATTCTTATGCCGCCCTTTGGCTGGTTATTGGGAGGAGTGGATTTTGAGAACTTTTACCTTACCATTAAGTCCGGCACGCCGGGCGGGCCGTACCTTTCCCTCACAGATGCCGGGGCAGCTGGCGCGGTAACCGTAAACTATGGCATGTTTATTAATGCACTCCTCTCCTTCTTAATTGTTGCCCTGGCCATGTTCCTGTTAATCCGAGCGATCAACCGCCTCCAGGAAAATGAAAAAACAGAAAAGTCAGACTCTATTCCCACAAACAAAGATTGCCCCTTTTGTTTCACATCCATTCCCGTGAAGGCCAAGCGCTGCCCCCACTGCACATCCCACCTGGATTAAATTAAACCTATGTCAAAATCCCCGACCCGAGATCGAGTAAATCCCCAGCAAGAAGACGGCCACAAGCGCCTGCCTCCCTGGCTGCGGGTTAAATTCAATAACAACCCTGCCTTCCATGAAATTGATGCGCTTATGCAAACCCAATCCCTTTACACCGTTTGCCAGGAAGCGCTCTGTCCCAACCGGGGAGAGTGCTGGGGAGCTGGTACAGCCACCTTCTTGTTATTGGGAGACGTTTGCACCCGGGCCTGTAAATTTTGCGATATAAAACACGGTCAGCCAGGTTCCCTGGACTGGAACGAACCGGAGCGGATTGCTCAATCAGTGAAAACTATGAAACTGGAGCACGCAGTGGTAACCAGCGTCAATCGCGACGAACGCCGGGACGGCGGCGCGCCCATCTTTGCTATGTTAATTCGGCGCATTCGGGAGCTCCAACCCGGCTGCTCTGTTGAAGTGCTGATTCCTGACTTTAAAGGCAGCCTTGAAGCTCTCCAAATTGTCATGGATGCCCGCCCTGATATCCTCAACCACAATTTGGAAACTGTCCCCCAGCTTTTTAAATCTATCCAACCGCAGAGTTCTTACCAGGTTTCTCGGGACACCTTGATTAATGCCAAAAAACTGCAGCCCGACGCCATCACCAAGTCTGGCCTGATGGTTGGTTTAGGCGAGACCCTGGACCAGATCAAGGAAACTATGGTGGAGATCCAAAGCTGGAAGGTTGATATCCTGACTATCGGGCAATATCTGCAGCCCAGTAAAAACCATTTGCCGGTGGACCGGTTTTATCCTCCAGAAGAATTTGAAGAGCTTAAACAATACGGCCTGGATCTGGGCTTTAAGTGGGTGGAAAGCGCACCTCTGGTGCGATCCTCCTATCACGCCGCTGAACAGGTACGGGCATTAAGTACTCAGTTCCGGCCACAAACCGATAAATAAATTAATCATCCTTTAATCCCAGGAATTTTTTATGGAAGAATCTCTCTCATTTTTACCGTTATTAATAGTTCTGTTTTTAGCCTTCCTCGTTCCGATAACGCTTTCCCGCTTTAAGAAATTTCGCCTGCCCATCGTGGTGGGCGAGATTCTGGCCGGGATCCTGATCGGCAGAAGTGGTTTTGGGTGGGTTCAGCATCACGATGTTGTCCTGGATCTATTGGCAGAACTGGGTTTTGTCTTCCTGATGTTCCTCTCCGGGATGGAAATTGATTTTTCTAACCTGGGGTTATTTAAATCAAACAAAAAAAGAGCTAATCAACCCTCTTCCCCTATTCGGATGGGAGTCCTTTCCTTCTTGATAACCCTGACTCTCTCTACAATAATTGGATTTGCATTTACCCGGGCCAATCTTGCTTCCAGCCCCTGGATGATAGCTCTGATTCTTTCAACAACTTCGCTGGGCGTGGTTGTCCCCGTACTAAAGGAACAGGGACTCAGCAATGGCAGGTACGGGCAAACCCTGCTGATTGCCGCCCTGATAGCAGATTTTGTGACCATGCTTCTCATCACAGTGGTCGTGGCTGCGCTGTCACACGGCCTGACCTTGGATATCCTGCTGATTGGTTTGCTCTTTGTGGCTTTTTTCCTGATGTATTATTTTGGAGGGCTATTCTTCAACCGCATTAAGGGGGTCCGCCGGATATTGGAAGAGCTCAGCTCGGCCACTGCCCAAATCAAGGTTCGGGCAGCCTTTACGATGATGTTAATTTTTGTCGCCCTGGCTGAAATGCTGGGCACAGAAGTCATCCTGGGTGCTTTTTTGGCAGGTGCAATCCTTTCCCTTTTAAAAAAACCGGAAGAAGATGAATTAGTTCACCAGCTGGACGCTATTGGCTACGGCTTTTTTATTCCCATTTTCTTCATTATGGTCGGAGTGGATTTTAATCTGTCATCGCTGATCAACTCACCCAGCGCCTTGCTCCTGGTTCCTCTGCTGCTGGTTTCCGCAGCGGTAGTTAAACTTATTCCGGCCCTGGTATTTAAGTCCAGTTTCAGCTGGAAACAAACCCTGGCGGCAGGCACGCTGCTTTCCAGCCGTTTATCCCTGATTATTGCTGCTTCGGCAATTGGCTTACGGATTGGGGTAATTAGTGAGCCCTTTAACGCAGCCATTATCCTGGTAGCCATTGTCACAGTGATAATCGCGCCGCCCTTGTTTATGAAACTTATTCCCCCGGGTGAGCCCGGAGAAGATCCTGCCATTGTTATTATGGGCGCTGGTCCAATTGGACTCCAGGTCGCTCAAATCCTCCAGAGTCACGGCGATCAAGTAGTCATCATTGACGAGGATCCTGCCCGGATTCAACGGGCCGAACGAAATGAACTACACGCCATTCTGGCAGCCACTGATGTTTACGATCAGGCCACAGAAGATCTTCTGAACGAAGCAGATCGTCTGGTTTGTGTTTTCAGTGATATTGAAAAAAGTTACCGGATCTGCAGCCGGGCCAGGACCACTTACGGCATCAATCACGTGGTTGCCCGTTTGACTGCCCCGGGAGAGATACCCAGGTTTGAAAAACTGGGTGTCACACCGATCAATCCCGCCACAGACCAGGCTGTACTTTTAGGGCTGGTGGTCCGCAATCCAACTATGTATGACCTGCTAACCCGAACAGATGACGCCAGGGACATGAGTGAAATTGCCATCCGCAATCCAGATTTCCTGAATAAGCCTCTGAAAGATATTAGTTTTCCGGGGGATTTACTGGTCGTGGCTGTTAGAAAAAAAGGGGAGTTAATTGTGCCCAGCGGAGATACCATCCTGCGCAAGGGTGATCAAATTACCGTGCTCGGTTCCAATGAATGTGTGGATAGTACCCGGAATTTATTTGGCTAGTTTAGCTAAGTTCCCAGGGCGGTTTTCCAGAAGCGGTCTTCTGATCCGGGAATAAAGATGCCTGGATTTCCTCTTGGTGCTCTGGATATATTTCACCTGCTGCAGCCAAAAGCCCAAAACATCCCGTTAACATCATATCCCCATAAGGTGCTGCGAAGTAAGTCCGCAGGGTAGATTCGCGCATTAGATTCCGCCGGGGTCCCGTGATAACCACGTCAAATGCTCCCTCACCCAACCGATAGGGTTCCGGGGTTTGAATTAGAGCACCGTGGCCATGATCCATAAATATTTCCTGATGTGTCAAGGTGCCAGCCGCAAAAGCACCCAGCATCCTATCCATTTTTCCCTGATCAATCAACCCGGTGTGGTGTTCAAATACACCCAGTACTTTTCCTTTATCCAATCGGAAAGCCAGGGTGTGAAAATTACCCACATTGGCCACAATCAGATTAGGTTTTTGGCGAACAGTCTGATCCAGGGTTGCCCCCAGCACCGCAGCTGGCGCGGTATCCATCAACATCAACGGCGCATCCAGGCCTGCGGCAGAATCTTCCACGGCCTGGAGACGGGTCATTTTTTCAGGGATGGACCCCCTTTTAAAAGCCAGGTTGCTTAAATATGGATCGCCCATTTCTGGATTGAGGCGCTCTGCCAGGTAATCAAACCGAAATTGGCGATCCGAATAACCGGGAGGCGCAGCGCCATGATCAAAGACTGCCACAGCCGCTCCATCAAGATCTGCTAATGACACGCCAAATTCTCCCAGTGCCCTGGCTATGGCCGGAAAATCAAAATCTTTTAGCGGGATTCGCTGAACCTCATCCGGTAGTGATTTTACTTCGTCATCTCCTATAATCTGAATGCCGCTAGCTTTTACAGAGGCCAGATCATCATCAAAAGTACGGGCTGCGTCCGGGGTAGCGAATAATTTGAAACCCGCTTCCACATGATCCCTGGCTGCCCAATGGCTGGGTCCTCCCCCCATAGTCACTCCGGTTAAGACCACCGCTTTTTTATTTAGAGTCGCTTGTTTAATTTTCTGAAACACCAACATGGTTGGGGAGGGAACCACCAGTTTAATTCCATTTTCCATCGCTAACCCAGATTGATAGAGATAAATATCCTGGGTGCCTGTGCCAACATCAACGGTTAAATATTTCATGAGATCTTCCCTGATTAATAGCTATTCCTGTTTAAATTGTCCCAGCCAATAATCCACTTCCCCGGCAGATATTTCCGGATCTTCCTGTTTATCCAGACTGGCATTTTCCCCGGGAAGTTCTGCCACCAGCAACGCAGCAAATTCGGACGATTTTTTGGTCTGACTGTGCACCCCCCTGGCTTCCACAAGAATTTCTCTGTCAGACGTGACCACGGTCCAGTTTTTGGCTTCCTTCCCCATTCGGGCCAAGCGGGCAATTATGGCCTGATCAGCAGTAGAACCCTGGTGAATAAAATGCGCCCGCACCAGTCCAAAGTTTCGACTGCCATTCCGTGCGACCTGGGCCTGGTCAAAATAGACCTCAATTTTAGTGCCTTTTTTAGCTGCAAACTGCTGAAGAGTTTGGATAAGTTTGATCTCATCATCCAGATCCCTCAGCGAGAGACCTGGAATATGAGGAATCAAATTGTGACCGTCAATTAGATAGGGCATAATAAGTTTTTTGAACCAAAAATTTGTGCCGTAATACCGATAATATGCTATGATGGAGTACAACTCAAACCATTATACCAAAGGCGATTTTCCCCATGAACCAGGCGAAAAAGCTGTTATTTTTTATCGTGATAAATATCATCGTTTCGGCGGTCACCATCATCGGTGTATTGTACATCTGGGAAAATACTCGATTGAAAAACGTTCTATTTGATGGCGCTGAACCCCCCGCTGAAGTTAGTTCCGCTGCTGCTGAAAATGGCAGTGAGGAATCCGCCAATTTGCTGATTGAAATTGGAGAAGTGGGAGGCATTGGCAACCTGGCCACGGAATATGTCCGGCTGGTTCGTCCGGACAGCGAAGCAGGAGCAACTATTTCTCTCCAGGACTGGTCCATCAGGGACGAAAACAACCACGAGTTTGTGATTCTCGAACAATCTGGACTTGCGAGCCTTGACCTTCACGGCCAGGGAGCGGTCAATATTTACACCAAAGAGGGAAGCAGCAATCCCATCGAGCTTTATCTGGGACTTTCTGATCCTATCTGGCAGCCCGGGGAAACAGTGACCCTGATTGATCCCCAGGGAGATGTGCACGATACCTATTTGATCCCTTGAAAGAAATGTTCCCTTATAAAATAAACTTCCCGGATTAATAAAAATCCGGGAAGTTTTTGGTTAATAAATTGGGATATTTATTGGCCCATTGTGAGAGGTACCCAGGAAGTGAAACTTTCCAGATGACCCCAGAGAGAAGCATAAAAGGTGTAAGCCCAAAATAGCGACACTATCACTAGAACCCCAGCGGCAATGTATCTAAATGTTTGGCTTTTCTTTAATAAATTCAGGCCAGGAGCAGCGGCAATACCTCCAATCCCTGCCAGGATAAAACCGATCCCGGAAATCAGGGGGCTTTTTGTCAGGCCAAGATCAATAATTCGCAAACCTACCAGCAATGCTTCTACTCCAGCAAAAAATGCGTAGATGGAAATAGGTAAAAGATCCCAGCCTTTTGCAAGCGCATAAGATGCTCCCAGAAAAACAGCCCCAAATAACAGAGTGCTTTCGCCAAAACCAATGTTATAACTTCCAGGCAGGGGCCAGTTCAACGCCATATGTCCTCCGCCCAGGAAGGCAATTAATCCAACCACACCAAAACCCGCAGCAAAAGCTTTTGTATCATCAGAGGGAATCCCTTTAAGTACAAAATATGCCAATAACGCGGTTCCAGCTGCCAAGTTAATCATTAAAACCGTTAAATAATCGATAAACATAACCTTTTCTCCTTATTATTATGATAATAATCATAATAATAAACTACCTGGAAGGATCTGTATAGGGTTGAAGTTGTGTTAAGTTAAACAAAAAAGGCTGCCAAAATGGCAGCCTTTTTTAAGATTTTATATAAAGATCAGGCGCTTACCAGGGGACGAAATTTATATCCGTACACCAGCAATCCCCGTTCATCACCATCCGAGCGAATTTTTCGGGTAATCATCTCGACCGGCATGCCAATTTCCACACCCTGGTCACCAATATCGGTTAATTGAGCTGTAACAACCGGGCCTTCCTCCAGTTTAATCAAAGCAACCGTATAAGGAATGGTTTCTTCAAAACCTTCCGGAGCGTTATAGATATCGGTATAGGAGTAAACCTCCCCTTTACCGCTGAATTCAAACTCGGTCTTGGCTTCATCACCACATTCCGGGCAAACATCCCGGGGAGGGAAGATTTTTGCGTCGCAATGCGGGCAAACTTCTCCGGTTAAGGCATAACGTTGTTTGTTCAAACGCCAATGGCGCGGTATATCCATCCTGTAATAAATCTCCTGATTGAGATATTTTTCTTTACTTCGGCCCCAGTATACAGGGTTCAGACTATCAAGAACTATCAATTTTCTACCGAAGGGCAGTTTATCAATATTGAACACTTATTTGAGGGTGATTTTTCCTCTCATCCTGACGTATTCAGCATAATCAATTTCCGTCCGCCGGCTGATATAATCCTCTGTTTTTAGTGCCAGGTCTTTTTTCCCCAGGATCTGATCGGTGATCTGGAAAGAAATCGCGTCAGATCCAGCGCCGGAACCGAAAGAAGCCATCAGGACTTGATCACCCGGTTGGGCCTGGTCCAATACAGCTGTCAGACCAATCAGGGACGATCCCGCATAGGTATTGCCAATCCGGGGAGACAACAAACCTGTTTCCAGCTGATCAGGGGAGAAACCCAATTCTTTGGCTACTCGTTGGGGAAACTTGGTGTTGGGCTGATGAAAAACAACATATTGATATTCTTCCGGTGTTTTACCTAGTTCATCCAATAGACCGGAGACCGCATTAATGATGTGTTTAAAATAAGCAGGCTGTCCTGTGAAGCGACCCCCATGTTCAGGGTATTTTTGATTTTCC
>CAXMRF010000068.1:0-9258 GCA_964195965.1 uncultured Nitrosomonadaceae bacterium
GGAAAGATTTTAATGAACTGGCATTAAAGCGCGGTGATGAAAAGGTTTCTGTAACTGCCGTGCTGGTTAAATTGGTTGCTATGGTGATAGCGGATCATCCCTGGTTGAACAGTTCTCTGGTGGATGGTTCTATAATTCTTCACCGAGATATCAATATTGGTTTGGCAGTAGCCCTGGAAGAAGGGTTAATTGTTCCGGTGGTAAAAAACGCCGATCAAAAAAGTCTCAGCAAAATTGCAGCCGAAACCATTGATCTGGTTACCCGCGCGCGCGGAGCAACCCTTACAGGCGCGGATGTAAAAGGGGGCACCTTCACTATTACTAACCTCGGACCGTTTGGCGTGGAGCAATTTAATGCTATTATCAATCCACCAGAAGTAGGAATTCTTGCCATTGGCGCTACAACACCAGAAGTGGTAGCTTTAGAGGGTGGAGCAATTGCCGTCAGACCGATTATGAGGTTTACGTTATCTGCAGACCACCGGATTGTTGATGGTGCTGTGGCGGCTCGTTTTATAGCTGATCTAAAAACAACTTTAGAGAATCCAATCCTGATGAATTATTAACTGGGAGAGATTATGCCGGAAATTGCAGTAACGATAAACCACGAGGTGGGTCTTCATGCCCGTCCCGCGTCAATGTTTGTAAAGACAGCCACTAAATTTTCTAGTGATGTTGAAGTGACCCATGGCGAAGTCACTGTCAACGCAAAGAGTATTTTGGCCGTATTGACCCTGGGCGCACATAAAAATGCAGAAATTATCATTAAAGCTGAAGGCGTTGATGCAGAAGAGGCACTAAAAGCTCTGAAGGAACTGGTGCTCGATAATTTTGGTGAACACGAATGAGAACCATAACTGGAATTCCAGCATCCTATGGTATTGCAATTGGTCCGGCATTTATATTTGAACGGGTTGAAATGGTCATTGAACCCTGCAATATCCAGGATCCGGAAGCGGAATTGAAGCGGTACGCCGAAGCTCGGGAAACTACCCAGGGACAACTGGACGAAGCTTATGCAAAGGCCAAGGAAGAGCTGGGGGATGAAGCTGCTGAAATTTTTAGCGCCCAGAAGCTTATGTTGGAAGATCCGGAGCTGCTGTCAACAGTAAAATCCCGCGTGGAATCAGAGCTGGTTAATGTTGAAACAGCGTTATTCGAGACCGCAGAGAGTTATGCTCAGCAGCTGGAGGCTATTGACGATGAGTATCTCAGCGCCAGGGCATTGGATATCAGGGATGTGTCATCCCGCTGCCTGAGGAATTTGCTGGGTTTAGTGGATTCGCCCGCAGCAGGATTAAATACCCCCTCTATTATTGTCTCTTGGGATTTAACCCCTTCAGATACTGTGCTATTGAATAAAGAATATGTGCTGGGATTCTGTACCGCAGAAGGTGGATCAACATCCCATACTGCCATTCTGGCCAGGGGCCTGGGTATCCCGGCCGTAGTGGGAGCAGGCCAAGAAATTGAAAAAATAAACACAGGAGATGACCTTGTTATTGATGGAGATGCCGGAAAAATCATAATTGATCCTGATAAAAAAGCACTCAAGGATTTCAAGGACAGACAGGTAAAATTCCTAAAAGTCCAGGCAGAAGCAGAGTCTATCAGTCATGAGCCAGCGATTACTACTGATGGACACCAGGTGGAAGTGGTTGCTAATATAGGCAATGTGGATGGCATTCAACCGGCCCTGGATGCAGGAGCGGAAGGTGTTGGTTTGCTGCGGTCAGAATTTCTTTACCTGGAGCGCCGAAACTTACCCACCGAAGAAGAACAATATCAAAGTTACAAAACCATTGCAGATGCTTTTGGTGATAAGCCGGTAATATTACGTTCACTTGATGTTGGGGGCGATAAAGATATCCCTTATATTAATATGCCGCCCGAAACTAATCCTTTCCTGGGCGTTCGGGCTATTCGTCTTTGTTTGACCAGGCCTGAATTATTTAAACCCCAGCTTCGGGCTGCCCTTCGAGCGGGTTATGGGAATAATTTAAAACTGATGTTCCCGATGGTCGCTACAGTGGAAGATGTTAAACAAGTCAAGTTAGTTTTGGAAGAATGCAAGAAAGAATTAAGAGCAGAAGGCCTGGATGTGGCGGAAAAGATGGATATCGGAATTATGATTGAGATTCCGTCCGCGGCAATTATGGCAGACCAATTGGCCGAAGTAGTGGATTTCTTCTCTATAGGGACCAATGATCTCAGTCAATATACTATGGCTGCGGATCGAACCAATGCCCATGTTGCACCATTGGCTTCTGGGTTCCAACCAGCTGTCTTCCGTTTGATTAAAACTGTCATCGATGCTGCCCACGCCAAAGGGAAATGGGTTGGACTGTGTGGAGAAATGGCTGGTGAACTACTCGCCATCCCGATTCTGTTGGGTCTTGGATTGGACGAGTTTAGCATGAATCCCCCGGCTATTCCATTTGCGAAAAGGCTAATTCGCTCCATATCATTTGAGCATGCCCAGCAAGTAGCGGAAGTTGCCCTAAACCTGGGGGGAGATCAAGAAATCCGGGACTATATACAAGAGACTGTTCCGGAAGTAAACAGGGAATAATTATTGGATGAAAGTCTTACCTGAATGTTACGGTTGTCTATTTAAGCAGGCGGTCACTGCTGTGACAACCAATGACATCGATCAAGAAACTCAGATGCAGGCTCTGCAAAATGTGCTGCTTACCCTGGCGAAAATTGACGACAGCCTCTCACCATCGGAAATTGCTGGTGAAACAAACCGGGTAATTAGAGAAACAGTAGGGATTAAAGACCTGTATCAAGAAGATAAAAAAACCAGCCACAGCAAGGCTTTGAGTTATCTGGATGACCTCAGAACTTTAGCTACCCAGAATAGCGATATCCTCGAGCAGGGACTAAAAATTAGTGCCGCAGGCAATATTATTGATGTTATTCATACTTCCAACTACGATCTATGGGATGAAGTAGAAAAATCCGTTCAACAGCATCTCCAGGGGGAAGGATTGGAGTCATTCAGAAAAAGAATTTCAGAATCGTCTTATATTTTGTATTTGGCTGATAATGTGGGGGAGACAATCTTTGACCGGGTTTTTATTGAAACCCTGAATATACCCGTGATCTATGCTGTTAAAAGTGGACCGGTATTAAACGATGCAACTCTTGAAGATGCCCTGGCTGCCGGGATAGACCAGGTTGCGGAGGTTGTGGAAACAGGATCCTGGGCGCCGGGCACAGTTCTCCACCAATGTTCAGATGAATTCCAACAACTTTTCGAACAATCTACTCTGGTTCTTTCAAAAGGCCAGGCGAATTACGAAACCATGGACGAACAAGGGGAGAAGGTGTTTTTCCTATTACGGATTAAATGCCGGGTATTGAGCCGGAAAATTGGCGCACCCTTCGGCAGCCTGGTATTAAAACAGGGCGATCCGTTAAACTGACCTCCTACAAATCAAACACAGCACCTCTTTCTGGATAAACTACATCCATAATTCCCCCCGCTTTTAACTTTTCCATCAATGGCTCGGCCCCGCGCGGTTCACCGTGAACAAGGAACACTTTTTTGAGGCTTTTCCGGGTGGCTTGAGCGTAATCCAGAAGCAGCTGCTGGCCGGCATGGGCTGAAAAACCATTGATAGTGACCACTTCTGCTCGCCGATGATAAACTTCGCCAAATATTTTGATTTGTTTTTCACCATCTGCTAATCTGCGGCCCAGGGTATGGGGTGCTTGCCAGGACACTATCAGAATAGTGTTGCGGGAATCCTCAATATGGTTTTTAAGATGGTGGAGAATACGCCCGGTTTCCGCCATACCGGAAGCGGAGATCACTACATATGGCGGCTTGGTGAAATTAATCGCCTTGGATTCCTCAACAGAAAGGGTGTATTTTAATCCCTCAAAATCCAGGGCAGCATGGTGTTTATCCCCGGAAATAAAATCCCGGGTTTCCTTGTCAAAACACTCGGGATGTTCTCTAAAAACCTGGGAGGCGCGAATAGCCAGGGGACTGTCCACAAAGACAGGGATGATGGGGATATCACCCGCCTCAACCATTTGGTGCAAATAGTACACTAATTCCTGGGTGCGACCCACGGCAAATGCGGGAATGATAATCCTTCCGTTGCGGGCAATGGTTCGTTGAACCACCTCGCGAAATTCAATAAAAGTTGAGTCCAGATCGCGTTTTTCCTTGTCACCATAGGTGGATTCCATGATCAGGAAATCTGCGTTATCGGGAAGAACTGGATCTTTGATCAGCTGTAATCCAGGTCTGCCGATATCTCCGGAGAACCACAACCGGGATGTTTTCCCATTTTCTGTAATATCCAGAACAACTGCTGCGGAACCCAGGATATGGCCGGCGTCCACCAGGTGGGCTTTCACCCCGGGCACCGGTTCAAAGCTCTCTTTGTACCTGACACAATTAAAAAGGGGTGCTACACGACCGGCATCATCTTTGGTGTACAGCGGTTCAATCAGGGGTTTGCCTTGTTTTAAGAGTTTCTTGTTGAGATACTCGGCATCTTTTTCGTGAATATATCCAGAATCTAACAGCATGATATTATCCAGATGAGCCGTTGCGTTCGTTGTATAAATTGGACCGCTATAGCCCTGTTTTACCAGGTTGGGAAGGTTCCCGCTGTGATCGATATGGGCATGGGAAAGGATCACGGCATCAATTTCTGACGGGGGAAAGGGGAAGGTGCGGTTGCGCTGATAGGTCTCTTTCCGGCGGCCCTGGAATAGACCGCAATCCAGTAAAAGTTTGTGATTATTAACTTCCACCAGATGCATCGATCCGGTAACCGTTCTGGCGGCTCCGTAAAAATGAATCTTCATTTAGCGCTCCTTGATATTTAAGCCTATGTCAATATAGACAATATATCATCGCCAAATCTTTCCAGACGCCAGGGAACATCTTCCAGTACCCTGGCTAATTCCTCGCTGTTTTTGGGATTAGCGGAGACTACTGCGTAAAGCAGTTCCCGGGGCAGAATCACCGCGGAATTAACTTTCATTTTCTGGGCAGCTTGTTTACGCCAACCCCGCAGGGCTTTTTCCCTGGACAGATAAGAGTCGTCAACCCGGGCTTTCTGGGGTGGGTATTCCGGTTTTGATAACAAACCAGCTTGAATAGCGCTGATCAGTCCTTTGGTATGTCGGTGAAAAGCATTTTTCCCCGGGATATTCAATTTAGTCAGCTGGGCAGCAGAAGTGGGTGAGTGTACTGCCAGTTGATACAAGCTTTGTGCGCTGAGTACTTTAAAAACAGGCAGGTCTTTTTTGCGGGCAACCTCGTCTCTATATTCACATAACCTGGCAAGCACAGCTGCTTTTTGAGGAGGGAGCTTTCTGGCGCCATTGATTCGCCAAAACGGGGCGATTTTTTCCTGATCGGATTGACGCTGCACATGGCAGGCGCGGATAAAGTCCTCCTCAGCGACAGGAGTGAGATCTTGTTTTTCTAATTCAGCTGCCAGGGCATGGCGTATGTCGATCAGGTAATGGGTATCCATTTGAGCGTACTGCAGCATTTCGTTTGAGAGAGGCCGTTTGCCCCAGTTAGCGCGTTGAAATTTTTTATTTAATTGAATACCAACAAATTCCTTCATCAGGGCGTCCAGCCCCAGCTTTTCCCTCCCCAATATTTGAGCTGCCAGCATGGTATCAAATAAATTCTGGAATTTAAATCGGTAAGCATCGTGCATGATTAAGATGTCATATTCCGAGGCATGAAATATTTTTTCGATGGCAGGATCAAAAAAGATTTCTCCCAGCGGGCTAAGGTCTTTCAACGGCAGTGGATCAATAATGTAATCCCTTTTTGCAGTTGAGATCTGAATCAGGCAAACTTGCTCTTGATAAGCGAACAGACTATTCGCTTCAGTATCAATCGCCAGGACAGGTTCTTTTTTAAGGCGGCTTGAAAGATCTTCAAAAGCCGCTTGCTGGTTTATGAAACGAGGAGGATCAATAGGGTGCGTTTGAGAAGACATAGAGACTTATTATAGAATAAACGTTGAATGTTGGCATGTTAAACATTCAAAATTTGAACATTAAACAGGCTTTAAATAGGTAATAATGGGATAAACAGGGATATTTTGCTTATTTGTTTACTATCTTCTCAAAAATCAAGGCATTATCTCCCCC
Organism: uncultured Nitrosomonadaceae bacterium; assembly: GCA_964195965.1. Lineage (GTDB taxonomy): Bacteria > Chloroflexota > Anaerolineae > Anaerolineales > UBA11858 > B10-G9. The sequence continues at coordinate 6,145 of CAXMRF010000068.1, forward strand.
CCGGTAGTATTTTTTCCACACCTCAACTTGCTGATATCCGTGTTTTTCATAAAGATTGATAGCTGGCTGATTGGATTGGCGGACGCTAAGCCGAATGCGGGGTAACGACACCAGGTTTTCGCACTTTATTAATAAATTGGATCCTACTCCCGATTTCCTGAATTTTGGCAGCACAGCCAGGGTGGCTATCCAGGCTGTTTCTTGAGAGCGCCGTAAATCTGCGGCAATAAAACCAACCAGCTCTTGTTTGTTCACTGCTTTGAGTCGAATCACCTGGGGAATTGTCAGCACGCCGATAATGTCCAGGATCGGCCAGGCATCCAGTTGAAAACACAGTTTTTCTAATTGATGGAGCTCTTTTAAATCACGCAAAGTAGCGGGAATAATAGAGATACCGCTGCCTGGGGGATTTATTGGTCTATTCATTTGCAGTCCTGCAGGAGATTCTCTAATACTTAGAGAGCCTTTTCGTAAAAACGGTAGGTTTTATATACTTCACCACCCATAGCTATAATGGGGCGATTCATCTTATCATTATTGTCCAATATCCAGCTCATTTCAGCCATCTTCATGCCTCTCTTGATGGCTCCCTGGGCGGATTTGTAATAGAACAGGGCGTCAATGCCCAGGTTCCGATATTCAGGAATGACTCCCAGCACCAATACCCTGACCCAACTGACTTTTTTGTTTACTTTCCAATACCAAGCCAGTTTCGCCATGGTCCACCATTCTGGAGTGGTGGGTTTTGGATAGGCCGCATGAAGGGCCTGGTTTAAATCCGGAAGAGTGATACTGAATCCGACAGTTTTCCCATCTTTTTCAGCGATATAAACCAACTCGGGATCGAGTATGGATTGAAGCTCATCTGCCAGCTGGTCAAATTCAGCATCGGTCATGGGGACAAAACCCCAGTTTTTGGACCAGGCCTCGTTATACAGCAATTTTACTTTGCTGACTTCCTCGGCATACTTTTTCATATTTATTTGACGAATGGTGATTTGTTTGCGCTCGAGAATGCGAGTGGTAAGCTTTTCGAGACGCTCGCCAATGACTGTCATAAAATCTTTTACGGCCAATTCATAAGCCCATAAATCCCGGGCATACTGGTAGCCCGCTTTCTCTACAAAATCCACATAGTAAGCGGGGTTGTATGTCATCAGGATTCGCGGCAAATCATCAAATCCATCCACCAGCAAGCCGCACTCATCATTTGTGTTCCACTGCGCAGGTCCGCGAAGAGCGGTATGTCCGCGATCTTTAGCCCATTTTTCTGCTGTATTTAACAGCGCTTCCGCGGCTTCAAAGTCGTCCAGGACTTCAAAAAACCCAAAGAATCCGATATTTTCGTTTTGATATTCATTATGGCGGTGATTAGTAAAAGCGGCGATTGTGCCGACAATTTCGTCCCCGCGCAGCGCCATATACAACTGCGCTTCTGCATGTGCAAAGAAAGGGTTTTTTTCGGGATCAGTAAAATGCAGGCGCTCAGAAAAAATGGGCGGTACCCAATAAGGATCATCTTTATAGACCTTCCAGGGGAAGCTTAAGAAAGCTTTTCTCTCTTCCAGGGTCTCAACAGATTTGATCAGGATGGGATTCATGCGGGTTTCCTTTGCTCTTGATATAGGATAGAAAGGGCTTTTAGAAAAATGCATTCTGATTATACTAGATAGTCCCCCTATGGTATGATTTTAGGGTGATAATCGAGCCCTTATTCTTAGGGATCCTTCCCTTGTATTCAATCATTCTGTCTACCTGCGCCGCACTGGGCCTGTTCCTGTCCTGGTGGCTTGCCAAGGACGAGAGCCACTTCCTGCTGGATGCTGGTCTTGGAATTATTTTTATCAGCTTGCTGGGTGCCAGAATCGGATTTGTTTTCCGGAATTTGACCTATTTCCTGGCACATGCTATAGAGATACCTCAGTTCTGGTTGGGGGGTCTAAGCTGGCCGGGGGCATTAATCGGTGCCGTTTTGGCCCTGGTGGGCGTTCATTTAATTTGGAAAGAACCCCTGGGAGAATTGGCTGATGGTTATTTGCCGTTATTGGGAATAATGGCAACCGCAATCTGGTTGGCTGGCTGGGGAACTGGAACCGGGTATGGACCTCAAACCATGGCCTGGTTCGGAATTTTAGTGCAGGATAGTTTTGGTTTAATATCAAAACGCTGGCCGATGCCCATTTTAGGTGCCTTTTTGAGCGCACTTTGGATTACAGGTGTGATCCTTTTCCCTCTCAAGCGAACCCGAAAATCCGGCTTCAGGTCCATGCTGGGTATAGTTGGTTTAGTGAGTATTAATGGCCTAATCTCTTTTTTCAGGGTCAATCCAGCACCAGTCCTGTGGGGTTTAAGATGGGAGAGCTGGATTTCCCTGGTGATCGTGGTCCTGGTTGTGATTTTTTATCTAGTGGTAAGGAAAATAGAAAAGAATGAAAACCCTAATCCTTAATGGTTCCAAAGCGATCAATTCCTTAACCGCATTTATTCAAAAAACTGTTCATAATGCTGGCTATAACAAGGTTGTCCTGGGTGTATCTGGCGGCGTGGACTCAGCGTTGAGCGCATTTCTTTCTGTGAAAGCGCTGGGATCTGAAAATGTACTGCTTTTAAGGCTGCCGTACAAGACTTCCTCTCCGGAGTCTCTTGCGCATGCTCAGTTGGTGATAGAAAAATTGGGCACGCCGTCCAGGACGATTGAAATTTCAGCAGCCGTCGATGCTATTCTGGAACAATTTCCAGCCGCGGAACCTGTTCGGCGGGGGAATGTGATGGCCAGGGTGCGAATGATCAACATTTATGATCAGTCCGCCGCTTTCCCCGGTTTGGTGGTGGGCACAGGAAATAAAACTGAATCCCTTCTGGGATATTCCACAATTCATGGTGATGGCGCCTTTGATTTTAACCCGCTGGCTGATTTGTACAAAGTCCAGGTCAGGCAGCTTTCGGGGGAACTGGGCGTGCCAGAAATTATCATTAAAAAAGCCCCCTCAGCCGACCTCTGGGTTGGCCAAACCGACGAAGAAGAATTGGGCTATACCTACGACGAGATGGACAAGTTATTTTACTTATTGATCGAAGAGAAATTAACCCCGGAAGCTTGTGTTGAACAAGGGT
>CAXMRF010000069.1:0-9254 GCA_964195965.1 uncultured Nitrosomonadaceae bacterium
TATTATGGCTTGTGTGGTTATTGTATTTGTGGGAGAGTCGGTTGCTGGTGTGATCAGCTCCCCCCGCTGGATTGCGATCTGGTATCAAATTCAATGGATTGGCATTATCCTGCTGCCGCCTGCTTATGTGCTGTTATCTGATGCGCTCCTGGCCACCACCGGGCGTCCCTCCCGGGGCAGACGAACCAAGCTAGTTAAAGCAACCTTTGTGATATCTTTTCTATTCTTGGCGACAATCCCGTTTTCCATATTAGTCGGACCGTTGGTAACAGAGAACGTTGTAGCTCCTCACCTGGTAAGGACTAATCTGACCTGGGTCTTCTCAGCTTTTTATATCTTATGCATGATCTGGTCCTGGATAACCTTCCAGCGGGCATACCATCGGACAGGCACAATTTCCGGCCGGAGAAGAATGGGGTACCTGATTTGGGGCGCATTGGCTCCTGCGTTGGGGTCTTTTCCCTATCTGCTATTTGGATCGAATTTTGCTACTCTGCATCCCTATGTGTTCTGGCTTGCAGCGTTAATCAGCAACGCCCTGGTTTCCGGATTGATCATTATCATGGCCTATGCGGTTGCATTTTTTGGTGTTCCCTGGCCTGACCGGGTCGTTAAAAGACGATTAATTAAATGGGTTTTGAGGGGACCCATAACAACCAGCACGGTGCTAGCCCTGACAACTATAACCCGCCGGGCGGGAGATCCTGTGGCGGTTTTTGCGCCAGTAGTCATGGCAGGCACATTTTTATTAATGCAGTTTTTCATCACTATGTTTGCTCCCTACTGGGAACGCTGGTTTTTATTTGGGGAGGGAAAAAACAACCTGGCTCTGCTTCAAAATATGGAGGAGAGGTTATTTACCCGTGATGATCTCACTCAATTTCTAGAATCTGTTCTGGCTGCAATGTGTGACAGGTTGCAAGTTAAACAAGCCTTTGCTGCTTCTTTGACACTCACCGGTATGGATTTTCTTGTGAGTGTAGGTGGGCAGGTGGATTTAAAGGAAGAAGAAATCGCAGAGAAAATCCTGGATATATCCTCAAAACAGGACCAGATTGGCCAATTTAATCTATTTTTATGGGGAAATTTTTGGCTAATCCCAATATTCAGTGAAAATAATCCGGAAGAATTATTAGGACTTGTAGGCATCGAGATTCCAGATGAATCACTTTATGGGGAGGAGAAAGACGCTTTTCATATTCTCATTCAGCGAGCTCACCAGGCCTTAGAGGACAGAAATCTCCAGCAGCAGGTTTTCATCTCGATTGAAGATCTCACTCCACACATGAACCGCATTCAGCGTCTTCGGGCTGCTGCCCGTTACGATGGAACCAGTGTGTTAACCTCACTTTCTAACGAGCTAATTCTCGATGAAGGTACCCTGGCAGAATGGGTAAAAGACGCCCTTTCTGATTATTGGGGAGGACCCGATTTGTCAGAAAGCCCGCTGCTTCAATTGGAGATTGTCCAGAATTCTTTGGATGATCACGATGGAATATCGGTCAAAGCGGTCCGCTCAATATTAAAAGAGGCCATTGAAAAAATCAAACCAGATGGCACCAGGCGTTATACCCTTGATTGGGTTTTGTACAATATTCTGGAAATGAAGTTCCTGAAAGGTCAAAAGGTCAGGGATGTTGCCAAGCGTTTGGCGATGTCAGAAGCCAATCTGTACCGCAAACAAAAAATTGCGATCGAAGTGGTCGCAAAAACTATTTTAGAAATGGAGAAACAAGCCCAAGAAAGAGGGAAAGATTCTTCAGAAAATGACTAATAAATGTTACAATAATTTGTACTCGACTGTTTATAAGGTACATTAATGGTTCAAGAGGATCAGTTTAATATTATTCCGGAAGACCCCCCAGATTTAGGCGATTCGTGGTGGGAAGCTGCTTTATCTGACGGTGAAGAGGATTTTATTGAGGTAAGTGACCAAGACTTTAAACAGGCACTACCTGATGGTACTTACCCTTTAACAACAATAACACAGCTGGAAAACGATTGGGAATATGTTGACCGCCTATATCAAATGGATGAAATCATCCGTCTGAAAGTTATTGGATGTAATCAAGGGGGGTTGCTTGTTCAGGGGGAAAAGATTAATGGCTTTGTGCCTTGTTCCCATTTACTTGCAAGTCATAAGAAGGAAGAATACCTTAACCAGATGGTATCTCTGAAAGTCATTGAGTATGACCAGGACCGCTGCCGGGTAGTATTATCAGAAAGAGCTGCCCAGGCGAAAGCAGGCACAAGGATCCAATTACTTGATACGCTGGAAGAGGACACCTGTTTGCCGGGAGTAATCACAACCCTGACAGATTTTGGCGCGTTTGTGGATCTTGGAGGTATGGAGGGACTGATCCATATCTCGGAACTTTCCTGGGGCAGGGTGGACCATCCTTCTGATGTGGTTGCAGTGGGCGATTGCCTGGAAGTGTATATCCTCAATATTGATCGTGATGAAAATAAAGTTGCCCTCAGTTTGAAGAAAATGTGCCCAAACCCCTGGGATACGATTGAAGAGCGCTACAAGCCCGGACAGGTTGTTGAAGCCGTGGTGAAGAACATCGTTTCGTATGGGGCCTTTGTGCAGCTTGAAGAGGGAGTTGATGGCTTAATCCATGTCTCAGAATTGGGGGGAAATGGAGAAGAAGTGTCACCCTGGGATGTGCTGGAGGAAAACCAAAAGGTCTCGGTAGAGATCATACATTTGGACCCGACAGAGCAGCGTCTCGGATTAAGTTTGGATATGGGGGAACAGCAAGTTTAACCAATTTATATGTTTAACAAATTCAGGGATCTTCTTATCGGGGTTCTATTTGGCTTGCTCAGTGCTGGGCTAATTCTGTTGGTTTCTCGGCCTAAACCTGGCAGGGCGATGCTGCTGCGACCTCCCCCGACGCCTGAGCCTGTTGTAGTAAACGTTGATGGGGCAATCTTGTTTCCCGGAGTGTACTCGCTGCCAGTTCACAGCCGGGTGGGAGATGCAGTTGAAGCAGCCGGCGGATTAACTGAAAACGCCAGTCCTGGCTCGGTAAACCTGGCAGCCCTGGTTGAAGACGGCAGTCATATTTACATTCCGGCTATTAACCCTGCAGCTGAATCCACGGCAGGTGAAGAAAGAAGCGCTGTTGGTTTATCAGAAAGCGGAGAGTTCATTTCTCTGATTAATATCAACCAGGCTTTCCTGGATGAATTAATAACACTGCCTGGCATAGGTCCAGCCACGGCGGAAAAAATTATCCAATACCGGGAAGAACATCTCTTCACGCGGATAGAAGAGATTCAAAAAGTGCCTGGAATTGGACCGGCAACTTTTGAACAGATTAAAATCTACCTGACTGTGGGAGAATGAGCAAAGTTAGTAATTTAAATAAAAAAACCTTGTCAGCAATATCATTGGCGGGAAAGAACTGATCACCGTTGTTGGGCGGCTGCTTCCTTCGCGATTACTGACAAGATTATTTCGTAAAACAGGGTGGTTCTTAAGGGGCTTTTTTCAGAACTGGCAAACCATTTTTTGTTTCAGAGACTACATACGCTGCTGGAACAGCATCCAGAGCGCCATCTTTGACTTCTTTGGCAAAAAAGTACAGGGTTGATTCTTTTCCACTTTTTAATACGCGGGTTCTACCGTGTAAAAAGTAGGTAACACCTTTAGCGTTTGTGTGACTGTATGCCATAATATCTCCTTTGTTCGATTCTTGCTATCAAACCGCCCAACATGATTTGCGATGAGGTTGGATAACCCCAAGTAAATAAGTTGTGGAACTCCTCTAACTTCCAAAACAAACTCAATTGCATTGAGGAAGTAGATGATCGTTCTTCTATGCTTATTGTAACCCTTAAACCTTTTAAAGTTCTGATTTTCCCCCTAAAATCACTCAAAAAAGGGCTTTAATGCCGTTTTTTGAGTGAAAATTCCCCATATTTGTCAGTAATCTGGAATCCAAGGGATTCATACAAAGATAACGCGGACTGGTTATCCGCCTTGACGTTTAATCCGATAAAATCAACCCTGTTCATGAGGACCTGGCAAAGTTTGGCTGTAACAGCTTTTCCTAACCCCTGATTTCTAAAATTTGGATGTGTGGCGACATTCCCCAGGGCAGCCACCCGATAGATTGATGAGTATACATGAACCCCTGCAATACTAAGCAGCTGATCCTGATCTTGATAACCAATGTACTGCCCGGTATTTAGCATTTGGGGATCAAAGGCATTATCCGGGTAGCTTTGTTTGTATAGGGTTGTAATTTCTGGCAGATGTTCTTTCGTTAGAAGGAAAGTATTTTCTGTATTTACACACTGCAGGCGCACAGGTTCTACGAGGGCCATTTTTAAATGATCCCCGTATTCCTTGATTGTATAAAAATTAGAGAATAGTTTTTCCAGTCCAGGGCTGAGATGGGCATTAAATTCTGCCGGCAGCAGAGACATCAATTGGGTGAGATAAACCTCATCCAGCAGTCCCGTTTTTGAGAGAGCCAGGAGGACGGGCAATCCTTTTCCGCGGTATAAAAGTGTTACCTTGTCAATTGTCTTTTTTGTTTGGATCCCGAAATAGGTTGTTCGAGGCCAGTAAAAATCATCCAGATCTCCCAGACTATACAGATGCAGGGGAATATCCTGGCGAAAATACGCAGCCAGGGTTGTTCGATCGATGATTTGATGAATATCCACGTCTGGATTTTACCAGTCGAGGATCCTTTTATCAGGCTATTTATAACTTCGATAGATTTAATCTCCGTTATAATGTAGCAACAGGATTCCAATCAATAAAAGGAAAAATATGTCAAACGCTCTTGTTGAATGTGTGCCAAACTTTTCTGAAGGACGCCGCCCGGAAGTGCTTGACCAAATTAAGGCTGTTATCACGGCAGTGTCTGGTGTTTATGTCCTGGATATTCATTCAGATAGTGACCACAACCGCAGTGTTATCACCTTTGTTGGAGAACCCCGGTCAGTAGAAGAAGCTGCATTTCAGATGATAAAAAAAGCAGCCGAACTTATTAACATGGATAACCAATCTGGAGAACATCCCCGCATTGGTGCGACTGATGTTGTTCCTTTTGTGCCCATTTCCAATATCAGCATGGCAGAATGTGTGGAAATGGCCCATCGGGTTGGTGAAAGGGTGGGGAAAGAATTGGAAATTCCGATCTATTTTTATGAACAAGCTGCCCGCCGGCCAGAACGAAAACGCCTGGAATTAATTCGACGGGGAGAATACGAAGGCCTTAAAGAAGCAGTTAAAAACGATCCAGACCGGATCCCTGACTGTGGACCTGCAGAAATTGGCCCTGCCGGCGCTACAGTGGTAGGCGCGCGAGAATTTCTGGTTGCTTATAATGTGAATTTAACGACAGATGACGAAGAAATTGCCAGCAAGATTGCCCGCACAATCAGACATTCATCTGGTGGATTGCGTTTTGTAAAAGCCCTGGGAATGAAAGTAGAAGGTAGGGCTCAGGTTTCTATGAACCTGACCAATTTCAGGAAGACTCCCTTGTCTCTTGTGGTCGAAACAATACGCAGGGAAGCGCAACGTTATGGTGTGAGTATCCATAATAGTGAGCTGGTTGGGTTAATTCCCCAGCAAGCCCTGGTGGAAGCAGCTATCTGGTACACCCAGATGGATTTGTTTTCTCCTGACCAGGTCCTGGAACAGAAGATGGTAGATGTTATCGGGAAAGGGGTTTCTCCTGATTTCATAGCAGACCTGGCAGCACCAACACCCACGCCCGGTGGCGGATCGGCTGCTGCCTATGCAGGAGCAATGGCTGCAGGTTTGGTATCCATGGTGGCCCGATTGACGATGGGCAAAAAAGGATATCAGGAAGTGGAAAAAGATATGGAGAAAATCTTTGAATCATCTGAAGAGCTCAGGCAAGAAATGACTTTGGCGGTAAGTGAAGATTCAGAGGCTTTTAATCAGGTTATGGCTGCTTATAAAATATCTAAATCTGATGAGGGTCGGGAAAAAGCTATCCAGGAAAAAACTCTCCTGGCAGCAGAAGTCCCTCTTCTTGTTGCTAAAAATTCTATCCTGATCTCTGAACTTGCTCTTAAAGTTGCCGAACTGGGGAATAAGAATGCAATCACCGATGCAGGATCTGCAGTAAACCTGGCCTATGCCGCCTTGATTAGCGCATCTTATAATGTACGGATTAACCTTACCAGTCTCACGGATCAGAAAAAGAAGAATAAAATCTTGTCAGAAATTGACCAGTTGGAAGTTCAGGCCCGTAATTCTCTGGAAAATATTACAACTATTCTGACCGATCGAGGGGAGATATTCTGATCCTTACGATTCTGGTCTTTGCTATTCTTATCCTTGCTATTCTGATCCTTGCGATTCTGATCAATCGCCCGTGAAAAAGATAGATAACAAGATTAATCTGTTCTATCCCGCTAGTTCAGATTAAATAATTTGGAATTAAATGAAAAAATCGTGCCTCTGGCCAATTATCGTTATTGCCTTGATACTCATTGGCTTTTTTACTGTATATTCAATGAAGCAAGGATCTCTTCCCTGGTCGCCCGGCGATAAAACCGTGGATTATTTTGTGCCTCCACCTGCCGAAGTGCAGTCAACTGCTACTTTGTTTTCTACACCAGAAGTAATACCAACTAGCGAAGCGCAATCAACAGCTACTGTTTTTACTCCTTCGGAAATAACACCAACTCTTGAACAGGACCTGGTTTGGATCGATCCTGAATTGCCGAAGTTCTTATTGGATCAGCTGGCTTTGATGAATACACTTCAAAGAACAGATTCAAAGGACGAAGCCGGCACAATTCTGGCTATTGGTGATGATCACCTGGTTGCCCATTGGATTTACGCTCTGGCCGCGCCGTTCCCAACGGTGAAAGATGGGATTTCACTTTCAGAACTCAGGGCCAGCTGGGCCGGAGGGAGGAATTCCATTTCAGGAAATCAGCCCATTCTGATGGACCAGGAAACCCTGGCTTCCCTCACTAGTTATTGGGGAGAACCAGCTGACGGAGCAGTTGAAATCCTGGCCCCGGAATTATTGGCCGAAAGAGCCTGGTCTCGGCGTCCATCCCTGGCAATTCTGCCATTTGAATTATTGACACCAGATTGGAAAGTAATCCAGGTGGATGGGATTTCTCCAATCCAGAAAGATTTTGATCCCGGCACCTATGCTCTCTCTATGCCTGTCTCTGCCAGCGGAACAAATCCGGATCTTTTCAGGGATATTTCGGGGAACCGGGATCCGGAAAAATTCACCAGCGTGGTGCTGACCGGTGTAACTGCACTTGTGCGGGCCACGGCCTGGACTATGGAAATCGCAGGGATTAATTATCCCGCCTGGAATATTTTGCCCTATTTGCTGGAGGCAGATATTCTTCATATCAGCAATGAGGTACCCTTTGCTGAGAACTGTCCTTATCCCAATGCCGCCCAGACAGATTTAAAATTCTGCAGTGATATCCGCTATATTCAGCTGATGGAAACAATTGGTACTGACGTGGTTGAGCTGACAGGGGATCATTTTGGTGATTATGGTCCTGGAGCGATGCTTTACACCCTGGAAATGTATCAGCAGCGGGACTGGCCGTATTATGGCGGTGGAGCAAATAGCCAGGAAGCCCAGGAACCGGTCCTGTTTGATCATAATGGAAACAAAATCGCATTTTTGGGATGCAATGCCAAAGGCGGGATTTATGCCACTGCCGGACCCGGACACCCGGGCGCTGTGGCGTGTGATTTCTCAAAGATGACTGAACAGATCAAGGAATTAAGGGCCATGGGATATAACCCTATTGCCACCTTCCAGCATTTTGAATACTATACCTATAATGCTCAGCCAGATCAAATTAGAGACGCTCTGACCCTTACCAATGCCGGGGCCGTAATTGTCAGCGGCAGCCAGGCTCATCACCCCCAGGGATTTGAGATAAATAGTGATGTTTTTGTTCATCATGGACTGGGAAATCTTTTTTTTGACCAGGTAAATACGCAGCCTCCCCATACTGCGTCCGCATTTATTGATCGGCATATATTCTATAATGGAAAACACATCAGCACAGAATTATTAACCATAAAATTCCTTGACTTTGCCCGCTCCCGCCCGATGACTCTTTCAGAAAGAGAGCAGCTGCTTCGCAGAACATTTAGCGCAAGCGGATGGTAGGGCAATCAAAATTTTTATCAGGAGGTTATGATGGGTGGACTTACCAGTATTCCAGGTTTTAAAGTTGGACAGGCCCAGGATTTGGAAGCGCTGACGGGTTGTACCGTCATTATTTGTCCTCCGGATACTGTTGGAGGAGTGGATCAGCGGGGAGGGGCTCCAGGAACACGGGAAACCGATTTACTTCATCCCATGCATCTGGTCAACCAGGTCAATGCGGTTTTATTAACCGGCGGTTCAGCTTTTGGATTGGATGCCGCAGCCGGGGTGATGCGTTATTGTGAAGAGAATAAAATGGGAGTGAATACCGGTGTGGCCCGGGTTCCGATTGTGCCGGCAGCTGTTCTATTTGATTTAGCCATCGGCGACAGCAAAGTGCGCCCGGATGCCGAAATGGGTTATCAAGCTTGCTTAAATGCTTCCTCAGAAACTCCCGGGGAAGGAAATGTAGGGGCCGGAACAGGGGCAACAGTGGGCAAAATTCTATCACCCAAGATGGCAACCAAATCCGGCATTGGCACTGCCTGTATAGACCTCGGAGGTGGAGGGAAAGTCGCAGCGATTGTGGCCGTAAATGCTTTTGGAGATGTGGTCAACCCGGAAAATGGGGAAATCATTGCTGGCGCTCGAGGTATTAAAGGATATGCGGATACCCTAAAGGTAATGAAATCCTTTGTGGGTAAAAAAGTAATGAGTTTTTCCTCGGGGGCTGATAATACGGTGATTGGCGTGGTAGCGACCAATGTCAAGTTAAATAAAGAACAAATTACCCGGGTGGCCCAGATGGCCCACAACGGGCTTGCTCGCACTATTCGTCCGGCTTTCACCTTACTGGATGGGGATACGGTATTTGCCCTCTCATCCGGAGAAGTGAAAATGGACCAGAATATCGTTGGCGCTTATGCGGCACTCGCTTACCAGGAAGCGATTTTGAGGGCTGTCAAGAATGCGAAGAAAGCAGGGGGAGTACCTGCTGCGATTTAGGTTATCAAATTCTTGACAAGTCTGATAACTAATGCCAAGATATAAATATAAAACACCCATGAGTATTTATATCCTGAGCATTTTTCTATCCGCATTCCTTTTGTTTCA
>CAXMRF010000070.1:0-9173 GCA_964195965.1 uncultured Nitrosomonadaceae bacterium
AAGCCGAAGCAGAAGAAGCCGAAGCAGAAGAAGCCGAAGCAGAAGAAGCCGAAGCAGAAGAAGCCGAAGCAGAAGAACCTGAAGCGGAATAAGCCGAAGCAGAAGAAGAATCGCCTCCTCCTGACGAGGAGTAAAATCTGATAAAAAGCGCATCTGACTGGATGCGCTTTTTTTATTTAGGGGGAAACTATATAAAAATTACATTAACTTAGGTCATTAGTAGTGTTTTTATAATGGAATTTGGTAGAATGTCTACACTAAAAACAAGTGGGGAGTGCTTTGATTATTCAGATAATGTAATATCCGGGGATTCCCTGGATAGTTGCGGGAGGTAGTCTTTTGGCTAGCATGGAGAGATTTACCCAAAGAGCTCGGCGGGTATTAAGTTTAGCGCATAAAGAAGCTGAACGGATGAAACACGCCCAGATTGGGACAGAGCATCTTTTATTGGGATTGCTGCTTGACCAGGGAGGAATTGCTGGTCAGGTATTGAGAGATTTAGGACTGGACATCGACAGTGTACTGGCCACCACAGAAAAAATTACAGGTTTTGGCGAGTATAGTGGAGATGCGCTGGCCCTTTCCCGGGGTACTCAACGAGTATTGGAATTGGCAGTAGAAGAGGCCCGGAATTTGAGCCATCATTATATTGGCGTGGAACATATCCTGTTGGGATTGGTTACCTATGGAAAAGGTGTAGCCAATGATGTGTTAATGCAGCTTGGATTAACCGCTGACCAGATCCGTCAACAAACGCTTCGTGTGATGGAAGAAAGCAAAGACAAAAACAAAACCCATCGTGAACGCAGACAACTTGGAAAACCCAAACGGGCTAAAGCAAAAAGCAAAACGCCCATGGTTGATCAGTTAGCGGTGAATCTTACAGACCTGGCTGAGGATGGCAAATTGGATCCGGTCATAGGCCGGGAATCAGAAATTGAACGGGTAGTCCAAATTCTTGCCAGGCGCACAAAAAACAACCCTGCTCTAATTGGAGAACCCGGGGTTGGCAAGACTGCTATTGTGGAGGGTTTAACCCAGCGAATTGCGGATGGCGAAGTACCGGCACCATTACTTGGAAAAAGAGTACTGCAGCTGGATCTTGGATCGGTTGTAGCTGGCACAATGTACCGCGGTCAATTTGAAGAACGATTAAAGAGGGTAATTTCAGAATTGAAACAATCTGATGCTATCTTGTTTATCGATGAGGTTCACATGCTGGTTGGAGCAGGATCCGCCGGCTCAGCTATGGACGCCGCCAACATCTTAAAACCTGCTCTTTCTCGAGGAGAGCTGCAGGTAGTGGGCGCCACAACGCTGGATGAATACCGCAAGCATATTGAAAGTGATGCAGCCCTGGAAAGGCGATTTCAACCCATAACCGTGGATGAACCATCCCAGGAAGAAACCATTGAAATTCTGCGGGGTATACGCCCTGCTTATGAAGAACACCATCAACTGAAGATTTCTGATGAAGCGCTTGAAGCGGCAACAAATTTGTCTGCCCGATACGTATCAGACCGCTTCCTGCCGGACAAAGCAATTGACTTGATTGATGAAGCTTCCTCTCGGGTCCGGATGTACAAAAACCCCATAGGTGATGATGCCAAGGAAGTTGTTCGGAGCCTTCGATCTGTTCGCAGGGAAATGAAGACTGCAGAAGCAGAGGAAAACCAGATTAGTGAACTTGAAATTCTGGAAAAATCATTGGAAGAAAAACTAGAGGAGTTAAAAGCTGCCTGGGATCGTGACAGCAGCCCGACAGTATCGATTCAGGATATTGCCGAAATCCTATCCATGTGGACCGGTATCCCGGTGATGGAGCTGGCAGAGGAAGAATCTGACCGCCTTCTGCATATGGAGGAAGAACTTCATAAACATATTATTGGACAGGATGAGGCCATCGAAAAGATTGCCAAAGCTGTCCGCCGCTCCCGAGCGGGATTAAAGGACCCAAAACGACCAGTAGGATCCTTTATTTTTCTTGGTCCAACGGGTGTGGGGAAAACAGAACTTACCAAGGCGCTGGCAAAATTTATTTTTGGCAGCGAGGACTCCTTAATCCACCTGGATATGTCAGAATTTATGGAAAAACACAGCGTCAGCAGGTTGGTTGGCGCACCTCCTGGATATATCGGGTATGATGACGCTGGTCAATTGACCGAAGCTATTCGCAGGAAACCCTACTCAATTGTGGTGTTTGATGAAATTGAAAAAGCACACCAGGAAGCTCACAATATGCTTCTGCAAATCATGGAGGAAGGTCATATCACGGATGCCAGGGGAAGAAAAATTGATTTCCGAAATGCAATGATTATCATGACCTCCAACATCGGGGCGGAACTGATCCAGAACAATGCTTCAATTGGGTTTAACCTGACCCAGGACGAGGAAAGCACCCGCAAGCGGGATTATGATGACATGCGCAGAAAGCTGCTTAAATCCTTGAAGAGTACCTTCCGTCCGGAGTTTATCAACCGGGTGGATTCAGTGGTAGTATTTCATGCCCTGAGCAAGGATAATATTCGGGATATTGTTGATCTGGAATTGGACAAATTGAGAGAGAGATTAACAGAAAGAAGTTTGCAGCTGGAAATCACACAGGAAGGTGTGGATTTGCTGGTAACGTTAGGGTACAACCCTGAAATGGGAGCCCGACCACTGCGCCGGGTAATCCAGGAAAAGATTGAAAATCAACTCTCAGATGCAGTCTTGTCTGGCAAATTTACCGCAGGGGATATTGTTCTGGTTGATACCAGCGTAATAGAAGATGATGAAGAGGGTGAAATCATCCTGGTAAAAGGGGACCCAGCACAATTTGGGAGCTCTTTCCATCCAGACGAAGAGGAAGAACCCATCGCGGTAGGATAACAAGTTAACAATACAGCACAGATAGGATCTGTGCTGGGGAAGCATAATCGCAGCCCGGGGTATCAGGAGTAAAATTTCTGATGCCCCGGTTTTTTTATGCACTTGCGCTAAAACTTTCAGATCTTCATACAGGCTAAACTAAAAATTGGCTCAGGGTGTGATACTGGAGAATCCGGGCTTGCCTGCGTTTATATCCTGATAGCTGAATATATCGTGAGAGCTGACTGCCTGCACTTCATCGCTGTGATCCTTAAGCAAACGGCGAATTTTGGGAACATGAGACCCAATAACACGATCTGTAAATCCGGCAGAAATAAAATCCAATTTGTGGGCAAATTCTCCTCGAGAGTGAAGATCAGTATCGCGGTGGAAGGGCGAAGCGGCATCTCCACAATGAAGCAGCCATTTTCCGGGTTTGCCGATAGCCACACCGCAGTGACCGCGAGTATGTCCTGGAAGAGGAATGAGTAAGAAATCTGCTTCCGGCGTTGTGAGAACCGGAATGGCCTCAAATCCAAACCAATCAATAATCGGTTTTTCATGAAGAACCCATTTTGGATTATGAGCCCAATGGGTTTGATCGTAGGCAAATTCCATTAATCCTTTGGGTTTTTTGACTGCCAGATACTCAGTTTTGAAAAGATGGACATCTGCCCATGGGAAATCTCTTAATCCGCCAGCATGATCAATATGAAGATGGGTTTGAATAATATGCTTGACTTCTTTTAGGTCGTATCCCAGGGATTTTACCTGGAATAACGCTGTTTCATCAGGATTGCGGGGAACACCCATATAATGCAGGAAAAAGCGCATTTTCAGGGAAGGAACAGAATAATCCAGAGATCCAAATCCAGAATCCACTAAGACCAGTCCGCTGCTGGTCTCGACCAGTAAACAATAGACGATGGCATCAACATGGATAAAGGGAGCTTTAAGAGTACCGCAATTCAAATGTTGAATAAACATTAATCACACCTCGACAAGGACAAATGGACGACAGAATATTTGTCAGAATTAATCAACTGGAGTTGGTGAGATAAACGCCCGGGCGTTCCGAATCCGTTTATCTAGAGCAGGATGGGAATGAAGTAAAAATTCTACCCAGGGAACTGGGTCCACCTCGGCTAAATTCTGATTGCTGAGACGTGTTAAGGCAGAGGCATAAGCCTCCCCTTTTCCAGTTAACTGAAGCGCAAAATTATCTGCTAATCGTTCCCGCCAGCGGCTGAATCCATTGCTGAGGGGCATGGTGACCAAGCCGTATACTCCCAGGAACAAACCAAACAAAGGTAAAGCGGCAATATCTGCTAAAGATGTAAAACCAAGTGCTGTAACACCCCAGGAGAGACCCAGGGAGGTCAGATATAAGCCGCCAAAGGTCAGTATGGATTGAAATGCTATACCCAGAGGAATATCATTATTTAGTTGATGTCCCAGCTCGTGCGCCAGGATGGTTTCTATTTCATCCGGATGAAATTCATCTAACAGAGTATCACCCAGGATAATCCTTCGAGTATTACCTATCCCGGTCAACCCTGCATTGGCTGCCCTGGTTCTCTGACTCATGTCAAAACGGTACACGCCCATTATTTTTGTTCCTGCCTTTTCGGTCAGCTTGATTAGCCGGTCGCTAAGGTCCTGGAAATCTTCCTCTAAGGGAGAAAATTTGTAAAAGATGGGGAAAAGGAGCACGGGGGCCAGGTTTGTTAACAGGACATTAAAAAGCAGCAAAAATCCTGCAGTCCAGATCCACCAGGTATCTGGGGTATTCCTTAATACCAGATAGATGATTTCCAACACAAAAGCACCGAGTAAGAAGGAAATAAATAAATTTTTGATCAGGTCCGAAAGCCACGATTTCAGATCTTGATTGGATTGCTGAAATTGATGAGGCAAGACAAATCCTGTGTAATAGGATAGGGGGAGATCCAGCAAGCTAAAAACACCTGCAAATACACTGCCATAGGCCAGGATCGCAACCCAGGGACTCTGGGTCCAGGTGTAGATCCAGGTTCTTAATAGTATTGACCAGTCTAGCATAAGCCATAACAAGAGGAAAGTTGCACCCAGGATCAGATCAAGCAGCATGAATCGACGCCGGATGCGGGCATATTGTTTGGCTTGCTTTTGCCTTTCAAGATTGAGAATTTGAGTTTTCATGATTGGTTTTAGGATATACTTTAATTCTATGTTGAAAATGATCTAGTTTAGTTTATATTATACAGGACCTGAGATATCTGCTCTGGTTTATAAAATTTATTCTTTCATGGATCATCCGTTGAAAAAAGAGAAAAGTTTTATATAATTTAGAGTTAGATAAGACATTTTTGATCAGGTTATGTGTGGAGACGTTGGAGCAGAAGTTGATTACTAATGGCCCAGGATAAGATTACTCTTTATGCTTTGGATTGCGGCACAGTCAATTGGCGGCTGTACCGTATGGAATACCATTATGACGGGGCCCAGGCTCAGCACGTCACCAGTCCATTATCCTCCCCCCTGGCAAATTTCTCTGACCGAAAGCTACCAGCCATTCTTACTCTAACACCCGATGGTACAGGTTTGGAAGCCATTGGTGATGCAGCCCTGAGTTGTTTGGATGATACGGAAACGAGGAACCGGGTCAGGGAATTTTTTAAGCCCTCGATCGGAGCTCACCTTCTCGAAAATCCACCGCCACACCAACAGCGCTACAATCATTTTGAGGCCCTGCTTTTTACCCGTTTATTGCTGAAATCTTTAATTGAACAAATCAGAGATGAAAAATATAATTCCGAACAATTTGATGATCAAATCCATTTTTCGATAGCATACCCGGATCGCTGGAGAACTAACTTCGAGGGAAAAATCTTTGAAGATTTTTATCATGTCATCTTGGAATGTTTTCCCTCGGAGCTTGCCGATCGAGTTCATTTTGTGCCTGAATCTGAAGGTGTGATCCTGGGGCTTCGCGATCAAGGTTTGCTGGATAAGCTCCATTCTGAAGACCTCAATTTGATTCTGGATGTGGGTGGCAGCACAACCACTATTTATGCCCGGAAGTTCCATCACGAAACCGGGGCATTACTCAATATTGATCGTTATGAAGAGCCCTTTGGGGGCGGATTATATGATGCCTTGATGGCCCAGCATCTCTCAACCGAACTTAAGATCCCACCCAAAGCATTATCGGGAGATTCTTCGGCATTTATGACCTTGAGGATAAAAGCTCAATTAATTAAAGAATCCCTCAGCCGTCTGATTCTTGGCGGGGAAGAAACCACAGGCAGCATTGCTGGCCTGCAAAAACTCACGATTGAATTAAATAATGGCCAGGTGTTCAGAAAAAATATCTCGTTATCTCCAGAAGAATTTAATCAACTTAATCGGCCCCTGGATAAAGCTTTCCAGGATGTATTGTCGCGAGGGTTGACTGAAATGGAAATAGACGAAGAAAATATCGGCAGGGTAGTGCTGCTGGGCGGTGGCGTCTTGATTCCCTCCATCCTGAAAGGTATCCAGGAACGCTTCGGTAAAGATATTGTGATTTTCCCCGATAAACCGGAAGAAATGATTGTCAGGGGCATTGGTCTTGCTTTTACATCCTCTTTGCCTGAAAGGGAAGAGCAGGAAAAGAAGCATATTCCTGAGAAAAAATCAGGCTGGCGACTGGTCCCCGAAAATGGTCAAGTGGTGAATATCAAGAAGGAAATATTAATCGCAGGCCGCAGCCAGGAATCCGATATTCAGTTAGATAGTAAAAAATGTTCCCGGACCCATTCCCTGATTCGCCTGGAAGGAAATGCACTGACTTTGATAGATTTAAGTAGTAAAAACGGAACCTTTGTCAATAATATTCAATTGATTCCAAATAATCCTCAAAGTCTCCGGGCAGGTGATGAAGTCCGTTTTGGTGACCAGAAATTTATTCTGGAATAAAACCTAATTTGATAGATACAAAAAGACCCCGGGGTTATTCACCTCCGGGGTCTTTTTTTTAAAATTTAGATCCAACCCTGGTCTTTGCAGAATTGTGTTAACCAGGGCAGTTCTAGCCATTCTCCCTGGTATGCTTTAAGCGCGGGGTAAATTGTAACCAGACCCAGCAAGGGCGTAATACAGCCCAGTAAAGGTATAAAAGCAAGGATAACACTGGCAATGGTGATAACAATATTCCCGCCAATTGCTTGAACTGCATGGAAACGGACAAAAGCCCGGTCTTTCTGCGGCTCTACCAGGAGGGCGACAATAGCCAAAACCACGCCTAACCAGGGAATCCAGCTTAACATAGCCCATAATTTATCATCATCACTAACTTCTTGCTCTCCCTGTGGGGCATTGATAAGTTCTTCTGACATAGATAGCTCCTTTAGTTGATTAAATGTTTTCTGATTTGGTTTCTATTCTTTTAATTAACGAATGTTTCCGAGTCTGGTTTCAATATTTATTTTGTTGTTTGCAGCCAATCTACAAGGGCGGTTATTTCTTCTTGCGTTAAATCATCACCAAATACAGGCATTCTTCCACTCCCAAACGTGATGGTATTTATATATACGTCTGCCGATTTTGTTAATGTATCTGGAAGCAAAGCGGGAGCAAATACACCCGATCGGTCCTCTCCGTGGCAATCCGCACAACCATTTTCTTTAAATAATAAAGCACCATCGATTGACATGGGTGCGGGAGTACTCTCTTCAGAATCGGTGTCCGCTGCATCGTGATCCTCGCTGTCCTTGTCTTCGGAGTTCGTTTGATCATCTGCATCATTATCATGAGCGGAAGCAGGGGGTGATGTATTTGTAGGAACGGGGGGCCTGGATGTTTCTTTGGCTCCAGTACAAGCGGTCAACAGGATTAATATCAGCCCGGTGGCCAACAATAATTTTATCTGTTTCGGGAACATTTTTCTCCGGGGTCTACTAATAATATTATTAGTTACTATACCTTAAAAAACAGGTTTTCCCCATGTGTTAACTAAAAATTAATATCGCCGGGTCTGTTTTCGCCATAAGCTCCCAATATTCAAGTACAATTTCATGAGAATACTTTCTCGGAGAAGGATAATTACGATGCAAAGGATTAAATCTACCAGAGATCAAAGGATGAAAGCTCTTCAGGGAAACAGGTATTTATCAGGCCTTGATGAACATATTTTGGATTTCCTGAGCCAGCATACACGGTTAATTGCTTATGATGCTGAAGAGATGATTATATGGGAAGGTCAAACCGGCCAGGGATTATGTATTGTTGAGTCTGGACGGGTGAAAATATATAAAAACTCCGCTACCGGTAGAGAAATGATAATCACGGTGATGGAAGAGGGTGAATCGTTTAATGAAGTCCCAGTTTTTGATCAATTAGAAAACCCGGTTAACGCTGGAGCAGTCCTTGACTCAATGGTCTGGATGATAGACTCTCGGGCGCTGCGAAATGTGATAGCTGATCATCCCCGGGCTTGCCAGCAAATTATCATCAATTTATCCCAAAACTTAAGGATGCTGGTTGGCAAGGTTGCTGAATTGTCTTTTTATACGGTAACAGTCCGATTGGCAAAATTGCTGCGCCAGCTGCCCCAGGATCAATTATTGGGTGATAGTACAAAGCGTTTAACCCAGGATGACCTGGCTGCCAGAATAGGTACAGTCAGGGAAGTTGTTGCTCGTTCGCTTAAGGAGCTAGAAAAGACAGGAGCAATTGAGGTCCAGCGGGGGAAGATCAAAATAATTAATCAGGAAAAACTTATTAATTGGGAGTAATGACAACCCGCAAGATATTGTATAAAAAAAGACCGAATGATTTTGCTTCGGTCTTTTTTTATTTTACTTTTCCTGCTGGAAGATTAGCTTTTTAATGTTGCTGGCGTTGGTTTGGATTGGCCCCAGATCCTTGTCATGGTAAACAATAAATCAAGGTTTATTCACTGAAACGAGAATCCACCAATAAAAGCAGCAGTCATTAATAATAACAAGATTGGGAGGACAGATAAAATAGTTTGGTGGGATAAAATTGGCCTGCCTGCTTTGAGAAATGCCAATAATAGGCCGCCCAGTCCAATTAAGGCACCGCCTACACCAACCAGGATATATCCAGTCGGGACGACTCCCTGGATGCTGAGGATTACGGGCAGGAACGTGATGATTAATCCTGCTATACCGTGCACAACTGCCAGGACAATCGCGGCATTTTTTCCGCTTGTGGAAAAACGGGTAATCGTAATTGCCGTTAATCCTGCTGCGCAAAATATGCCATAGACCAGAAGGTATTGATGCAAATGTTCTGAGACAAGTCCCAGGGAAAGGCCTAGAGGTATTAAAGCGGCTACA
>CAXMRF010000071.1:0-9097 GCA_964195965.1 uncultured Nitrosomonadaceae bacterium
TGAGGATAATGCCGATAATGAGCGCAGCCTCTAATCCTTCCCGCAAAGATAATAGAATACTTGGTAACATAGAATCTCCTATAAAATAATATTTGTGTAATCGGGATTACAACTACTATGATTTCCTGTTTGTAACCCCGCAATTCCTAGTAACTAACATGGCAATGTTTGAAGAGTATTGCCCATTATTATTCCTGTTCATTTTGTGCGAGCTAAAAATCCTGCCCCATTAACGGATATGATCCGTTAATGGGGGGAGTATTGGATATATCCCAAACATCTTTCCTGATATGTTTAGAGAAAACACTCAAGGGGAGAATTTCATGTCAATTCTCAAGATTGGCATTCATAAAATCTATTAACTCGTCTACTTCAACATACATCGTCCGATTAGGATTGGTTGGTGCTCCATAATCCTTAATCCACACAATTTTTCCATTTGTGTCTATCAAAACGAATGTATGGCTTGGTTCCCCGTTTTCGATGGCCCATTGAAGCACATCATAAGATGCTGATACTGACAAGTCAGGGTCAGAGAGAACAGGCACGCTACTAATACCCAATGCTTGGGCTTCAGGAGCCATCTCTGCGACAGAATCCCGGGCAATGCTGATAACCTGGATGTTTAAAGTTTGAAACTCAGGGCTGTTTTGCAAATCCACGATTTGCTCCATGCAAGGAGGTCAACCTACTGCCATGTGGAAAAAGAGCAGAACAGACTTTCCCCCATAATCAGATAATGACGTTTGCCCGCCAAGTGCGTCATCCAAAACAAAATCAGGAGCAGCTGCCCCAACTAAGGAATTGGGTTGAGGGGCACACGCTGAGGCGAGGATAATCATTGATAATATTAGGGTCAAGTAGCGAAATTTGTTTTGCATAATTCTCCTGGTGAAACCGTGGGTGAATAATTGTTATAATTAATTTATCTTGTGGATATTGGGTTGATTATCTTGGGCCGTAGGATGGTAACTACCTAAAACCCACTCTGATCCTTTAGAACATACTTCTTTTTTCCAGATCGGTACAATTTCCTTAAGTCGGTTAATTCCATATTCGGCAGCAGCAAAAATCCCATCACCACGATGTCCGGATGAGCAGGCCACGGCGACAGCGATATCTCCGATGTCTAAGCGGCCAATCCTCTGTACCAGAGAAACATGTTTAACGTCTGGATACTTTTGGTAAATTTCGATCGCTACTTGTTTAATCATCTGCTCGGCCATGGAGATATAGGCTTCATAGAAAAGGTGATCTGTTACAAGTTTTTTTTCTTCGAGATAAGTGACACCCCGAACAATACCAGTGAAGAAGCAGATTCCCCCAACATCTGGCGTTGTTACCATGGCAACCAGCTGATTGAGATCAATGGCTTCTTCGACAAGTGCGAATTGAAAGTTATTATCATTTGTGCTTGTCATTTATTCCTCATCAGCGAAATACTCACCAGATTGCCCGCCTCGTTTTTCCAACAGCCTTATACCTTCAATCCGCATACCACGGTCAACAGCTTTGGCCATATCATATATGGTCAAAGCAGCCACAGATACAGCGCTCAAGGCTTCCATCTCAACACCGGTTTGACCATCAGTTTTCACTAGAGCAAATATCTCAATCCCAGTAAACAGGCCTGTAGTTTGCCAGGAAAAATCCACTTGAATCATGGAGAGCAAAAGTGGGTGGCAAAGAGGAATCAACTTGGATGTGTTTTTAGCAGCCATGATGCCAGCAATCCGGGCAGTAGATATTACATCTCCCTTTTTAGCCTGGTTGTTCTGAATTAACGTAAGGGTTTCAGGTTGCATAACAATGCGGCAGGTCGCAGTAGCTTCACGGCTGGTGACTGGTTTAGAACCGACATCCACCATGAAAGCCTGGCCGTTATTATCAACGTGGGTTAAATTTTTTCTGACCAATTTAGGCTAACCTCCAATTTGAGCCATGCGCCGTGCTTCCGGGAAATTGTGCAGACAAAGTTCATGGCTTTTAGGTTTGAGTGAAACAGCCCTGGCAATGTATTCAGGCAACGCCTGGTCATCTCCCAAAACATCTTTGACCGTGATTTCCGTATCCATCAGCAAACAAGGACGGAGTGTTCCATCTGCTGTGAGGCGCATCCTGTTGCAATCTTCACAAAAGTGCTCACCCAGAGGGGAGATGAAACCAACAGTTCCGGGAGCATCGGGAATTCTAAAAGATCGAGCAGGACCATTGCCGACTAGTTTTTCAGTAGGTTGGAGTCCCAGAGATAAAAGACGAGTTTTCATCTCTTGAACCGAGATATACCGTTGATCGACTGGAGGAAAACTGTCTCCCCAGTCTTGCGCATTACCAATGGGCATTAGCTCTATGAAGCGTATATGCCAGGGGTGGTCAATTGACAGGCGGGCGAGAGAATGGAGTTCGTCATCATTTAGACCTCCAACAACAACGGTATTGATCTTGATGGGTGTGAGACCACAGGCTTCCGCAGCGGCAATTCCCCGGAAAACTTTCCTGATTTGACCCCCGCGGGTAATCCGGGTGAACTTTTCAGGATTAAGAGTATCCAGGCTGATATTTACTCGGGATAATCCGGCTTTAGACAAGTCTGCAGCGTACTTCTCGAGCAGCATGGCATTGGTCGTCAGGTTGACTTCATCAATTCCGGGAATTGTGGAAATACTCTGGACTAGATCTACAAGTCCTTTTCGGAGAAGAGGTTCCCCTCCGGTAAGACGGACATTACTTATGCCCAGTGGGGCAGCTTGCCTCATAAATGATAAGATCTCTTCATTCGAGAGTAATTCATCCGTTTTTGGAGCTGGAATTCCCTCAGGAGGCATGCAATACACACAACGTAGATTGCAATTGGGGGTGAGGGAAATCCGGAGATATGTGATTTCACGCCCAAACATGTCAGTTAGCACAAGAAATACCTCCCATGGCGTTTATGCAAATATCTACATCCAGGGTGTGAGCTATTCCTGGGTCAAATATATTCTTGATAACAGGTGTTCTTAAGTTGATCCTAGTCATTTCTATACTTCTCCAATTTCAGTAAAACTATCATCGGGGACTAATAAACCGTCCAACAATCCCCACAAGTGATAGAACAAAGAGCCACTAATAAAACCAACCGCCAGGTTGCTGGTGGCGATAGCCAGGGCTAGAACAAGTAAAGCGGAGGTCCATTCTCTTGGCCCTCGTAAATCTAAAGCCAACAGCATATGCTGAAAACCTATGTAAACAAGCAAAACCCCCAGGACCGGGAAGGGGATCAGACTAAATATCTGCATACTGGCCTGGTTACCCAGCAGACCAAGTGTCAAGAAAATACCTCCGATCATGAGTGGTGCGCCGCCTGTACGGGCACCCAGTCGGTAATGTGCTGTCAATCCACCACTTCCATGACAAAGAGGTATACCTCCGATTAAAGCCGTAAACGCATCAATTGTGCCCATCGTAAACATGAGTTTACGCTCAGTAACATGGCTGGCATGATCTCCAAAATATGCCTTTGTTGCATCTGCAGTAGCGCAAATAGAATTACCCAGACTCAAAGGAATTTGAGGAATTGCCAGCAGGATTAATCCCTGCCAGAGCTGCTCCCAAGTGGGGGTTAGCGGCAGTAACTTTGGGAAGCTTAGTTCTAATGAAAGCGGCGGCAGACCAAGGTAAAAAGTGGAAATTCCAATACCGAAGATTACCACGCCCAATGCGGCAAAGTCTCGTTTCCAAAACAGGAAAAACAGCAGGAATACCGTAGCTCCACCGATCAGGAGCCAACCCCAAGGAATAGTTTGGTTAAATATCAATAAACTGCCTTGCCAGGGGGAGCTAGGTTGGGAAAATAGTTTATGGGCAGATTTGAATAATAGCCACGACAATCCTAATTGGATGCCGCGTACAACCGGTTTTGGAAAAACCTTCATTATCCATTTGTCTAGGTTTCCAAAACTCATTCCCAGGAAAGTCACTGCGTTCCAGATAGCCCCGGTGACAATAATTACCGGGGGAAGTCCCAAAGCAATAGCCAGCGCAGAGACAGACTTGAGCGGCTGAACTGGTATTGGTAGGCGATACACGAAAGCGACCAAAATATAAGCAATGCCAATCCCCACGAATACTGCTGTAGCATCCATGCCGTTAAGTGAAATAAGTGCCAGGATTAATGGCAGCATCACACCCAGGTCCGCCAAAGCACCTGAAAATTCACTCAGGGAAAAGACAAAAGGTGTGCCTTTAATTTGTTTCTGCAATTATCCTCCACTCACTGGTGGAAAGACCACAATTTCATCGCCAGGGGAAAGGACCTGGTCAGGATCAGAGAACTTCTGGTTTACAGCCACAATCACGCTGGGGAGCAAAGCCTCCAAGGCGGAATACTCCTTAACAAGGGTAGACAATAAATCTTCAACTGAAGCTGCAGCTGGAACATCAATCTCAACAATTGAAGCACCTACTCGGTCTTTTAGGGTAGCGAAGAAACGGACGGTGAGATTCATGGTTTATTACACCTTTAAAAATAATTGCTGGGAAAAGGATGGTTCGACTTTTTTGTAATAAGATGTTCCATAGCATGTTTTGCAATACAACTGGTTCCCAAAGAGTATTTCGCGCTCGTTGATAATCTCTTCTCCACAAATATCACAATTAACCCTCACTCCGGCCCGGCTGATAATTTCCTTGACGGGGGTGGTGAGCTGAACTTCTTCTATGAAGAACAATTCCTCATCGGGTATGACCTGGTATCCATTCAATTGAGCGAAATAGCGTTTTTTCTGATCAGGGGCATAATATAAAGCTTTCTGCCGGACATCCAACTGGGGGGCAACCCGAATCGCGCGCTCCAATTTCGTGTCGATAAAGGTCGCCGCTATTTTTCCATAATCTTCCAATCGCAAGGTGCGATGACCGACAGTGCATCCCGTTGCCACTTCCACGCCATCGGCGAAACAGCCGTCCGACTCTACAATCGTCAACAGGGTTTTTTTCTTTTGAGGCACTTCGATATTGAGGATTGCAGCACCTGCCAGCCCCAATCTCACACCAATTACCTGGCGAGGACAGAGATGAGTATGCCGACTGGCGGATAGTTCAAGTAAAGCTTGGAGGTCTGTCATGGTGTTCTCCTTAAAATACTGCTTTATGATAAGAATTGCTCTTCAACCATGTTATTTATCGGATTTTCGTTGAATTATTGATCAATTGATGCCATCAAACAAAACATTCGCCAAGAGATCTCCTGGCGAATGTTTTCGCTTTAAGGTAGGTCTCTCCTTTCCAATTTTGTTCCTTCTATCTTTTCTCCGGAATGAGAGATGTAACTAAGAGAAGGAACTTCGGGGGGTCGGGGTGTTTCCACCGCCGACCGGGGTCATTTTTACGAAATGACCGGCCTGTTAACCTTGCGCTACTAACGGTTAGGTCAAAAGACTCGGAGTTTTCAAAATGTCAATTTTCAATCTTTAGTTTTTCATCTTATTCTTCGGACGTCCCTAACTGAGTATCTTTTTTTTATCCTTCCAGACTGATTTCAAGGAAATCAAGCTCACTGTGTAAAAAAGCAAAAGTTGTTTCAACAACCTGACGGTAGAATGTATCACGGTCAGTTTCTTCAAGTGCTTTTTTGGCGAATGTTGGGAACCAAAGTGCTAAGTGCTCACTCAAAAAAGTCTTTTGTTCTAACTGACTGCCAGCCACATCTATTTGATTATCTTCCTGAAGAGCTTTAAGTTCCTTTTCACACAAGAATGACATGAACTCCAGCTGAACAGCTATGTGGTCAGGAAGTTCATTCATGTCTGGAGATACGGCTAAACCTGCTGAACCATAGACACCACTCAGATCAGCCCCGATCATACCTTGAGATTTTCCAGGGATTTCCAAATATATTGATCCATAAGGCGGTACTTTTGGCTTTATCAAAAAAAGATGATTATATTCATTAACAAGCGGTATACGATATTTCATATCAAGGTTGATTATTGCTGATATAAGCTGACTAAGGTTTTCAGCGAAGGTATATTCTTCCCAAAAATGGCTTGAATTGAGTAATTCTTTCACTCCCAATTGCAGATCTACCAGCAATTCTTCTTCTGGATAAAGAAATACAGAACATAAGAGCCGGTAAAGCGCCTGACGAAAAAGAGATTGCATAAACAAATTATTATTTACGGTGGCGGGGGGCTCGAGTAATCCTGCATTTTTCCCAAATTCCTGGGATTGTGTCATTGGACGTCCTTATCTGGTAAAAGTTCAAAGACAACAGCAGCCAAGAATACAGCCCCGACACCTACAATAAACAAGGCAGGCGCAAATTGTAAGCGTGGATTGCTGCTGGC
Source organism: uncultured Nitrosomonadaceae bacterium (assembly GCA_964195965.1). Classification (GTDB taxonomy): domain Bacteria; phylum Chloroflexota; class Anaerolineae; order Anaerolineales; family UBA11858; genus B10-G9. Next base: position 6,327 of record CAXMRF010000071.1, read on the forward strand.
CTCTCCTGTGATAGCTCCTAGAGGAGCTGAAAGATAGAAATAGCTTACGAATTGAAGAGCAAAACCGAAAATAACCATTAGAGCTGTTACGATGTTCCGCATTATTCTCCTCCTTCTACTATCTCAGGGACTTCCATGATCGGGAATATTTTTATAAACGTTATATAAAGCAGTGTTCCCAAAGCAAAGAGACCTAAGATAATGCTATATTCAATCCAAGTGGGAGTATATGCACCAATATCGTATGGTAATAATTTCCCGTGGGTCTGAGAAGGAACCACGATCAAGTATCGCTTTACAATTGCTGCTACATTTACAAGGAAACCACTTAACACTATCCACGACAATTGATAACGTTTGAATACAAATTGCCAGGCAAGCAATAATAGTGGAATAACCAATGCTGCCACTGTCAACCAGTAAGCCCAGGCATAATCTCCTGTGTACATAGCATTGGCAACAATTGATTCATGTGCCTGTGAAGAATATGTTATCGTAAGCCACTCAACCACAAGGAAATACAGGTAGACCACGATCAGGACCATTAAGAAATCGCTGAGCCATTGGAATAGATCTAAATCCAGGATATCCTCAGTATTCAACACTTTTCTTAAGATAGCTGCAATGATAATTAAGAATCCTATACCAGAAACTCCAGCCAAAGCTACAAATTCCGGCGCCTGCAACGAGCTAAACCATCCTGGACGGCCTACTTGCAAACCGAATACAAACCCGAGCGTTGAGTGAGCAGTGATCAGAAGTGGTACGATGGCTATCGCCAACCAGAAACTGGTTTTTTGATGCCTTTCTTGTTCAGCAGGGGTATCCTTATAACCAGCGGCCCACAAACGGAAAAAACCTTGTAATTTACTGGGGATTTTTGCCAGGATAGCGGCATCTTTTCTACCATCGAGGTAAAGGTAAACCTGGCTGGCGAAAAGATAACCCGCAATTACCAATGTGAATGTCCCGAAAAATGGTGATCCTGGTCGTGCATATCGAAATAGATTTACCAAACCCCGGACAGGTTGGCCAAGGTCAACTATTACGACCAAAGCCCCAAGAATAAGCGCAATTACAGTGAGCGCTTCAGCCATTCGTGCGATTGGTTTAATCTTCTCTAGACCCATTAATCTGATCATGGCAGCAATGCTGATGCCGGTGAAGCTCAAACCAATGAAGTAAATCAGAAATGAAATATATAAACCCCAGGTTGCGCCGCCCATTGTGCCTATGTTGCGCAAACCGGTGACTATTTCTCCTTCTGTCAACTGGATAGAGTAGGCATAAATACCCAGGGCTATCAGAGCTACTAATGCGATGCTCAGGAATACCCAACCCCTTGTGAAATCCCCTACTCCATGAGGTAATTTCTTTATATTAGTTGTCATCACTCACACCCTCGCTTTTACTTCTTCGATTTGCCGGGTTTTGGAAGTTGGCGGCTGCCCTCCGATATAATGGACATTAGGATCAGTTCCCATTTCTTCCAGCAGCCGGAAAGATGCATTGTCCCTCAGTAATTTGGAAACATCACTTTCAGGATCATCAAGATCACCAAAATGGATCACTCTCGTAGGGCAGACATCCGCACAAGCAGGCTGGAGTCCTTTTTCAACCCGATGGACACAGAAAGTGCATTTTTCAATCACGCCTTTGTGATGACCACCACCTGCAATGTGGCGATTTTCATCACCATACTTCTCATCCAGGTCCGGATTGTCATAAGGTAATCCGCCACCTGTTTCAGCCACGAGATCAGGATCATTCCAATCCAGGTAATGGTTCTTGTTCGGGGCCTTCCAATTGAAACAGTTTACTCCGTAAGGGCAAGCCACTTCACAAAAACGGCAGCCAATGCATCGATCCCAGTCAGTGGCCGTGAGGCCGTCTTCCCGCTTATACCGGGCTCCTACAGGACAGACTTTGACGCAGGCAGCTTTTTGACAATGCATACAGGGACGGGGCATGAACCAAATTCGGGTGTTAGGAAATTCTCCCTCCTCAAACCGGAATGTGTACATCCAAAAATTACCTTGAGTTGTATTGTTCTCTACTTTGCAGGCTGTCATACAGGAACGGCACCCTGTGCAGCGGTTTAGATCAACCACCATTCCATAGCTAGTCATCATTATCCTCCTTACGCCTTTATCACTTTTACTTTAACGAGATAGGTTTGATCCGCCGTGTTTGCAACGTAACCTTCACCGGTGAAGAAGAGACTATTTGGACTCGGACCAGTTCCCTTTACCCAGGGATGTTTAACATATTCTCCGAAGTGATGTGGCATGCAAACCACACCAGGACGAATATTCTCCCGATAAGCTACAATGGTCGTTACCTTACGGGTTTCCCCAGTGAGCGCATGAATCGACTCAACGACCACTTCATCACCATCTGCGATCCTTTTCGCCTTCGCATCTTTTGGATTCATCTCGACAACCTGGTGCGGTACCATTTCAATCATCATCGGGATTGGGGTTCGTGATTGTTTGAATTCAATCATATGTGTGCTCATTAGCAGCAAATCATACTCAGGAGGAGAACTCTCAACTGTCAGGTCACGCCAAGTTGGTAGCGCAGTGTAATCACGATAATAAATTTCGTCTGCTCCCATACTCATCATTTTTTGTTGGGCAACCATGAGAGATTCCCCATATAATCGATGTGGCAGTATTCCACCAAAAGGTGTTTCCATCGCATAGGGATAGTACTTTGAAGAGCTCACAGGCCCTAACAGCTGAACTCCCTCAGTCTCAAAGAACTCGATT
>CAXMRF010000072.1:0-8732 GCA_964195965.1 uncultured Nitrosomonadaceae bacterium
TCAATGTGGCCCATCGTGCCCACATTCACATGCGGTTTCGTTCGTAGAAATTTTTCTTTCGCCATAATTCCTCTCCTTAAAATACATGTTCAAAAAGGATTCTTCAACCAGTGCCAGAGCCCCCGATGGGAATTGAACCCATGACCTCATTCTTACCAAGAATGCGCTCTACCCCTGAGCTACGAGGGCTGGCTTCTTACACAACTACAAGCTGTCAGAAGTACAAAGCTTCTGCAGCTTTTAGTCTAGGTGGGCGGAGAAGGATTCGAACCTCCGTAGGCGTTGCCAGCTGATTTACAGTCAGCCCCGTTTGGCCACTTCGGTATCCGCCCAGAATGTCAATTAATACCGTATTGCGCAGGTCGCAATACCAGGAGCCGACGATGGGACTCGAACCCATGACCTGTCGCTTACAAAACGACTGCTCTACCGATTGAGCTACGTCGGCTTGGAAGCTGTCTTTTTTAATTTCCAAGCCAAGGCATTATATCAGATGGAAATAAGCGAGGCAAGGTGTGCAAACCGCCGTCATCAACAGAGCAAAAGTTTATCAGGTTTCAAGGGGTACGTCAATGCTTTCAGTCAGTCCGGGCACCCCGATAATCCCTGGCCTGCCAGATTAAATATAATGCCACAGAGCCCGCCACTGCTGCATTCAAAGAATCAATTTTTCCTCGCATCGGCAGTTGAAGCAGGAAATCACAAGATGATTTAACTAAATGCCGCATACCTTCAGCTTCACTGCCTACTACCACAGCCAGCGGTCCGCTTAAATCAACTCGATCAGGGGGCTGGGCTTCCTGCCCGCCTTCCAATCCCACTATCCAAAATCCTTCTTCCTTTAAAGAGGTTAATGTTTGGGCCAAGTTCGCCTGGGTGATGAAAATATGCTCACTCGCTCCAGAAGATGCGCTTACCACTGCCGGAGTAACAGTCGCTGTCCGGCGAAACGGCAGCACCACCCCGTGCACTCCCACCTGTTCAGCGGTGCGAATTAAGGTGCCCAGGTTCTGGGGATCCTTCAAAGTATCCAATAAAAGGACCAGGGGTATTTCGTCCTGATCCTTGGCATGTTTGAGAATTAAACCAAGGTCCACATAAGGGTATTCATTCACCTGCAGGGCCAGACCCTGATGGTTATGGCTGATTCCATGCAGCGTTTCCCTGGGAACTTGTGTAATCGGAATGGATTTTTCTTCCGCCAGGCGCAGAATTTCTCCCATTCTCCCCTCGAGTTTAACGCCTTTAGCAACTCGCAGCTGATAAGCCTGCCGCCGTTGTGCTCTGATCACTTCGTAAACCGGGTTTCTTCCCCAAATCCACTCTTTCATGATTTTTTTCCCTGGGGATTTCCACCAATAGAATTGTTCAATTTATTTCCAATGCCAGGTTGTTCCCTGGGAGGTATCTTCTAAAATTACATCCAACTCGATCAATTGATCACGGATCAAATCCGATAATTCCCAAAGTTTTTCTTGGCGCAGTTTCATCCGGATATTAATCAAAAGATCGATAAACTCTCCAGCATCACCAGCCTGAATTTCTGGAAGGGCCAGATCCAAACCCAAGATACTCGTGAGCTTGATCAGCACAGCCTGGGCAGTATCCAGAGAACCCTGATCCGCGCCTTCGTCCCTGGCGTGATTAATTGCCTTAACAAAATCAAAGAGATGACCTAAAGCGCCAGCTGTATTAAAATCATCGTCCATAGCTGCCAGGAAGAATTCATTTGCCCGGCCAGACTGATCACTGAGCTGATCACCCATCCATCCCTCTTTTGGCATGGCAGGCCGCAGCGCGGAACGCAGTCTCTTGAGCGCTTTTTGAGCATGCTCTATAGTTTCTTCGTTAAATGTCAGCGGACTGCGATAGCTGGAATTCAAAATCATCATGCGCAGCACACCTGCTTCATATTTTTCCAGGAAACTATCCACCGTAACAAGGTTGCCCACAGATTTTGACATTTTTGCGCCTGAAAGCTGCATCATGCCGTTATGCATCCAATAGGTTGCGAATTGCTTTCCGGTCATGGCTTCGGTTTGGGCAATTTCGTTTTCATGGTGGGGAAAGACCAGGTCATTGCCCCCGCCGTGAATATCAATTTGTTCACCCAGGCAAGTATGACTCATCACAGAACATTCAATGTGCCATCCTGGGCGGCCATCACCCCAGGGGCTGGGCCAGCTTGGTTCTCCCGGTTTGGCGCCTTTCCATAAGGCAAAATCCATAGGATGCTCTTTCCGATTGTCAATATCAATTCGGAAACCAGCTTCCATATCTTCAATTTTTCTACCGGATAATTTTCCGTAATCAGCGAATTTTTCAACCCGGTAATAAACATCTCCATCTTTAGGATAGGCATAACCTTTGTCAATCAAATCGGCAACACTTTCAACGATCCGATTGATTTCCTCGGTTGCCCGGGGATACTGGGAGGCTGGAAGAATGTTGAGATCTTTAAGGTGCTGGTCAAATTCATCAATATAGCGTTGGGCAATTTCCAGGGGATCTACTCCCTCAACTGCAGCGCGCTGAATGATCTTGTCATCCACATCTGTATAGTTGGTTATATGGCGGACTTCATATCCGCGGAACTCCAGGTACCGGCGAACTATATCAAAAACCAAAGCCGACATAGCATGACCAACATGGGCCTTATCGTAGACGGTAGGACCACAAACATACATGGAAACCTTTTCTGGTTGGAGGGTTTTAAAGGTTTCTTTTTTCCTGGATAAAGTATTATAAACTTTAATGCTCATGGTTATTTCCCCTGGTATTTCAGGATTCGATCGGTTTGGCAAATATCATGCGGCCTGCCGCAGTTTGAAGCACTTTGGTTACGGTGGAACGAACATCTTCATTCATATGGTCTTTGCCGTCTTCAACAACGACCATAGTGCCGTCTGAAAGATAACCAACACCCTGACCGCGTTCCTTGCCTTCCTGGATGATCTTCACTTCAACAGATTCGCCTGGAAGCAAAACAGCTTTTACGGAATTTGCCAATTCATTAATATTCAGCACCGGGACCCCTTGAATTTCGGCAACCCGGTTGAGATTGTAGTCATTTGTTAAAATAGGACAGCTCAATTGGCGGGCAAGAATAACCAGCTTGCTGTCAACTTCACGGGTGCCTTCAACATCAATATCGCTGATGCGAACCGGGATGGTTTTAGATTCCTGTAAATCTGCCAGAATCTCCATGCCTCGCCTTCCACGCTGGCGGCGGATCCCATCAGCTGAGTCCGCTATATGTTGAAGTTCGTCCAGAACGAATCGAGGGATTAATAACTCGCCCATCAGGAAACCCGTTTGGGCAATATCTGCAATTCTACCGTCAATGATCACACTGGTATCCACCAGGATCACACGGTCTGATTCTTTTTTGCCGCTTCCTCGTTCAGCCAATGGGAAAACCCGTCCGCTAAAAATAGAGAAAATATCGTTTCGCCGAGATATGAAAACAGCCACTCCTATATACCCGAAAAGAAGCATACCAATGAAGGGGAATATCTGGCCCAAGAAAGATGGCAGCCGGGAAAGAGGAATTGCCAATAAAGCAGCAATCACAAGGCCTACAAAAAGACCAATTAACCCAGAGCCGAGTGTTTTGGCGTCCAACTGATTAAGCAAAGCTCGGAGGGAAGCCACGGGCCGCGTTGTAATTAATGGGGTGATAACCAGGCCAAATAATGCCCCAACCAAACCAAAGATGACTGCCCCTTCTTCTATGGTAATTGTAGTAACGGCTGCCAGGTCAACACCAAAATACCCCCCCAGCAATCCAAAAGCAATCATTCCTACGATACGTGAAATAAAATCAAAACTCATTTTCCCCTCCTAAAAAAGAAAATAGCGACCACAAGTATTCTGTGCTCGCCAAAACAAATACCAATTATGAAAGAGAATATGATGCCAAAAAAATGTAACTGCCTGTCCAGATATGCCTAACAACCTAATAATAAATCATAATGGCAGATAACAAAAAAATAATGGCAAAATAAGTCCGGTAATTCGTATGACAGAGCCAGAATAATAAAAATGAATAATTTCAATCTAATCATAGCATGATGGTACGCAACCGTCAACAAAAAAAGTCAGGACAGGCCCTTCCTTAATAGTTTTCTAATAATCAACCTCGCAGATCAAGAATAAAAGACACCTGATTAAGAATGTAACTTTTTCAATCAAAGTTTGTTCTATCGTATAATGATTGGATAAACTTGGACTTATTTAGGAGGCTTGTATGGAAGATAAACAATACAAAAAAATTATCAACTCCTGGAGCATGTATGACTGGGCAAATTCAGCTTTTGCAACCACCATCATGGCCGCGGTATTGCCCATCTATTACTCAGCAATATCTGAATCATCCTTAACATCAACCCAAACCACAGCCTACTGGGGTTATACAAACTCCATAGCACTTCTTTTAATTGCAATTATCAGTCCGATCCTGGGCGCTATGGCTGATTATAAGGGCCAGAAAAAACGCTTTTTAACTATCTTTGCACTTATAGGTATAGCTGGTACAGCTTTAATGTTCTTCCTTACTACGGGTAATTGGGTTCAGGCATCAATTTTATATATTATCGGTAATATCGGTTTTGCCGGGGCGAATATATTTTATGACTCGCTGCTTCCGCACATTGCCAAAAAGAATGATATCGATCAGGTCTCAACCCGCGGGTATGCCATGGGGTATCTTGGTGGAGGAATCCTGCTGGCCATGAACCTGGCCATGATTATGCTTGCCCCATCCCATCTAACGGGGTTGATGACCAGAATATCCCTCGCAAGTGTCGCTGTCTGGTGGCTTGTATTTACAATTCCTCTATGGAAAAATGTCCCTGAACCTCCCCGGCATGTTTTTGAGGGAGAAACAGATACCAATTCCCTCCTGGTAGGGTTTAAAAGGTTGGGAGAAACTTTTAAGGAAATCAAAAAACATCAGGAATTATTTAAATTCCTGATAGCCTTCTGGCTCTATAACGACGGCATCGGTACTATCATCAAAATGGCAACCATTTATGGTGATGAAATAGGGATTGGCCAAACCGATTTGATTGGTGCTCTATTGATGGTGCAATTTGTTGGCATCCCCTTCTCATTTGCTTTTGGTTGGTTGGCAAAAAAAATAGGCACCAAAAAATCCATTTACCTCGCCCTTGGTGTATATTCACTGATTTCCATTGGTGGATATTTCATGAGCACTGCCCTCCATTTCTGGATGCTGGGTTTTGCAGTGGCGCTGGTCCAGGGAGGTTCCCAAGGGCTAAGCCGCTCCCTGTATGCCCGTATGGTTCCCAAATCCCAGTCCGCTGAGTTTTTCAGCTTTTTCAGTGTTAGCGGGAAATTGGCCGGGATGTTTGGTCCGTTAGTTTTTGGATTGGTAAGCCAATTATTTGGGAACAGCCGCCTGGGCATTGTTTCCCTGATTATCTTCTTCATCTCTGGCGCACTTTTACTTACTCGTGTTGACGAGAAGAAAGGCATCCAGGTTGCTCAAGAAGCAGATGCACTGGCTGCCCAGAATGTCTGAGCAATATGATTGAGGAACAAGAGGGAGATTTTTTAAGCCAGCAGAAGAATTTATTCAGCCGAATTGCCCGACAGTATGATCAGGTCAACCATATCATGACTTGCTGGCAGGACAATCGCTGGAGAAAGTTTGCTGTGGGACAATTAAAAATTCCTCCCTCTGCCCTTGTGCTGGATATTGGCAGCGGCAACGGACAATTGATCAAAGAAATTTCCCGTCAATACCCTGGTTGTCAAAGTGTTGCGGCAGATCTGACTTTAGCCATGATGGAAATCGGCAGGGAAAGAATTCCCCCTGCCCTGGCAGACTGGACTGCTGCCGATGCAGCCAACCTGCCCTTTCAGGACGAAAAATTTGATGGTGTTATTTCAGGATTCTTAATCAGAAACCTTGCTGATATTTTTCAGGGTTTAAAAAGCCAGTATCGGGTTCTTAAGCCTGGTGGTAGAATTGCAATCCTGGACACCACAAAACCACCTAATCATTTTCTGGCGCCCATCATTCGACTATATATGACCAACATTATTCCAATCATCGGCGGAATCTTTACCGGCAATAATAAAGAAGCTTATGCTTACCTTAACGATTCCACAGAGGGATTTTTACGGGCAGAGGAATTGGCCGCAACCCTGGCAGCTGTGGGCTTCAGGGAAGTGACCTACAGGCAATTTGCATTTGGGATGATCACTGTTCACTGGGGAGAAAAATGAGCGCTATCCAACCTTCCCCTCAGGCAGCTGAACGGGGAGAACCATCTTATATCTGGAGAGCCGGACAACAGCGCAGGCTGGAGATGATCAAGGAAGCTGCCGGAGAAAGAATCCAGGGCAGGCTGCTTGAAAATGGCTGCGGCATCGGGTTATACCTGGAACACCTTCGCCCACTTGGCTGTGAAGTAATTGGCCTGGAATTTGATTTTCAACGGGCAGTGGAAGCCAAAAAAGGAACTGAAAATATATTGGGGGCTGCCGGGGAAAACTTACCATTCCCAGAGGATAGTTTTGATTTAATCCTCAGCAATGAGGTAATCGAACATGTGGCTGATGACAAAAAAGCCGTCCAGGAAATGGTGCGAACCCTGGTTCCCGGGGGAAGGACAGTCATATTTTGCCCCAATCGCTGGTATCCATTTGAGACCCATGGCATTTACAAACGCGGGAAGTACCATTTTGGAAACAAGTTCTTTGTTAATTACCTGCCCCGAAAACTTCGTGACCAGCTGGCCCCGCATGTACGGGTATATACCAGAAATGATTTACAGAATCTCTTTCAGGACTTGCCGGTAAAGTTTATTAAACAAACGGTAATCTTTGGAGGATATGATAATATTATCGGCCGGTTTCCCCGGCTGGGGCGCTGGATCCGTTCTTTCCTGTACCTGCTTGAAAAAACACCTTTGCATTTCCTGGGGTTGTCTCATTACTTGGTTGTTGAAAAAACCAAAGGCTAATTTTATGATCGAAAATATTGAAGAACTAATCGGAGACGAGCTCCGAAAAAGAGGTTGGCGTTTAGCAGTGGCTGAGTCCTGCACCGGTGGATTGATCGGACATCGAATCACCAATATATCTGGGTCTTCCACTTATTATCTGGGCAGCATTACTGCCTATGCCTATCGGGCCAAAGTTCGCTTGCTGGGTGTCTCCTGGGAAACCCTGGAAAAATTTGGCGCCGTGAGTGATGAGACCATTCGAGAAATGGCTTTAGGGATCAGGCGCGCGCTGGCATCCGATATCGGTTTATCTGTCAGCGGGATTGCAGGGCCAACAGGCGGCACAGAGGATAAACCCGTCGGATATACCTGGATTGGGTTAAGCACACCCAATGGCATTTGGACCCTTCAGCATACTGCAGGAGGAAATCGGATTGAAAACAAACAGGAAATAGCCCAGATCGCTTTGGAATTCCTGTACAACTTCCTGAAAGATGATGGAAAAAATTGATATCACTACCCGCTTCAAGCGGGACGGGTCCTTAGTCCCGATCGAGTTTTCCCTGGATAAGGAAAAAGTAAAAGTTATAAATATCGGGCGCCAATGGGAAACCGGGGAAGGGAAACATATCCTGGTCATGGGCCCTTACGAGCATACATACCATTTGTATTTCCAGCTTAGTGATCTAAGCTGGTATCTGATCAGGGATTTTAAACAATCACCGGATCAAATTTAAGAGGAGTTAAAATGAGTAAAATTGTTGAAGATAATTTGGTAGTCACCCTGAATTATGTGCTGATCGTGGAAGAGGAAATCCTGGAAAGCACGGATGATGGTGAACCCATTGTGATTCTTCAGGGCGCCGGGGAAATTATTCCCGGGTTAGAAAACGCCTTGTACGGGATGAAAGTTGGCGATAAAAAGAAAGTGGTCGTCGAACCGGATGAAGCTTACGGAGATTATGATCCCGAATCTATTGAAATAGTTAATAATGAGGAATTCAGCGAGGAAATCCCCCTGGATGTGGGCACCTTTTTAGATCTCCAGGACGATGATGACACAGTGCTCAGCGCTCAGATCATTGAGGCAAATGAAGAAACTGTTACTTTGGATTTCAACCATCCCCTGGCAGGAAAAACCCTTACCTTTGAGATTACCCTCAGCGATCTGCGCCCTGCAACAGCTGAGGAAATTGAGCACGGTCACTCGCATTAACACAAAAGCCCAGGTCTTTATATAGGACCTGGGCTCTCAACTCTCATTCCTTAACTGAGTTCCTTCTCCCGCAGGTAGTTAAAAACCAATCCGTCTTTACCAACATCCACCTGGATGGTATCCCCCACTTTGTAATCTCCAGACAGAATAGCCATCGCAAGCGGATCCTGAAGTTGCTTCTGAAGGGTCCGTTTTAATGGTCGGGCTCCATAATCCGGATCAAATCCAAGATCCGCCAGGTGATGTTGGACAGCTTCCGATACTTCCAGGGAAAATCCCTGAGCTTGAACCAGGGCTTCCACCCGATTCAGCTGGATACCAACAATTTCCCGGATTTGTTCCCTGTCAAGGGGGTGGAAGTGAACAATCTCATCAACACGGTTGAGGAATTCCGGTCGGAAGATCTCTTTAAGCGCTTTCCGGGTATATTCCCGAGCATTTTCTTCATTCCAGTCCTCTCCCAGATCCGTCCAGATATGGCTGCCCACGTTGCTGGTCATAATCACCACAGTGTTCCGAAAATCCACCGTTCTACCCTG
>CAXMRF010000073.1:0-8041 GCA_964195965.1 uncultured Nitrosomonadaceae bacterium
TCAGATCAGGGTATGAAATCAAAAAACAACCTGACCAAATTCCGGCAGGAACCCAATATCTTCATCTTCCTGTTATGGAAGAAGCCAATGAAACACTTTCCAAGGATATTCGCTATCATTTGGAGAACCGGATTTATGAGGGATTTGAACCAGCTAACCAGATTCAGGTTGCTTATGGGCAATTTCCTACCAAGTTTACTCCGGAATATAAAACATATATACATACGATACTGGAAGCCAAGGGCTCTCCAGTATTATGGCACTGTACGGCCGGCAAAGACCGGACGGGTTACGCCGCGGCCATTCTGCTGCGCCTGCTTGGTGTTGATCAGAAGGTCATTTGTGAAGATTACTTGCTTAGTAATAAATATGCTAAATTGATTGATGAAAAGGTTCTCACTGCTGTACTTTTCCGGGGGCCCAAGGCCTATAAAATGCTTAAACCTCTTATGCGGGTGCATGAGCAGTGGATTGAAACCGCTTTCACTTCCCTGAAAAGTGAATGGGGTAATTTTCAAACCTATGTCAACCAGGCTCTTGGTCTATCAGCGGCGGATGTCAAAAAGTTACAGGACGCGCTCCTGGAATAGGTTTCCTTCTTGTCATTCCCCTGTGGTAGATTAACTTACCTAGATGTTACAATCTTCTGGACAAATAAAATCAAGGGGAGCTATTGTGTCCAAACCTCTACAAATCTCTAATTCAACTGCCAGGCGTCTGATCCTGGCTGCCCAGGGACTCTACCCGCCCCGTACCTGGAGCGGCAAACGGGGTATAAAATCGTTTTTCAAGCGAGTACGCTCAATCCAATTTGATCCCATTAATGTAGTGGGAAGGAATCCTGATCTTGTGCTGCAATCCCGTGTTAAGGATTTTCGGCCTTCAATGCTGGATGAAATGCTATATCAGGATCGCTTCCTGGTGGATAATTGGGACAAGATGGCCAGTATCAGCCTGGCAGAGGATTGGCCAAATTTTTCCCGCCACCGGGCACGGATGGTTGAAATATTTGGTGTGCCCTCAGAGGTTGTGATGCGCCTGGCACCCATTATATTGGAACAAATCCACCGGGAAGGTCCTCAATGTTCCCTGGATTATAAATTTGAACAAAAAACAGACTGGGCCTGGGGTCCAACCCGGGTCACCAGGGCCAGCCTGGAAGGTCAATACAAGATGGGGCAGCTGGGTGTGCATCACCGGGTTAACAATCGGCGTTATTTTGATCTAATTAAAAACTTGCTGCCGACCGAACTGTTAGAAACGCCAGATCCCCAGTCTACTTTAGAAGATTATCAAGACTGGCATATCCTCAGGCGAATCGGCGCTTTGGGCCTGGCTCATCCCAATGCGGGTGAGCAGTGGGGGGGTATGATCGGTATCAAAACACCACGGCGCAGGCAGATCTTGCGGGATTTGGTTGATCAAGGAGAGCTGCACGAAATAGAGATTGAAGGATTGGAAGGAGATGTCTTTTTTCTACGTAAGAAGGATCGGAAGGTTCTCAATCTGGTGAAAAAAGAGGAACCAATCCCTGAAGCGGCTTTTATAGCGCCGCTGGATAATTTGCTCTGGGATAGAAAATCCGTCAAGCGGATCTTTGATTTTTCCTATAAGTGGGAAGTGTATAAACCACAAGCTAAACGAGATTACGGCTATTATGTGCTCCCGGTACTTTATGGGGATCAGTTTGTTGGACGGATTGATCCCGGGTTTGACAAAAAAACCAGGGTGCTGACGATTAACAACTGGTGGTGGGAAGAAGAAATTCAACCTGATCAGGCAATGTTAAAAGCGTTAAAAAATTGCCTGGGGGACTTTCTCACCTATCTGGATGCCCGGGAGCTGAAGTTTTCGAAAACCCTGTTAAGAAAAGGGGATTTGGACTGGTTGAAGGACTTTTAGGTTTTTATACCTTTTGTCTCCCCGGGGACGGGTCGGCGAGTGTACAGGGGAGGAGAGGATGGGTCGGCGAGAGCATAGGGGAGGAGAGGATAGTTTATCTCTTGCTCGTTTCGGGAATAGTTCACCCAGTCCATGCACAACCGCCAGATCCCTCATCCAGCACAAATGTCTGTTACCCCACCATGCTCAAACGCCTGTCCCCAGGCGTTTTTTCATTTGTAAAACATGCTTATTTTCAGCAGGGTTGCCCCTGCGTTCTGTGAAAATTAATGTTTTACTTTGGAATTTCTAGCTCAACCTCAACCTTGTCAAAAACCTGTCCATTTACCTGGGGTTGGAAAGTTTGCTCCCCGGGATAATAGGTCCGAGTGCTGATGGGTTTGATCCCGTGTTTGCGGGTAATTTTGATCCGTTGACCGGGTTTGATTGTCTTGTGAGTCAGTTTAAACACTTTTGGGGACTGAACCCCGTTTTTTTTCATAAAATGAACCAGGTAATCGATCATCAATAATTCTTCCTGGTCGCTGGTGGATTGGATCTCAAAACTAAAGATAACTTCTTCACCAAGTTTGATTTTCCCGGGTTCCAGGCTGATATTCTCAACCTTGATCTTGGGTGTGGTGGAGAACCCCAATAGTGAGAGTGCGCCGGGGTGGCCGGCTTTCAACAACGTGCGCAGTGCGTGTTTGATTAAGCGCTTCCGTTCGATATCCCCTGGGGATTGCCAGTGGGTTAGTATATCCACCACCAGATCCGGATGATCCTTGGAAATATCATTTAAATTATTGGCAACACTCCGGCGAATTTCCTCCCGGGGGTCAGCCTTTAACTTTTCCAGGATTGGGAGAATGGGAGAGGGGTCAATGACCAGGTCTTGCAGCCTTAATCCCCACGGAAGCCGTGGGCGGCTGCCCTCGCTGGCTAGTCGTCTGACCCCGGGATGAGGGTGATCGGTCCAGGAAAGCATGCGCTGGATGGTTTTTTCTGGATAACGGACGATAAATGGGCGGATAGCAAATTCAGCAGATATATGCTGAGTGAAAAGTTCCAGGTATTGAAGAGAGGTCTTCCAATCCTCCAGGCCATTAACCTCTACAAAATCCGGGAAGACCATTTTTTCAAATCCCTGCTCAAGAAGAAGGGGCAGCGCATCCCCAAGAATTTTCAGGGCGCTGTGATAATCTCCTGGAAGTAGTTCTCCCACATTCAGGGTGATCTGACGAACCCGCTGTTTGAGTTTAAGATCTTCCCAGCTGCTGTCAAATACTCCCTGGAGGAAAAGATCTGTTGGAAAATCAGAATATACAGCAGCGATCGCCCGTGCCAGGGCTCCAACACTTTCTCTGCTGAACATGTCTTTTAAGGCAGTAGATTCTTTCATCAACTTAGTCCTGAAACTAATTCTTTTAAGGAAACCAATCCCCCTGTTTTGCCCCCGCAGACACCTCTGGAAGCTGAGGTTCTGTATTTCTTAACCATACTAGAAATCAGGGTCCCGTCAATGGTTCGGAATTCAATCATATACAGGATGATGTGGAGATACTCAATATTTGATATACTTTTCCTATAACCCAAAAAGGATCCTAAATGATCACAAAAGAAAAAGCTTTGGATATCTTGCATGAAAATATCAAGAATAAAAATCTTCGAAAACACCACTATGGTGTCGCAGCCGCTATGAAAGGGCTAGCAGTTGAATTGGACGGAGATTTAGAGACCTGGGAAATCGTTGGATTGCTGCATGATGCAGATTATGAAAAAACCAAAGATCAGATGGACCAGCATACTATATTACTGGCTGAAATACTCGCTGTTGAGGATGTAGAGGAGGAAATTATCCTCGCAATTCAATCTCATGCTTCTGAATATACCGGTGTGAAACCTTCCACGCCAATGGAGTTTGCCTTATTAAGCTGTGATGATTTGACAGGGTTAATCGTTGCTGTTGCCCTGGTTCATCCAGAAAAACTGGCCGGTGTGACCGTGAAATCGGTTCTGAAAAAATTTAACACAAAATCATTTGCGGCCAGCGTTAATCGGGAAAAGATCTCACTCTGTGAGGAAAACCTTAATATTCCCCTCGATAAATTTGTAGGGATGGTATTAAACGCCATGAAAGCTGAGTCTGAACTGTTGGGTTTGTAAAATTTTATTAAGTCTTGTTCGGTTTGTTATTTCCCTCCCCGCCTGCGCTTGCCTCCCCCTTCTGAGATGGTTGGAATGGATAAGGTAGCATTGGTGGTCAGACATTCTCCCAAATCACAGATATTGTTATTGTTCAGATCAATATAATCAAGACATTGACCTGGAAAAACACAAGCCTTGGCACAAAGGACAACACAATCTTCCTCGGGGTTTTCAAGGATGTCTGAGGTGTTTTCTTTAATGGCGGTGGGCGTTTCAGGATCGTTGAAAGTTGAAGTATTGGCGCCTTCCTCAATACATTCGGTCAGATCGCAAATTCCATTTTCATTTTTGTCTTGATAGCGACGGCACTCTCCGGGATATGTACAACCTTGGTCGCAAAGGACAGTACAGTCCTCCTGGTTTTGCTTAAGGGTAGTTGTTTCTTGAAGATCCGACGATAAAACATCGCTGACAATCTCCCGGTCTGTGTCTTCTCCAAATTCCAGAAGATTGGCAGCCGAAAGCATGGAGGCGAAACTGGCTACACCCATTAATTGTAAGAATCCCCGCCGGTTTAGAGAGCTTGGGGAGCACAGAGCCCTGGCAGCTGCTTTGGGTGGAGCGGCTTGTCCCCAAAAACCAAAATATTTTGCAGCTGTGTTGATTATCCAGCGCCAATGAGCGGCGATTTTAATCAA
The DNA here is from genome assembly GCA_964195965.1 of uncultured Nitrosomonadaceae bacterium. Lineage (GTDB taxonomy): Bacteria > Chloroflexota > Anaerolineae > Anaerolineales > UBA11858 > B10-G9. The sequence continues at coordinate 4,728 of CAXMRF010000073.1, forward strand.
TATGATTACCAGTCCGGCAATAGAACTGTCGATATGGAGATTTTTCCAAACGAGATAATTGGAAAGGTTAAAATTTAACCAGGTTGAAATTACCAGCCCGGTAACGCCTATAACTCCAAAGCTAACTAATAGACTCCAGTCAATCAGGTAATAAAGACGGCATTGATGGGAGGTTTTACCAAAAAAACGTTTGGTAACAGTAATGATCCATTTCCAGTGCAGCAGGAGGTGATAAAGTGCTATCAGGCTAATGCTTATTCCCAACCATTGATGCCACGCCAGTCCAGTCCAGTTTAGAAAGAAGGTCAACAGAAAACTAATAAACAACCCTGTATCAATCAACCAGTTCCGTTTTTGTTTTGACATACAGGCAAAACTGCTCCTTGGATTTGTTCGTAATAACTTAAATCCAAGGGTATTCTACTTATGAAATATTTAGATATTATTCAGAGTATATGAAGATTTTATGGATTAGGCTCTATGATTACAACCAGGAACAAAATCGCACCACCCCACAGAGATCCAACAAGGACTATTTTATCTAGTAAGGTTAGTTTCATGAGTTAGAAAAGTTTGGAAGAATGCGGGACCTTTATTTCCTAGGACTGATTAAATCCGGCGTTGTTTTAACACAGTCGGAAATAGTTTGAGTATATCTGGAGAGGCAGGGGGCTTGACTAGCGTGAGAATCTTTCTTGAAAACTTGTCCGGATAGAGAAAATCAGGTTGTTTACCAGCCTGTTTATGGACCTGTTTAATTGACCTAATTTGTCAATTATTTTGTACATTGCTTGCTCAGGTTCGCGAACATCGATCCCGGTCAAGGCAAAAAAGATGATCACGATAAGCATGAGAAAAGTAAGGATCAGGATTGTTTTCGCTAAGTTATTCATGGGTATTCCATTGGGGCTAAGGTGCAATTATTATAAAGCAGTCAGAGATAAATTGTAAGTAGTAAGTTGGAAGAAGCTGGCTACATTGTGGTGAATAAAGAATTTAAGGATAATCGTCCCCATACGATGATCTCATTAACAAAAATTGGAGACGATGCCTTTACACAATATCGTGAAGGAATGCTCAATTTGTTGCAAAAATAACAGAAACTTTCCCGAACACTTTTTTGCGTTTGAAAACCGCTCAGGTTAAGAGCGGTTTTCTGGATTAAATGGTATTTTTTGCGACCTGGATATATTATTTTGAATTATTTTTAACGTAATACACTTTCAGCTCAGCTTATCTAATTAGATAAGGGAATTCCTATAAATTTTGTGTCACTGAACAGTAATCAAGTCAAATTTTATTAGTAAAGGAAAATTAAATGGCCCAATCAATGACTAATCTTGATCGCCCTTTTGAACTGGGACTTTATGCTTTTGTTGACGATGGCGCTAATCCACTAACGGGAGAGACCAAAGATCCAGGAGTGGTCATGAATGACTTCCTGGAAACCGTTGAACTTGCTGATCAAACCGGGTTGGATGTGATTGCCATCGGGGAACACCATCGTAAGGAATATCTCTCATCAGCGCCGGCAGTAATTTTGGGGGCAATCGCTGCTAGAACGAAAAATATCCGTCTTTCGACAGCGGTCACTGTTCTCAGTTCGGATGATCCTGTCCGGGTATTTCAAAGTTTTGCGACTATAGATCTCTTATCTCAAGGTAGGGCAGAGATTATGGCTGGGCGGGGTTCCTTCATCGAATCATTTTCTTTGTTTGGGTATGACCTCAATGATTACGGCGAATTATTTGAAGAAAAACTAAGGTTGTTAGCTCAATTAACGAATACAGAAACCATTAATTGGTCAGGAAAATTTCGATCACCGCTGGAAGAGCAGGTAATTTATCCTCGACCCATTCAGGACCAAATACCGCTCTGGGTAGCCGTAGGAGGTTCGCCGGAATCCGCCAAAAGGGCAGCTTCCCTGGGTTTGCCAATGGCGTTTGCGATCATTGGCGGCCAACCAGAACGATTTGCTCCATTTTTCGATATATATAGACAGTCATCCCGGGAGTTCGGTTTTGATCCGGACCAGATCCCCCTCAGTGTAAATTCCCACGGATTTATCGCTGATAATGCCCAGGACGCTGTGGATGAATATTATCCCCATGCAATGGTTATGATGAATAAAATCGGAAAAGAGCGCGGGTGGGGGCCCTCTTCTCGCGAACAATTGGAGGCGCAGCGCTTGTTAAGGGGCTCGGATTTTGTCGGATCGCCTGATGAAATTATTGAAAAGATCCTCTTTCAATACGACATTTTTAATCACCAGCGATTTCTAATTTACATGGGTAATAATGCCATCGACCATAAAAAAATGATGCGCGCGATTGAGCTATTTGGAACCAGGGTTGCCCCCGAGGTTCGAAAGGAAATAGCCAGGCGAAAAGGCTAAACTGGAAAATTCAAAGCTTATGGGTTCTGTTAAAATTTTTCCGAAGACCAACTATAATAAACAAGTCGATACTCAGTATGTTGTTTAGGGAGAATTCAAATGCCTGGCGAAGCCTCAAACTTGAGATTTTTTATTGATAGTGTAGAAGAAAGTGATTGGAAGAAATATCTGCCAACCGGAATATTTTATGGTGTTACGACTAACCCAAAACTACTGCGTAAATCTGGCATCCATTTTAATATTGATCAGTTAAAGCAAATGGCGGACTCAGCATTTGAACTTGGAGCCAATGAGATCCATCTGCAGGTCTGGGGAGGAGAAACAGAAAAAATGCTGGAGATCGGTCGTGGGCTGGCTGGCATTGATCCGCGGGTGATGATCAAGGTGCCTATTACGCCAGCAGGAATTTTGTGTGCTCATCAATTGATTGCTGATGGCTGTAATGTTACTCTGACCGCAGTCCATTCAGCCCAGCAGGTATTGATTGCTATTGCCCTGGGAGCGTGTTACGCTGCCCCATACCTGGGACGCATGACAGACGCCGGACTGAACGGAATTGAGGAAGTGGTATCCATGGGTCGCATAATTAAAAATACCTCCAGTCCGCTGCGCTTGCTGGTAGCCAGCATTCGCCAGACCTCAGATTTGGTAGCTCTGGCAGAACGCGGTTTGACCACCTTTACCTTATTGCCAGCCTTAGTTGATGATTTATTGGAGAACGAACTCACTAATTTGGCTGCTGAATCGTTTGAACAGGCAGTGCAGTAAATAATCCCAAAACTCCATCGAATCATTAAGACAGGGTGATGCAGCGCTAATACGGCATCACTCTGTTTTTTATCTATCAATTGTCAAGAACAGCATCCCTGTGGGCGTGGTAAGTTTTTTGTCTATCCTGTTGTCTGAATAACACAAAGAT
>CAXMRF010000074.1:0-7906 GCA_964195965.1 uncultured Nitrosomonadaceae bacterium
GCCAATCCAGGCTGATTTACTGGGTGCTCATGCATTGGGTTTGCGTAACTTGCTCTGTCTCACAGGTGACCATCAGATCTTTGGAAACCACCCCACCGCAAAAAATGTTTACGATCTGGACTCTCTGCAACTGGTGCAGATGGTAAAAGAACTACGGGACGAAAGTGTTTTCCAATGCGGAGACGAGATCAAAGGCCAAACCGCCAGTTTCCTCATTGGTGCGGCGGCTGCGCCTTTTGCAGATCCGATTGATTTTCGACCCCTGAGACTGGCCAAAAAAGTTAAAGCAGGCGCAAATTTCATCCAAACCCAATTGGTTTATGATGTCAAGGAATTTGCCACCTATATGGAAAAGGTTCGGGATCTAGGCCTTCATGAAAAAACATACATTCTTGCTGGCGTTGGACCGTTAAAAAGCCCTGGAATGGCGAAATACATGAAAAATAACGTGCCAGGGATTCTGGTCCCTGATGAGGTGATCGACAGAATGTTGGAGGCCGGAAAGGAATGGGCCGGAAAAAAGGCTAAAGATCTGGCCCCGGAAGAGAAAAAAGCCCGCTCAAAAGCCTGGCAAACAGAAGGCATCCAGGTGTGTATTGATCTCATTAAAGATATGCAGAAAATTGAAGGTGTGGCAGGTGTTCATCTCATGGCCATTGAATGGGAAGAAGCTGTAAAGCCCATCGTAGAGGGTGCTGGTCTTTATCCGCGTCCTGAAGTTAATTAACTTTTTTATCGGTAATTTAATGAGGAAAAAGATAATGTCAGAGGAAACCAAGATTTCTGAGCAACCAACTATCACCATTGACGGTAATCTGGCTGAAAGGATCCGAGAGGAGATAGGTGAAAACGTATATCTCTGCTACCAGTGCGTAAAATGCACCAGCGGATGCCCTGTTTCGGAATTTTTTGATTGGCAGCCGAACCAGATTATGCGCGCAGTGCAGTTGGGCCAGGAAGATATTGCCCTGAAATCAAAAACACCCTGGTTATGTTCCTCCTGCCTTACTTGCACAACACGCTGCCCGCAGGGAATAAATATCACCGCGATTATGGAATTTCTTACTCGTGAGGCTCTGAACCGAGGCATTAAACCACAAGTTCCCGAGACCCATAGTTTTAATAGAGCGTTCATGCGTGAAGTGAATATTTGGGGCCGATCCTATGAACCGGGCTTGATGGCTGAGCTTATATTACAGAAACCTCGAACTTTAACAGACGATATTCAACTCTATCTGAAATTCTTCCAGAAAGGCAAAGTCGGATTGCTGCCTCATCCAGTTAAGCTGCCCAGCAAAAAAAAGGTCAAAAAACAACCAGGCGCAGCCGATAAAATTGCTTATTATCCAGGTTGTTCGCTTGAAACTACAGCCACAGAATACAACCATTCGACTGTTGCAGTCTGCGAAGCCCTGGATTTTCCCCTGGTTGAGCCAAAAGGATGGGTTTGTTGCGGCAGTTCAGCTGCCCACCGCTCCGATCCTGAAGCTGCTCTGCATCTGCCCATGGAAAACTTGGCCCTGATTGAAAAACAGGGATATAAAGAAGTAACCATGCCTTGCGCTGCCTGTTATAACCGCCACAAAGCAGCATTGTATGAAATCAGAGAATATCCGGATCATAAAGAAAGAGCCGACGAACTTATAGATTACAACTACCTTGATGAAGTGTATGTCAGCACTATGATTGAATCCATCTATAAACATGTGGGTCCTAAAGTCGTAGCTGAAAAAACAAAAAAACCTCTCACGGATTTAAAATTGGTCTGTTATTACGGTTGCCTGCTCACCAAGCCCCCGGAAGTCACAGAATCTGAACATCCGGAATATCCCATGGATATGGATATACTAATGGAATCAATAGGCGCGGAGGTATTGGATTGGTCACATAAAACTACTTGTTGTGGCGCAGGCCATGCCCTTTCCCGTCCTGATATCGTGGTGAAATTAAGCGGAAACCTGGTTCAAAATGCTATTGATCATGGTGCCGATGCAATTGTTGTGGCCTGCCCACTTTGCCACATGAACCTGGATGCCCGGCAATTTCAGATGGAGATCGACCACCAGGTACCGATCCTATATTTCACTCAATTGATGGCTATCGCCCTTGATCTGCCTGCGAAGGCTTCCGCTTTACACAAAAATATTGTCGATCCCAGACCCATGTTAATAGAGAAGGGATTGATCAACGGATAGCCCCATAAAATCAAACTTCAACAAACTGAAACCAGGAAGAGGGCATTCAATGAATTTGATGCATCTCTTCCTTTTTTCCTGAAAGGTCGAATATCATCATTTTCCTGATAAATGTATTAACAAAATTCTTCTCCAATTGACATGACTTTACCATTCGATTAAACTTTATATTGAATATTGAAAACAGATTATCAAAACATCATTAATCGCTATAAATTCTAGTCAGCTCAACCTCCAAGGAGGCTACCGTGTATAAGAAGCTATTTATCCCAGGTCCCACTCATGTAGATGATGAAATCCTGAAAGCCATGTCCGTCCCCATGATCGGCCACCGCGATTCACTTTACTCCGATTTGCATGGAGATGTGGTCACAAAACTCAAGAAATTTCTACAAACAGATGGACACATATATCTCTCTACCTCCTCTTCAACTGGCATGATGGAAGGCGCCATTCGCAATTGTGTTAATAAAAAAGTGTTGATGACCGATTGCGGCGCATTTTCCAAACGCTGGGTTGAAATAGCCGAGCTGAACGGCAAAGAAGTAGAAGTCATCAAAGTTGAAATGGGACAGGCTACCACTCCTGAAATGGTTGATGAATATTTATCTAAGGGAGGATTTGAAGCTGTATGCATCACTCATAACGAAACCTCCACTGGTGTGATGAATCCCATCAAAGAAATTGGAGCTCTTGTCAGAGAAAAGTATCCTGATGTCCTCGTATTAATCGACGCGGTAAGCTCCATGGCTGGCACCGAAATCAAGGTAGATGAATGGGGATTGGATGTGGTATTGGCTGGTACGCAAAAAGCCTTTGCCATTCCCCCGGGCCTTTGTGTAGTAACCGTAAGTGAAAAAGCTTTTCAACGCTCTGCTGCGGTTGAGAATAAGGGATTTTATTTCAATTTTGTAGAACTTGAAAAGAAAGCAGTCAAAAATCAAACCCCAGCCACCCCTGCCATCAGCCTGATTAATGCGCTAAACGTGCAGATGGACCGAATTTTCGAAGAAGGGGTCCAAAATCGTTTCCAACGGCACCTGGATATGGCAGAGCATGTCCGTTCCTGGACTCGAAAACACTTTGCCCTCTACAGCGATGAAAATTATCTGTCCCCCACTGTAACCAATGTTCACAACACTCGTGAGATTGATGTAGTAGCGCTCAACGCCGAGTTAGCCAAACGGGGTGCAATGTTATCCAATGGATATGGTGCCTTAAAAGGGAAATGCTTCCGGATCGCTCATATGGGGGATCTCCAAATGGAAGATGTAAAGTGGCTCACAGACCAAATAGATGAGATCTTAGGCCTTTAAGAAACCTTCAGGCTTTTCCAATCTGGGAAACGCCTGATTTATAAGAGAGCGAGGAAATATGAAAGTATTAATATGTGATGCAACCGATCCAAAAGCACTCCAACTTATTGAAGATGCTGGTATTGAAGTGGTAAATCAACCCGATATCACCCCTGAAGAATTGCTTCAGGTGATCCCGGATTATCCCTGCATGGTGGTCAGAAGCCGAACAAAAGTGACCCGGGCAGTATTAGACGCAGGAACTTCCCTCAAAGCAGTCGTTCGCGCAGGTGTTGGATTGGACAATATCGATGTTGCCTATGCGAAAGAAAAAGGCGTTCAAGTCCTGAACACACCTACGGCTTCCACCCAATCTGTGGCGGAACTGACTGTTGCCTACATGATGGCGCTTGCCAGAAATATCCCCCAGATGACAGCATCCATGAAAGCCGGTAAATGGGAAAAGAAATCTTTCCTGGGCAGTGAAATCTCCGGGAAAACCCTCGGGTTAATAGGCTCGGGAAGGATTGGACTTGCCGTTGCTGACAGGGCAATTGCCCTGGGTATGACTGTAGTCGCCTTTGATCCTTATGTTTCTGAATTGCCAAAGGTAACATTAATGGATCTGGACGAACTGCTTAGCAAGGCGGATTACATTAGTTTACATGTACCCCATACTGATGAAACACACAATATCCTGAATGCTGAAGCTTTTAATAAAACGAAAACTGGTGTCCGGATCATCAACTGTGGTAGAGGTGGAACGATTGACGAAGAAGCGCTTTACCAGGCAATCCTGGACGGCAAAGTCGCCGGCGCTGCCCTTGATGTATACGCAGAGGAACCGTTGAGTGATAAAAAATTATATTCTCTCGATCAGGTCATCGGATCCCCCCATATAGGCGCAGGAACAAAGGAAGCCAAGGAACGGGTTGGACAGGTAGCCGCTCAGAAAGTAATCGAAACCTTAAAAGGATAAACGGCATGGCAATAATCAAACCATTTCGCGGAATTCGCTATAACCAGGAAAATATCAGCCATATTAATGACGTAATCAGCCAGCCCTATGACCGGGTCCGTTATGGTCTGCAGGATGAATACTACGCCTTGAGTGGTTACAATGTCACCCGAATTATTAAGGGAAAAGAATTCGAAACCGATTCGGATTCGGACAATGTATATACGCGAGCAAATGATTTTCTAAACCAGTGGTTGAAAGACAGTATTTTAATTCGGGAGGATCAGCCGGCTTATTACGTCTACCATCAGACCTTTCCTCTGCCCTCAGGAAAATCAATCACCCGGAAAGCATTCATTTGCGCTTTTGAATTGTCCGGTTTTGATGAAGGCATTGTGCTGCCCCATGAAAAAACTCATGCTGGTCCAAAAATCGACCGCCTAAATCTAACCCGGGCAACGGAAACATATTTCGGCAATATCTTCATGCTTTATCCTGATTCTGAAAATCAAATCGATAACATTTCTGATCAGGCCATTCAACGTTCTCCAGATATTGAAGCCAAGGAATTGCACGAAAAAGATGTTCTCCACCAAGTTTGGGTAGTCACAGATCCCGAAACCTTATCTCAGGTCAATGCGGCGATGAACCCTAAAAGCAACTTGATCATTGCAGACGGACATCATCGATATGAAACGGCATTAAATTACCAGGCTGAAATGAACGCTGAACATCCAGACGCCCCTCCATCCGCTGGGTTTAATTACCGTATGGTTGCCATGGTTAGTATGAGCAATCCGGGATTAACTGTCCTGCCTACGCACAGATTGATCTTCGACTACCAGGAGCTGAACAGCTCAGAAATCCTTGAAAAAGCCAGCAAGTATTTCAAGATAGAGAAAATTGACAGCCGTGAAAACCTTGAATCACAATTGGAGAATTCAGGGAACCAAGCCGGAGTAATTGGTTTTGTCTCAAAGGACGATTATCATTTATTGACTTTAGACAAACCAGAAATCATGGTTGATTTGGCGCCAGACCGCGCGCAAGCCTGGCGGGACCTTGATGTCAGCATTTTACACAAACTGCTCTTTGAAGAGATCATGGGAATTGATCCGAAGAAAATTGACAACCTGGAAAATATCAAATACCTTCGTGAACCGGATTTAGGCTACGATGAAATCAAGAGCACAGACACATCTTTCCTGTTTATATTAAAGGCCACCAGGATTGAACAAGTTACTTCCTGTACAGACGCGGGGGAAAAGATGCCCCAGAAATCTACCGACTTTTATCCTAAAATTGTCACTGGATTTGCAATGCTACCGGTGCAAAAGAATGAAATCCTCTGATTAAATAAAAAAAGGACGAATTCCTTGAGGAGTTCGTCCTTTTTGTCTGAATCAATTACTCTTCAATAAAATTCAACAAAATCAAATTTTTCTGACAATCATCATAAGTTACCAGAACTATTTTTTCGGATAACGGATCCCCTGCGAGGTTGAAAAGCTGAATCCAGAGTTCAGTTTCCGAATCCACTACTGTTGTTGCCAGGGTCAGCTCAAATCCTCCCGGACCGTAAGCCAAGTCTATCTCCGGTTCTGTTAATGGCATGGTCATTTCTTCCACAACCGGCGATCCATTGATTTTTCCACCTGCCCTGATAACTATTTCTTTCTGCACCAAGCCATCACTATTAAAGATTTGCCCAGCTACACCCAGCCAGTTGCAATCCAGCTCAGGATGGGTAAAATTTTTCAGATAAAAAGGGTTCATCAACTGCAGTGAGTAAGGCACTGCTGTAGGTGTGAATGTTGGTGTTGTCGTTTCAGTTACAGCACTGGTCGCTGTATAAGATGGCGTTGCTGAGACAGCTGCTGTTTGAGTATATGTTGGTAGTTGAGGTTCCGCTGTGACTGTAGTTACCGCAGGTTTAAGGGTTGCGGTTGGTTCTTCAGGATCATCAGTATTCACAATTTGAGTTTCTTCCAGCGGCTCGCTTGTCACTGTAACTAATCGCGGGACCAGCGTAAATTGCGGGGTGCGGATCGTGACAGTAGAATCCATAGGCGGCAAGGTTGGAATAACTCCACAGGAAGATAAAATCAGTGCAGCCAAAGTTAAAAACAAAAAAGCAGGTAAAGTTTTCATATTGATCTCTCTTTTACTATTCAATTCGAATATCCTTTAGTTTTACTGATTCATATAGTGCAAGTTTCTTGCCGTTTATTCTTTCTTCCCAAGGACTCCCCCACAGATAAGGATTGACTAGTTTCTCATTTCAATGCTACAATCTTTTCGATCTTGAATTCCGTATTTTGGAGATAAAAAAATGGACTCGCCACTATCAAATAAAGAACTTGCAGCCAGTCGGAAAAACCAATTCCGTAAATTAATCTTCGAAAACACAACCTACCCGCTGGCCACAATCACTTATCATGGTCCCAGTCCAAACCAGGCCAATACAATAATTGTTGGCATATTGGCATCCAAAGACCAGGCGCCAATCATCAAGGAATGGTCGGGGGATGGTATTTCTGATAATGTAGATGCCGCCAGCGAAATTGCTCATTTTATCAAAGAACATGCCGTTTCACGTGTTTTAACCAGTGAGTGGGTGCTCTCTTGTTCTCACGAAGAAGGAACCGATTTCCCGGATGGCGAGGATTGTCCTTTCTGTCCAGATTGGCAATAACAGTATAATTATTGAGAACATTAGGAATACAACCTTATGAAAAATATTATTCAGACCGTAAAGGGCACCCGGGATTTTTATCCTGACGAGAAGACGATCAATACCTGGCTTTATCAGAATATTAGGGAGGTATCTGAATCATTTGGATACCAGGAATTTGATGGTCCGTTCCTGGAATCGATTGATTTATATGCTGCCAAATCCGGGGAAGAACTGGTTAAAGAACAATCATTCGTTTTTCCAGACAAAAATGGAAACTTGATCGCATTACGTCCTGAGTTAACCCCTTCCCTCGTACGTATGATTGCCCAGAAACAGCGGCAGTTATCCTATCCGCTTCGCTGGTGGTCTTTTGGCCCGTTCTGGCGCTACGAGAATCCTCAAAAGGGCCGGGGAAGAGAATTTTTCCAATGGAATGCGGATTTAATCGGGGTGAACAATCCAGAAGCTGATGCTGAAATGGCTGCCTTGTTAGCTGGCCTGTTCAAAAAAGTTGGCTTGGGTTCTGACCAGGTGAAAGTTTTTGTAAACAACAGGCGTTTGATGGAAAAAGAACTTTTGGAGCTGGGTATTCCCCCGGATCTGCAAAATGCCACATTTAAAGTAATAGACCGCAAAAACAAATTGGATGATAAAAAGTGGCAGGCTTATGCACTGGATCTGGGCCTTAACCAAAGCCAGTTCGAGGGAATTCAAAGCCTGTTGGGTAACCAGGACCTCTGGAAAAAATCCGATGAATTGACCCGCTTCTTCGACGCAGTAG
>CAXMRF010000075.1:0-3562 GCA_964195965.1 uncultured Nitrosomonadaceae bacterium
GCCTGCCTGCAGTAACAAGTCAATTGAGGGATACTACGTTCATGAAAAAATCCCCTCCGATGAGACCTGGATGATTGCCCGTTCCCCTATCGAAGAGAACACCACGATAGGAGAAGTAATTATTGGCGTGCGATTAAGTGATGACTTTGCTATTGATATGCGGGAGCAAACTGGTCTTGAACATTCTTTATGTTTCCAGAATAAACCAATTGCTACAAGTTTTGAGAACAGCACTGGCTCATTGAGCGATCGGCAGTACTGCCAAACCGAAAAAGAGAATAGTAGTTCTCGTTTCACCTTCAACCTGGATGCTGTCCCCTACTATGCTGCCCACATCCCATTAAATGAAAACGGTCTGAATGCGGCCGTAGCTTTGGATATTTCCGAGATTTCAACAGCTCAAAAACGGTTAGTCTTGTGGATGACTGTCGCAATGTTGGGCGTTGCTGCGGCGGGATCGGGTCTGGGAGTCTTGCTGGCGCGACGCATCAGTCATCCCCTGGTGCAGTTATCAGATTCCGCGGCATCTTTCAGCCTGGGAGATTTAGAAACACCAGTTAAAACAGAAACACGAATTCGCGAAATCACTCAAGTTGCAAAGGCGCTGGATAGTTCTCGTATCGATCTACTTGCTACTCTTACCTCCCTGGAAACCGAAAGAGACTGGAGCGAGAATTTGTTGGCTTCGATCGTGGAGGGTATTATTACTCTGGATGCTGAAAACCGGATTACTTTCTTCAGCCATGGCGCTGAACGCATTTCAGGATGGAGTGGAAAAGAGGTAATCGGACATCTCGCTGACGATGTCTTCCAACTGGCAGAATCAGATAAACCGTTCAGCAGTATACTCCCTTCCCTGCCCGGAGGCCGTCAAAAAGCTGATGTTCTATTATCAGATAACCGGGTCGCATCCCTGGCGATTACAAGCGCTCAATTGACCCGCTCAGGTGAAAAAGATCCGCAGGTCGCGCTGGTATTTCGGGATATAAGCGAAGAAGAAGCCATGCACCGCTTGCTGGGGCACTTCATAGCCAATGTCGCTCACGAGTTTCGCACTCCACTCTCCGCCCTGGAGGCTTCCATTGAATTGCTCCTTGATCAGGCACATGAATTAAGCCTCACTGAATTGCAAGAATTGCACATTTCTCTCCACCTTGGCATATTGGGTTTACACACCCTGGTAGATAATCTTTTAGAAAGCGCAAATATTGAAGCCCGGCATTTCCGCATCTCACCCAGGACATCTGATTTGGGAAAAATAATTGCTGAGGCTGTTCAAACCATGCAGCCCCTGCTTTCTAAATACGAACAATTTCTAACCGCGGAAATACCTGTGGACATACCTGTCGTGCAAGCTGATCCCCGGCGAACGGTGCAGGTACTGATCAACCTGCTGTCCAATGCCAACCGATATGGTCCGCCGGGGGAAGAGATAGTATTGAAAGTTACAACTGAACCTCAATTTATTCGCCTGGCAGTCATCGATCGGGGACCAGGCATTCCCCAGGAACACCGAAACAATTTATTCCGCCGGTTCGAATTTCCGCATGCCGACAATGCAATTTCGAGTGCCGGGGCAGGATTAGGGCTATCCGTGGTTAAAGCGATCGTGCTTGCCCACGGTGGTCAGGTAGGTGTGGAAGATCGACCCGGAGGCGGCTCAATATTCTGGTTTACACTCCCCACTAAAAGTGAGAATACATGAAAATTCTAGTTGTGGATGATGATCGTGTATTGGCAGATGTAATTACTTTCACGCTCCGGCGAGAAGGTTTTATTGTTATCCAGGCCCATGATGGTGCTGCCGGCCTTGAACGCTGGTCTGATGAGAAACCCGATCTAATTATCCTGGATGTTAATATGCCAAAAATAAGTGGGTTCGAGGTCTGTCGCCGCATCCGGGCACAAGCTGACACGCCCATTCTCATGTTAACAGTTCGGGGAGAGGAAGATGATATTGTCGGGGGATTGGAGCTCGGCGCAGATGATTATATTGTCAAACCGTTCAGCCCCCGTCAGCTGGTTGCGCGAGTAAAAGCAATTTTACGGCGGGCAGGTACACATCCGCTCCCCGCAGAACTGCAGGTCGGACAGATGATATTGGTCCCTGGCAAGCGTGAATTGATAATTAATCCGGATAAAAAACCGATTGCCCTGACCCCATTGGAGAACAGGTTACTGGAATGCCTGATGGTCAATGCCGGACAGGTATTGACCTTTGATATGATTATCGACCATGTTTGGGGTCCTGCTGCTGCTGATCGCAATATGCTTCGGCAGCTGGTGCGCCGCCTGCGGACTAAAATCGAGCCAGAACCTTCTGAACCAATTTATATCCAAACTGTGCCAGGATTGGGTTATGGATTATCAGGAAAAACCAAATAAGGTTTGAGAAAGATCCAGGGGGAGAAGATTGTCACAACTTTGTCATGGGGGTATCACAGGTTTTGTCATCCTAATTCGTTATATTTAAATTAGTAGATCCCAGGAATCTACGATTCCCTTTCTATGTATTTGGAGGTGAAGAATGATTACAACACCTGCTCAATATATCGGAAAAGCGGTCCACTCATCGCTTGAGAGGCAATTTATCGTTGATTATTTAGGGAAAAAAGGTTACACGCTAAATGAAATGCACTCTTTACCCGACCCACTGGCAAAAGAATTGATGACCGGGGCTTGTTTATATGCCTCTCTCAGGCTGGCTGAAATTGAATCCTGTTCTCGATTCATCCGCAAAATCCATATATAAGGCTAAGACAATGAGCACAATTCCATTTTTACATCTGGATTGCATCGATACCGAACAGTATTTGATGAAATTACTCCCGATAGAGGTAGCTACTCGTTATCAGGCCGTGCCCGTCTCTACCGATGGCAACCGCGTTACTGTCGCTATGGCTTCCCCCAAAGATACTATTGCATGCGCTGCCGTAACATCAGCATTGGGCAGACCTGTCTGTCTTGTACAGGCGGATCCTCAGAAAATCGATCAGCGGCTGGCAGAACTCTGGCAACAAAACCCTGCACCCCGTTTGCGCATATTGTTCTGGCCTCCAACAAAGTCAAACGCAGAAACTCTGGAAACCTTTGTTCAGTTATTAGTCGATCTTCTTGATGCTGATTTGGTCCTGATGGATATCCACCGGCCTGGAGCAAGGTCCTTCAAAGATTTGAGATATGCCGTAAAAGATTTCAGTCCAGATTTGATCATTTTCCAGGCTCAGAACATAGCTCATTTTAAACGGATGTTATTTCATTATTCAACCCAAACACAGGTTGACCAATTACCTGCCTTGTTGTTTGTTCCGGAAATTCCACGCTGGCCATTGGAAAATATGTTAATGGCACTGCCCGATGGCGATGCCCATGTACATTCTGCAATCAACTGGACTGTCCAACTTGCCCGCTTGTGTCAATCCTCGGTAACGGTACTACCCCTGCTGCCCCCTGTGCCAAGTTGGTATGGTTCTTTTATTCGACATAGCACCCAGGCTCTTTTGGCAGCAGAAGACCCCATGGGACAAAAAATGCGTTTGATCGCGAAAAGATTATCAGAAGA
>CAXMRF010000075.1:3662-7643 GCA_964195965.1 uncultured Nitrosomonadaceae bacterium
AAAATCAACGGGGCTTTCAAACTTCGAGAAGGTGAACCTCTTGATCAGCTCCAGAATGAACTCCAAAACTCTGATCCTGACCTTGTCATTTTCGCATCCACTCCGCGCAACTGCCTGCGTTATTGGATGACCGAAAATATAGTTACCCCTCTTTTATGGCGGGGCAATCGAATGGTGTTAGTTGCCAATAATAAAAAGGCTGGTAATAAATGAGTTTTGAAACAACGATCCCAATTATCCTACTGGCTTTTGTTTGACACAATTACTTAATTCCTGGTGAGAAAAGATTAATTATGCAAAAGTCACGAGAAGCCAATTTGGCCAGTAAAATAACTTTCCAAACTCAATATCTACCCACTGCTGTTGAGGTTCAAGAAACTCAACCTGCTCAAGTTTCTTGGTGGAAACATATTCGGGTAGAGAAAATTGGATTATTTATTATAAGTTTGTTCCTTTTTACTCTGGCGATTACCCTGATGAAAGACGGTGCCCGCAGTTTATCCCCACTGCTGCAAAACACATTTTCTATTAATAATGTGGCAAACTGTCTTGGCTTTGGCTGGTTTTTTGCCTATTTTATCATGAGCGGTTCTCCGGTTGCCGCAGCTTCGTTGACGTTTTTTGATGCCGGGGTGATTGACAAAATGGGGGCCTTCGCCATGATAACCGGCAGCCGCTTTGGGGCAAGTTTTATTGTTTTGTTCATCGGATTTTTATATGTTTTAAAAGGGCGCGATCGTTCAACCAGTCTCAGTATGGGTTTACTTTCCTTGCTGGTAACTTTTTCCACCTATCTGCCAGGTTTTATCCTGGGAGCGATATTCCTGCAGTCCGGCTGGCTCGATTCTATGCAACTGCGTTCTGGAGCGCTGCTTTCCTCAATTATTGATTTTGCAATCGCTCCTCTGGCAGGGTTTATAGGAACACTTTTACCTAACTGGTTGGTTTTCTGTGCAGGCCTGGGGATAACATTATTAAGTTTTAGTCTCTTTGATAAGTGTCTTCCCCAGATGGCATTGCAAGAAAGTCATCTCGGACGGATGTCTCGCCTCGTGTTCCGCCCCAGCGTGATGTTTTTATTGGGCGCACTGGTCACGATGGTCTCTATGTCAGTCAGTTTGTCTCTTAGCCTCCTGGTTCCTTTCAGCGCGCGAGGATTTGTTCGGCGGGAAAATGTCATCCCCTATATCATGGGAGCAAATATCACTACTTTTATCGACACGCTCCTGGCAGCTGTACTGCTCAGGAACGCATCCGCTTTCACCATTATTTTTGCAGGTATTCTCAGTATTGCGATCATTTCGATTCTGATATTGATCACCTTTCATAGAAAATATAGGACCTTGATTCTTGGCAGTGTAGACTGGATTACCGCCAACAATCGAAATCTGGCTATTTTTATGGTTGTTATTTTTGCCCTCCCTCTTATCCTGATATTGGTTTAATAAAATCATGAAAATCCTAACGGTCATCCAAGATACAACCAACACAAAGAACATCCTGCAATTCACTGCCCAGTTTAACTCCCGGGCTGATGAATCAACCACAATCCTGGCCAACATCGGAGATGGTGCAGATGATAACCACCAATCGGTTCATGCCATCCTGGCGGAGGCCTGCATCAAGGTACCCCAACCCGTAATCCAAACCTTAATCCGGGCAGGGAACCCAGTTAAGAATATTCTGTATGAAGCAGAAGCTGGAAATTATGATCTGGTGATTGTGAGAGATCGGACACAACATCGGCTTGAACGATTTGTCCGGGCCAGAGCTGTACGAATTGCCGATCGCGTCCCTTGTTCTGTCCTGGTAATCAAAGGCAAGACAGGACCCATTCAGCGCATATTAATGTGTGATAGCGGCAGCGCTGAGTCACCATTACTTGGTTGTTTCACCGCCCAGGTGATTGAGCTTCTTCCTGGAGACCAGGATGTCACCGTTTTGCACGTCATGTCGCAGATTAGCGCCGGGCCGGGTGTAGAGGGGGAACAGCTGCGAGCAAACGCAGATGAACTCATAGACATTCATACCCCGGAAGGTGATTTACTGGAACGAGATTTACACTCACTCGAAAAATCAGGATTATCCACAGTTCCCAAAATTCGGCATGGATTGGTGGTTGATGAAATCCTGGCCGAAGGTCAAAGCGGCGATTATGACCTGATTATCATAGGCGCCCATCGCCAGAAATGGCAGCAATTCTTACTTGAGGATCTTTCCCGTCAAATTATCGAGCAAGCGGACCGACCGGTATTGATCGTTAGATAAATTTTCAGTCTCTCAAATCAGCTGAAAAACAACCTAATACAAGCACCTCGGAATCTTTCCTATCCCGTCCGGGAACTTCTCTTAAGATTCAATTGAATACAATGTAGTGCTATAATAAAAAAGCATTCCTACTTGATCCCAAATCCGAAAACGGAGGTCTTTAATGTCAGCGAATGGTCTTGGATTCACCCTCACCGATGAGCATAAAATGATTCAAAAAGCAGCCAGGGATTTTGCGCAAAAAGAAATCAAACCCATTGCTGCCGAGTTTGACGAAAGTGGTGATTTTCCTTCCGTAACCATCAAAAAGATGGGCGAAATGGGATTTATGGGGATTGAGGTGCCAGAAAAATATGGCGGCGCCGGTATGGATACCCTGTCTTACGTCCTGGCCCTGGAAGAGATTTGCAAAGCGGACGCTTCCCACGGAACCATTATGTCCGTAAATAACTCCTTATTTAATTACGGCCTGCTATTATATGGAACTGAATATCAAAAAGAAACATTCCTGACCCCGGTGGCCTCCGGAGATAAAATCGGGGCTTATTCTTTAACTGAACCCATGTCTGGATCGGATGCCAGCACAATGCTCAGCAGAGCAGTTCGCGATGGAGATGATTACATCCTCAATGGAAGAAAATCATGGGTATCTGGCGGTCCTGTTGCTGATTTCTTCGTAGTATTTATGATGACGGATCCGGAACAAAAACACCGCGGTATCAGCACATTCCTGGTTGATGCTACCTTGCCCGGGTTAATTCGCGATAAAAAAGAACCCAAGATGGGAATCCGGGCCTCAGCAACCAGCGAACTGGTTTTTGAAGATTACCGCTGTCCTGCTAAGAATCTGCTGGGCAAGGAAGGAGAAGGCTTTAAAATCGGAATGGCTGTTCTGGATGCCGGCAGAATCGGGATTGCCTCCCAGGCGCTGGGCATCGCTGAAGCTGCCTACGAAGCCAGTATTGCCTATGCCAGGGAACGTGAAGCGTTCGGAAAAAAGATTGGACAATTCCAGGGAGTTGCCTTCCAACTGGCGGATATGAAAACCCGCATTGAGGCATCCCGATTGTTAATTTATCAATCCGCCTTTGCCAAAGAACGCTATAAAACAACCGGTGAGCGTTACACCCTGGAAGCTTCGATGGCCAAATTATTTGCATCAGAAACAGCAACTTTCTGCGCCAACGCCGCAGTGCAAATCCATGGCGGGATGGGTTATTCCAAAGAATTACCAATCGAGAGATATTACCGAGACGCCAAAATCACAGAGATCTATG
Organism: uncultured Nitrosomonadaceae bacterium; assembly: GCA_964195965.1. GTDB lineage: Bacteria > Chloroflexota > Anaerolineae > Anaerolineales > UBA11858 > B10-G9. The sequence continues at coordinate 7,208 of CAXMRF010000075.1, forward strand.
AGGGAACCAGCGAGATTCAACGAATGGTTATCTCCCGCCTGGAAACGGGTTTGAGATAATTTCTACTTCCAAGTTAAATTTCTTGTTAAGTGAGGTGCTGCCATATCTGCATTTAACTACCTTGTTTTTGCTTTCAGTGTAATTATTACCGCAGCATTGGTTTGGGGATTGCAGAAATATCGGAAGACTGACAAATACCGTAAAAAGGAAGGGGGAATTGTTGGATTTCTGAAATGGGAGGAGCAGATTATCTTAAATTTCCAAAACCGTATTCATAAATGGTTTCCTAATCAAAAGAGACAGCAAATCAATCCAGGGTTAATCTTCGAATTATTGTTGATCGGAATCTGGGCTTTTTGGATTGGACGGGAGTATTTGAATTTCGATCCTACTATTATTCCTCACGGTAGAGAGTTCGGCTCAGCTATACAAACCC
>CAXMRF010000076.1:0-7627 GCA_964195965.1 uncultured Nitrosomonadaceae bacterium
AAGTTGGGTTTCTCAAGCCCTTCCAATCCATCTTGCATGGAAAATAATGCCCCAGGTATATTCCTGGTTTTTAACTTCAAAGCCGAGATAGACTGCATTGTTTGTAAATACATCTTTTGTTCATTCAGGTTATTAAATAGATCAGCAGCCTGGGTAAATTTTTCAATTGCATTCTCTGTATTACCTAATTCTTTACCTGCTGTAGCCTCATTAGCAAGGGCCATTGCCCATTTTAATTTATCCCCTGCCTCTTTAAAGATCTCACTTGTTCCCCTAACAGCATCAAGGGCAAGCCCAGGTTGTTTGTTTTGCAACAAGGCAACTGATTGATTATTCTTCATCTCCGCAGCAAGCAGAACCTCTCCTTTTTCCGTATAAATAATTGCGGTTTGAGAAAATAATTCTGCTGCCTGCTCAAATTTACCATTCTTGTAGAGGTCATTTCCTTCCTCTGCAAGAATGGCTGGTTGTTTTTTCTGTTGATTTTCCATGGGAAATTAAACTAGAGAGTAATATCTAATAAACCTTCAGCAACGTCTCGCATCTTATCTACAGACATCTGGCTTAGTTTGAGAGCAATATCCAAATAGGGTTGATTGATGGGTTTCAGAATAAAGTCTTGAAGTTCTTTTGGCAACTCAACAAAGGATTCACAAGCTTTCTTATCATGAGCCCAATCCGCGATTGGTCCACTATCCACTACCACATCACTTAATTCACAATCGTATAACCGCAGCATAGCGTTAAGTTCAGCTATTGGTACCGCGAAACTACCCTTTTCATATGATTTGAGTCTGTAAGTTGTAACCCCTAATTTTTCAGAAACAACTTTCATGCTTAACTTGGCATCCTGGCGGAATTTTCGCAGAGAAGCTCCGATTTTTAAATTGCGGAGTTCCAGCCTCTGGGCCAGGTTTTTTAATCCATCCATTTTGTCTTGGCTATCAGGTGTCATATCCTCCCAAAATCTCTCCAGGGGAATATCCAGATAATAAGCCAGCACTTCCAATTCCGGGAGAGAGGGAGATTTCTCACCTGTTTCGTATTTATTCATCGTTCGTGAAGTAACGCCAATGACTTCTCCACAGGTTTTTTTAGACTCACCTCTTTGAGTTCTGGCGGACCGCAGCAAAACTCCCATTTTCTTGGATAAAATACTGATTGCTAATTGGTAATCCATAAACAAGATTCCTCGATCTACTCCGTTAGGTTAGGCATGGTGTATCCCATTCCCGTTCGGGTGACTATATGGATTGGATTGCTGGGATCTTCTTCCAGTTTACTGCGCAATCTGGATATCGTGACCCACAAGATTTCCTTGTCATTTTTATAGCCATCCCCCCATACGGAAGATAATAATTCCTCTGTCGTCAGGATTCGACCTTTGTTATGGGAAAACTGGAGCAACAGGCGATATTCTGTTGCGGAAAGCAATATTTTTTCATCTTTCAGGAAAACTTCCGCCCTTGCAAAATCAATTTTCAGCTCTCCGTGATTAAATATCACGGGTTGTGAGACATCTCGGGAGAACATTGATCGACGGAGAACAGCCCTGACCCGGGCAAGCAATTCGGACGCAGAAAACGGCTTGACAATATAGTCGTCCGCACCCACATTTAAGCCCTGGACTCGATCACTCTCATCACCTTTTGCGGTAACCATAATAATCGGTACCTGGGAGAAGCCCCTAATCCGGCGGCAAGTTTCAAAACCATCCAGTTTAGGCATCATCACATCAAGCAAAATAAGATCAATATCCTCTTTAGATACAATCTCGACGGCTTGTTCTCCATCAGGCGCCTCAAGGACATCAAATCCATCCACAACCAGGTTGGCAGCGATCAGTTGGATATACCTGGGTTCATCATCGACAATTAAGATGGTTCCCTTTTCCATATCTCTCGATCTCCTCAATTAATCCGACACATCATCCTGCACGACAGGCATTGTGATATGAAATGTAGTTCCTTCCCCAATTTTTGATTCCGCTTTAATCGTTCCATTGTGGGCAAGAACTATTTGACGGCAAATATACAAACCTAGTCCGCTTCCGCGAACTGACATTCGTGTCTCTGGCACTCGATAAAAACGTTGGAAAATTCTTTCTAAATGTTCTGGATCAATTCCAGGTCCATCATCAACAACTTTTATTATTGCATTTTCGCCTTCAACAGTCAATCTGACAATCACGGTTGATTCTGGTGCATACTTTGTAGCATTATTAATAAGGTTATCAAAAACCTGTCCCAACCGCATGGGATCTGCTTTTCCGAATACCTCTTGACTTTCTATTTCAAGTTCAAGATTGACATTAATATCCCGTAATTGTGACCGTTGAATCATATCCCGGAGGACAACATCCAGGCGTACGGTTTGCAAATTCATTTGCAAAGTGCCTGATTGAAGCCGGGAAGAATCTAACAGATTATCAATTAACTCTTGCAAACGATCGGCTTCATCATCAATAATGCCCAGAAATTCTCTATAGGTAGGCACGTCCCAATTGGTATCTTCGCGAAGCAGGGTTGTTGTATATCCCTTGATGAAACCCAGGGGTGTCCTTAAGTCATGAGAGACTGTTGCAACAAAGTTTTCCTGCATTGCCCACATTCTTTGCGAGCCCTCAATTTTATTAATCGTACTCACCAAAACGTCTCTCTCTAAAAACTGGGCAATATGATCTGCCACAAATAAAAATGTCTTTTGATCCTGATCATTAAATTCTGGACCACCAAATCGTATCATAATCAGGACACCAACAGTGGATTTTCCATGCCGGAGAGGACAACCAATATAATAAGGTGTTTTTAATCGATCTTCATTCGGGCCTTTAACCACATCCTGATGAATCGATAATTTATCATCACTAAATACACGTTCGATAAATTCTTCCCCCCAGGCTAAATCAGCTTCTTTTGAACGGCCTCGACCAATTGATTTCGCGTATATAGGTCGCAGATCATCATTCTCTTCCAGATAAATCACGATATTGTCAAATATAATGATTTTTCGGGTCAGATCCACCAGGGTTGTGAAGACGGCAGACATGTCCTCTGCATGAGAAATTAAATTGCTAAATTCAAATAGCGTATTAATTAACGCTTTTCCTGAAACTGTGCGATCTCCCATATTTAAGGATTGACCTGCCAAATCTGTAATTGGTTGATTAGCATGATAATCATAGTGTAGAAATCCAAACTTCTTTGTGTATTATAACGCTATTGAAGTGTTTTAGTCCTTATTTATGGTAAATTTCCTCAATCAATAAAACTTACTAATCCATGTCTATCTCATGCAAAAAATCTATTGTTAGCTGGCTGTAAAGTCTTTTCTGTTTACTATTCTATAGATATATGTTGTAATACAACCACTTATGAACAATCCTTACCAGAAAGTCTCTCCAACGATTTTAGTGATCGATAATGATCCTTCAACATCCGCGGTATTTAAACGTTTACTGGAAGCTAATGAATATAATGTCTTAACCACAAATTCCAGTAGAGAAAGCATTGACATTATTCAGCGGGTGATGCTTGACCTAATCTTACTTGATCTGTTGATGCCAGAAATGGATGGCTGGCAGCTCTGTAAAGCCATTCGGGAGATGACCAGAACACCAATTTTAATTATATCAGCAATTGAATCTTCTGAAATCATCACTAAAACATTGAATCTGGGTGCAGATGACTACCTGGTTAAACCGGTTTCGTCCTATACTTTATTAGCCCATGTGAAAAATTTGGTCCGCAGACATAAAACTGAAGAACTTGCACTTCCTCAAAATAATAATTAGCCCACAGTCTCACTTTATCTTTCCTCAACCCCGCGGTATGGTGCGGGGTTGTTCGTTTAAGTGCATCTGTAAATATTTTTGGTATAATGAATACGTTCTAATAAATGACTGCAAGGGAGAGTCCCATTAATGGGCACCGAAGGGGCAAACCTGCTGCGCTAAATGGCAAACAGCAGCAGAACAAACTCTCAGGTAAACGGACCTTGCACTTCAGATCCTCTGGAGAGTCCCAGGACACCGAAGGAGCAAAAATCTCTCAGGTCCCCAGACAGAGGCACACGCCGTATCCCTTTGCGTGTGCTTTTTCTTTAATCAGGAATGTATGCGTAAAAATAATCTAAAGGAGTAAAGATGAAAACACCTGCTGATTTAAAATATAGCAAGAATGATGAATGGATTCGCATAGAAGGAGATGAAGTTGTTCTTGGCATTACTGATTATGCCCAGGATCAACTTTCCGATATCGTATTTGTGGAAATTCTCGCCTTAGAAGGTGATTCTCTTGCAAAAGGTGAAGTTTGTGTTGTAGTTGAATCTGTAAAAGCAGCCGCCGATGTATATATGCCAGTCACTGGAGAAATCACTGCCATCAATGAAACCTTGACTGATACCCCGGAACTCATCAACGAAGATCCTTTCGGAAACGCCTGGCTGTTGAAAATAAAAATGGCGGATGAAAGCGAGCTAGATGGGTTAATGGATGCTGAAACCTATAAAAATCTAGAAAGAGACCATTAATTACTGAGTGGCCCAGAACCCCTTTTCCATTCAGGACTAGGGACCAATTTAATCGTAGAAAAGGACCTGATTATGTATACTCCACATACCCAGGCGGATCGAGAGGCGATGCTTAAGGTGATTGGGGTAGACAAGATGGAAGATTTGTTCCAGTGTCTGCCTGAAGAAGGGAAATTTCCTTCTCTAGCCTTACCCAACGGCATCACTGAAATGGAAGCTCTTGATGAGCTGCAATATATCTCATCCGTGAACGAAACACCCCAGGAATTGATTTCCTTCTTGGGAGCAGGCGCTTATAACCATTATATTCCAGCCGCTGTTGATTCCATCCTGCGGCGAAGTGAATTCTATACCGCGTATACTCCGTACCAACCAGAAATCGCCCAGGGAACTTTACAAGCAATTTTTGAATATCAAAGTCTCATCGCCGCCCTCACGGGCATGGATGTTGCCAATGCCTCCCATTATGATGGCGCCACGGCAGTAGCAGAAGCCGTTAATATGGCCTTCCATAATTTCCGTGGGCGGAGACGCAAAATTGTCCTCTCTCCCACAATGAATCCTCAATACCGGGAAACTATTCATACTTATATGACAGGTATGAACCTGGAAATTGTTGGGGAGGATCTGAATCCTGAAGCGGGACCTGATGAGCTTATTGAGCTGATTGATGAGAACACAGCTCTCGTGTTGGTTCAATATCCTGATTTCTTTGGCAGAATCTTCGACTTGACGAAGGTATCTGAGGCAGCCCATGCCCAGAAATCTCTCTTCTCCGTGCATATTAATCCCATTGCGATGGGATTGCTTAAACCACCCAGTGAATTTGATGCAGATATCGTTACCGGTGAAGGCCAGCCGTTGGGAATTCCTATGTCGTTTGGCGGTCCATATCTGGGTCTATTTGCGACAAAAAAACAATATGTTAGAAAAATGGCCGGCCGTTTAGCAGGTGAAACAGTGGATACCCGTGGAAACAGGGGTTATGTGTTGACATTAAATACCCGGGAGCAGCACATCCGCAGGGAGCAAGCTACTTCAAATATCTGCTCAAACCAAGGATTAATCGCTCTGGCATCTACCGTTTATTTGAGTTTGCTGGGAAAAAGCGGTCTGCAGGAACTTGCCAAACTGAATTATCACAAAGCTCATTATGCAGCTGAAAAGATCAGCACTGTCCCAGGTTTTATGGTCAATCCTGTCCAGCCATTCTTTAATGAATTTGTTGTCCATTGTCCAGTAACGGCGAAAGAAGTCAACCAATTCCTGCTGACAAATGATATTCTGGGCGGTTACGATTTAGGCCAGGTATATCCCAGTTTATCGCATGAATTATTGGTCGCAGTGACAGAGATGAATTCAAGTTCTGAAATTGATATGATGGTTGAGGTCTTGGAGGAGGAATATCATGACTGAAAAAACAATCTTTGAACTTTCCAGACCCGACCGAAAAGGGATTCGTTTTCCAGCGCCAGATGTGCCCCTGGCTGATCTGCCAAAAGATTTCCTCAGGGAAAATTTACCGCTGCCGGAAGTTCCCGAAAACGAGGTCGTACGCCACTTTACCAATATCTCCCAATTAAATCACGCAGTAGACACTGGCTTTTATCCTTTGGGATCCTGTACCATGAAATACAATCCCAAAATCAACGAAGAGACTGCCCGCCTTCCAGGTTTTAGTCAGATCCATCCCCTTCAACCTGTGGAAACAGTGCAGGGAGCCCTGGGATTGATGCATGAAACTCAACAATGGCTGGCAGAGATCAGCGGTTTTTATACAGCTTCTCTTCAACCTGCGGCAGGCGCGCATGGAGAATTGACTGGTGTCCTTATTATTCGTGCATACCATGACTCCCGGGGTGATACCAACCGGATTAAAATGTTGGTGCCTGATTCCGCACATGGGACAAATCCTGCTTCTTCAGCAATGAGCGGACTGGAAATCGTAGAACTGCCCTCAGATAAAAATGGAAATGTCGATCTGGAACTATTAAGGGCAGAGTGTGATGATACTCTGGCTGGGTTAATGATCACCAATCCCAATACCCTGGGTCTGTTTGATGAAAATATCATTGAAGCATGCCAACTTGTTCACGAGAACGGCGGCCTAGTGTATGGAGATGGAGCCAACATGAATGCCCTGCTCGGGATCTATAAACCCGCTGAGATGGGCATCGATGTATTACATTTTAACCTCCATAAAACTTTCTCAACCCCGCACGGAGGCGGTGGTCCCGGATCCGGACCTGTTGGTGTCACCAAAGAACTGGCTGATTTTCTGCCTTCCCCTCTTGTGGTTATGACTTCTGAAGGCGATGAAACAAATCCGGCAATTTATGATTTGATCACTCCAGAAAAATCAATCGGGCGGGTAAAGTCTTTCCATGGCCATTTTGGTGTGATCGTCAGGGCCTTTACTTATATGATCAGCTTGGGAAAAAACGGGCTGCTGGATGTTTCAACACACGCAGTTCTCAATGCAAACTACATCCAAGCTCTCGTCAGAGATGTTTATCATATACCTTATGAACGATTATGTATGCATGAATTTGTCACAGAAGCAAAATGGGATGATGCTCCCGGAATCAGGGCGCTGGATATTTCCAAACGACTCATTGATTTTGGTTTCCATCCGCCTACTAATTACTTCCCATTAATCGTCCCTGAAGCATTGATGATCGAACCAACGGAAACAGAAACCAAGGAAACTTTGGATGCATTTGTAGCAGCTATGCTGCAGATCGCGGAGGAAGCAAAGAATAATCCAGAAATCCTCCATAATGCGCCTACTACGGCACCTTTTGGCCGTCTGGATGAAGTTAAAGCTGCCAAAGATCTGGTTTTAAAAACACAACTGCCCGAAGATTACGGCAGCTAATTCCTTAGGGATCACACAACAGGGATTCATCAGCAAGTACAAAGCCCGGACTCAGATTTGATCCGGGCTTTTTATATTATAAGATGAGGTGATAAAATATCTATACAAAAAACTAGACCAGGGTTTGGAAAATTATGCCTGATAAAGAAGATTATAAATTTGTAGATCCCAGTCCAGACGTGGAAATTCATCTCTCCAATGGTGAGGTGATTTCAGGT
>CAXMRF010000077.1:0-7593 GCA_964195965.1 uncultured Nitrosomonadaceae bacterium
CCAGCTCTGTGCCGGTTGGAATGACAGCTACACGTGGTTTACGGGCCACGTCCAGGACATCATACCCGCAGCCGGCAGCGGCGCCCAAATCCACTGGCCTGAGCAGCTGTCCGTGCGGCAGTACCAACTGAGTTGCGACCATATCCTCACCCATAACGCGCACATGGGTCCAGGGTGAAACAGATGCCCGGATACGAATAAAATCAGGGTGTCGGATATTTTCTGGGAGTCCTCCAGTCGAATCCAATGGCTCTATATTTTCGATCGGAATAACCGCATCAGCCCATTCCGGAATAGGATCACCAGTATCCAAATAAATCGTATCCAAATCATACTGCAAGGATATCGGTGCTGTTTCTAAAGCGCCAATAGTGCTCTCGGATTTTACAGCAAACCCGTCCATAGCAGAAGCATGGTAATGCGGTGAGCTGATCTTGGCCCAAACAGTTTCCGCCAGACCCTTCCCAAAATATTCTCATCCAGGGGTAAATTTTCAATCTCAAGGATTTTCCATAAACCTGCTTCATGAATAGCATCCTTGAATCGAGTTTGTGCTTCTACGAGAGGAATATCTTCCAGATAGATTTTAGACATCGGACCCCATTAGTTAAAGACGATCATCGGGCAGCGTGCGGGCATGATATTGGATATTGTCCGCATCTTCATCCCGTCCTAAAGTGCGGGCATGTTCAGCTGCCAGGGTATAAAATTCCTGAGCTCTGTCAAAAACTCCGGCTTTTTCAAAATGGTTTGCCACGCAGATGCTGCGTTCTGGACCTGCCCGTTCAGCCAACCAACTGCCCACAGCCTTGTGACATTCTGTTTTCAGGTCATCCGGCAGGCGCAGGTAGGCGACCTCTTGCAAGAGGGCATGTTTAAAAATATATTCACGATCTCCTGCAAAAGCGCTTCCAACCCGGAGGAATGCCATTTCTTTCTCCATCAATTCATCCAGCGCTTTCTGAACTTTCCCAACCAGATTATGGCTGGAAACATCCAGGACCTCAGTCACTCCAGGCGCTCCCCGGTAGGCAGCCATAACTGATCCTTTCCAAAATGCCCGGCCAGATACAGATGCAAAATAGGCTGTTGCCCTGGCTTCCAGGGATAAAGAATCCAAACGTGATTTAAGCAGCGCTTCAAGGGTTTTAGGCAGTTTGGTTAATTTCTTCTCATCCAAAACACCCCCTGTGACCACATTCTTGACCATTTCTTCCAGAAAATACGGATTTCCCTGGGCCCTTTTTGCTAATTTGGCCAATTGTGAATCAGGCGCTCCTTTTAATACCGGATATGCCTCGCGAACCAGATCAGCGGAAACAGGCAATGGAGCCAACTCTATTTGTTCAGCATTTTCAAAAGCTGCGCCCTCGTTAGACAGAAATTCCCTTCTGGCGCAGGATAATATTAATAATGGTATCCCTTTATCTACCGATTGCCAGAGATGCTGCAAAAGCAGCAAACTGCCTTTGTCAGCCCACTGCAAATCATCCAGAATTAATACCACCGGTCCCCTTTGAGAAGCCCGGTGAAGCATTTCTTCAATTAATATAAAAGCCCGTTTAATTCTTGCTTGAGGATCATTCCTGTAAGGCTTCAGATAGCGGCTCTTTTCCCATTCCACACCGATCAGGCTGCCCAGAAAATGGGCCGCCTCAACAGCAGTCAATTCACCCAATGCCCTGCCCCAAAGAGTAAGCACCCCATCAATGGTTTTCTTTTGAGAGACTTCAATCGGATCATCTTCATTTAATTCAAAGCGATTGGACCAGAGTTCCTGCCAAATGAAAAAAGGCACGCCAGAGGTTTGTTCCAGCGCCCGGCTGGAAATCACGGTAACGAGCGGATTTTCTGTTTCTAAACGGCCGGCAAATTCAAATAATAAACGCGATTTTCCCACTCCAACATCTCCAGTAACCAATATTAGTTGGGGTTGGGAATTTTCCTGGACTTGCTCGTAAACAGCAGCCAGGTTTTCCATCTCCTGATCTCTGCCCACAAGGATGGTTTCCAGGCCGCCTTTACTGCGGTAGCGCAATTTGGTTGGCTGGGGAAGTTCTTCCAGGATTTCAAAAATATTCACCAGCGCGCTGGTACCCTGCAGCTGGATAGGTCTCAGGCGTTTAACTTGAAACGCGCCCCGGATTGATTGGTAAGTGGCTTCACTGACAATTAAAGCACCTGTTTCACTGGTCTCCTGCAGGCGTTTGGCGATATTCACCGTATCCCCAAGGACCGTGTATTCTCCCCGGACACCCACATGCCCGGCCAGGGCAAGGCCGGTATGAATTCCTGCTCTGAGGTGCAGGGATTTTGCGGCCGGGTGTTTAGCATTCTCTTTAAACCGGGCGATCCCGTCCATGAGGCCCAAACAGGCAAACACCGCCCGTTCAGCGTCATCTTCCTCAAATGCCGGCGCCCCCCAAACTACCATCAGGGAATCCCCGACTTGTTTATCAATTACTCCCCCATATTCCTTGATAATCCGGTCAAATTCTTTCCAGAGGTCCCCTGTCACCTGGCTGACCTGATCCGGTTCCACCTGATCCGCCAACGCGGAAAAACCCAGAATATCTGCAAATAAAACACTTACCAGCAGTCGTTCATCGGGGGGTTTGGAACCAGCCTTAGGGGTCATAAATTCTCCATGAGTTTGGCCATCAATAGTAATGGATATTCTACCAAGGATTTTAATAAATACTCATGACCAATAAACTCGATAGTATTATGAACATCAATAATCAGGACTTTTCTTTTGTTCAGTCTTAGATGTTCTTATTTGTGGGTCAAGAAAATCCAATAGATCCAATTAATTTCTATCTGCTTGGAGTCAGCTTCCCAATCTGGATTGTTCTGTATATGAGAGAATTTATTTTTGGATTGCACACTGATGACTAAGAAACAAGGTACCACAATACATACCCGGGACAGTACTCACACAAGCACGAATCTTTAACTTACTCTTTATAAATTCTTTCTATTATTTTGATTCAAAATTAATCGTAACCGTAGCGCATTTTCCAGCCTGACCATCCGCCGAGCAGGCTTTTATAGTAGCCGTCATCTGATGTCCAATCGTACTGGCACTGAAAGGAGGGCTTGATATAACTCCTATGTTACCCACTGAGACTTTGGTGGCATTTCCGAATTTATTTGCAGACACAGCAATAATTTGAGATGTCACAGTATCCTTAAATGTTGCTGAATAGGATTGCAGAGCGATGTTCCCTGTATTTCTCACGTTCACGATTACAGTGGTACCCCCGGTTGTGGTTTTATACGAGGCAACAAAATTCATCACTGGGATTGGCGCTGGCGGAGGTGTGAAAACCGGAAGATTCTCAGTCAGGCCTTCCGGGGTTGCATATTTATTCCACAACCAGCATTGAATATTTTCCCCGTCCTGATCCTGAACATACCAAAAAGTCCCATCCTCATTTTTTCCAATCAGGTCCACATTATCCCCTTTAAGAAAGATATGGATCAACTCGAATACATCCTGGGGGCCTACCCGGCAATTAGTATTACTAGAGATAAAAGCCGCTACTTGCTCTGGTGCTGGGGTTTTAGTAATTGTAGGTGAAGGGGTAAGACTGGGAGTCACTGAAGGTATTTCTTCCCCAGCAAAACTTTCCTCATTACTTTCGCTTTCAGAGTCCTTCCCATTATTGGAAGTGATTGCTGATAAAGTTTGAACCAATTCTGAATTCGCTTGAACTGTTTTTTGCTGGTTGTCTTCATCACTTCCATTCCAAACGATCCGGAAAGGAAGGCTGCAAGCAAGGGTAATGGTTAATAATAGTAAAACAAATAGGATAACAGGGTAAAGATTTTTTCCTTTCTGTTTGAAAAATCCCAAAGGTCTATTCATCATCTCTCCTCAATCCTGTAGATTGGCGCTGGTTATCTTAAATTTCCCCTATTCAAATTGTAAACGCTAAAATGCGAGTTTGTTTATTTAACTTCAAAAATTAACGAATGGGTTTTTTCATTTTAAAGGACAACTTAAAAAATAATTGACTCCTAAACACCGTTTTGATATAATCTTGAAGCTGAAGATAGGCATCAGCTTTAAATTTTTATCAATGCACAATTTCCGAAAACTCTATCTAAAATAGAGGACAAAGGAACCCCAAAATGCGGGTGTGGCCAAGAGGTAAGGCATTAGCTTCCCAAGCTAACATCCACGGGTTCGAATCCCGTCACCCGCTCTCTATATTAAAAAACCTTTCCATCCGCGGAAGGTTTTTTTTTGACCAAATCTCTGAAATCTGATTACATGGTTAAAATAATTATCGCGTGCCGCATTCTCTGTTTATCTAGGATTCCGGACAAAAGGAAAATTGATGGTAAGCCTCTAAACTAGAAGTTTATAAAATTAACAACGGATCAGGTCTGATAATGGGATGGCTTAAGTTGAGAAGATAAGCACCAGGCTGCCAAATTTTACCTACCTCCTCTATGCTACAATCTTAATAATAAAATGATCTGATATCTAACAAACGGGCAAACGATCAAGAATACTTTCAAATTCTGAAAACGAGGATATGATGAAGACAAGGAAAATCCAATACTTCCTCCTAATATTCGGTTTAATTTGTTTGATAGTCTCTTTTCTCACCAATCTCGGATTTGTTGAAAGTAATTTCCCCCTCTACTACCAATCAAATCAAATCACAGCGTTTCAGAATGACGGTTTTCGACTAAAGTCAGCGGCCATGGGTTGTTTTGCTCTTCTGATGGCAGTTGTATTTATTCGGTTTGAAGGTCAGTTACTTAAGTTACCCAGGAAGCTAGAGAAACTTCCTCTGATTTGGATTTTAATTGGCACCGGTGTTGCCCTGATCGCCATGGCAATAACTACTAATTTCATATTCTTCAATCCTCCAAAAATCTCCCAGGATGCTGCTGTGTTTGAGCATGCTGGCTGGCTCATGCCCCAGGGTGCACGTCCCTATTTAAATTTCTGGGATCCAAAACCTCCCTTGGTATTTGAAATCATGGTGCTGCTCGCGTTAATTGCCCAAGGTAATATGCTGTTAATTCACTTCTTAAGCGTACTGCTCACTGGGGGAGCAGTTTTAGGAATTTTAGTTTTTACTTATTTGATTTCCATTGAGATCACAAAGAACAAACTAGCAAGTGTTATTGGCACGTTGGTTTTATTAACCTTTCCAGGTTTTTACACCCTTGCTGCAAGGGGATTCCATCCCAAATACATGATGATGCTATTAGGCTTGGCGGGAATTTACCTGCAGCTCAAAAAACGTTCAGCTTTTCTAAGCGGAATCCTCGCTGCGGCCAGTGCCTTTTTTTGGCTACCTGGTATTATCTTTGTTTTTCTCACCTTTGGTTTATCTGTATCCCTGGCTGAAGCTCGAAGCCCAAAACGAACAATCTTTGGAATACTGCTCTCATCATTGATTATCCTTATTCCAATATTCGTATGGGGGGTTTTTAAGCCTATGCTGATAGAGGTTGTTCTTGTCCCTTTCAGCGTACCGGAAAATCAAACTTTTTATAACCGGATAACAAGTTTTCTTACATACCTTGGGGTTTGGGGTCTCCCTCCGATCTTGTTTGGATCCGCTGGGCTTTTGATCCCCATGATAAAACGTAAAGATCTCCGTATAAACTGGTGGATACTGCCCAGCGGGGCCTGGTTTTTCATTCAGCTAATGTTCTTTGATTTTGACAGCTTTCCGGACATGTTTATGACCTTGCTTTTTTGCGCTTTCGGCATGAGCTTACTCCTAGATTGGATGTTACCGCAGGAAAAGTTAAGGCCGGCTGTGATTATTGTTGGAGCATTGGTATTGATTCCATTAATATTTAAAGGATCCTGGTGGGGAATTCGGGAAATAATCTATAAGCCTGATAAGATATTTTTAGATTCTGGAGATCATCTGGTCAAGGATTACGAAGTTCCTCCCAGAATGGTCCAGATCTACTGGAACAAGGAACAACCAGACAGCTGCCACTATCGGTTGAGTGATATGGAACTCCAGTGGATGAGCAAAACTGGTCAAACTGGAAATGAGTTGCTTTGCGGCCAAATTGATATATTAGATTATCTTTTCCAATCACCCCCTCCTATTTATTAGTACAATACCTCCGAGGTACCCAGGGAACCCATCGACAGGATTTTTACCCTGACACCTCCGAGGTCTTTCGCCACTCATGTTATACTTCTCATTAACTGGATCAAAATTTACAGGAGCGTGAAATGAAAGATTTTTTGACTGTTGGTGATTACTCCCCGGAAGAATTGCAAGCCATCCTGGACAGCGCAGTGGCACTCAAAAAAGAATGGCAGGCAGGCGGGAATCCTCCCCTCTTCAAAAACAAAGTAATGGCAATGATATTCCAGAAACCCAGTTTGCGGACCCGGGTTTCCTTTGATATGGCCATGCGCCACTTCGGCGGCGATGCCCTGTATCTTTCGCCAGCAGAGATTGGCCTGGGAAAACGAGAATCAATAGCCGATGTGGCTCGCGTGGTCTCCGGTTATGTTGATGTGGTAATGGCCCGGGTGTTTGAACACCAGCATGTTGTGGAGTTGGCTAAATGGGCTGATATTCCCGTGATCAACGGCCTGAGCGATTACAACCATCCCTGCCAGGCAGCCGCTGATGCACTCACAATTCAGGAAAACTTTGGCAATTTAAAAGGCCTCAAAGTCACTTATGTCGGCGATGGTAATAATGTGGCGGTCTCCCTGATGCATATCTGCGCCAAACTGGGCGCTGATTTCACGATCGCCAATCCGGAAGGTTACGGAATGGATCCTGAAGCAGTTGCCGAGGGCGAAGAATTTGCTAAGGCGAGTGGCAGTGCCATTCGCCAGCTGACCGATCCAGTTGAAGCGGTTCAGGGTGCCCAGGTCATTTATACGGACACCTGGGTAAGTATGGGCCAGGGCGATGAAACCGCCAAACGGCAAGCTGTTTTTCCGCCTTACCAGGTCAACCAGAAACTCCTTAATGAAGCACAAAAAGACGCCATCGTTTTGCACTGCCTGCCGGCCCATCGGGGTGAGGAAATCACTGATGAAGTCGCAGATGGTCCCAGCTCCCGTTTATTCCCCCAGGCGCACAACCGGCTTCATGCCCAAAAAGCTATCCTGGTTAAACTATTAGCCTGATCACTACGCTGAGGTACAGCTCATGAATATATGCATTCCAAAAGAAAGGCGCGATTCCGAATATCGGGCAGGTTTAACCCCGGCTGGCATTCAACTTCTCACACAGCAAGGCCATACCTGCTTCGTGGAAAAGGAAGCCGGTCTTGGAAGCGGCTTCACAGACCATGCCTACGAGAAAGCCGGTGCGACTATTGTTTACAGCGGGGAAGAACTCTACGGTAGAGCGAATTTAATCCTCAAAGTAGCCAGTCCTGTGAAAGAAGAATATAACTGGATGCCCGAAGACCTGACTTTAATGGGCTTCCTGCATCTTTCTGCAGGAGCGCCTTCCAAAGTTGATACCCTGCTGGACAAAAAGATTACAGCCATCGGCTACGAAATCATCCAGGAGGAGGACGGCAATCTGCCAGTCCTCAAACCACTCAGCCAATTGGCGGGTAGAATGGTCC
>CAXMRF010000078.1:0-7573 GCA_964195965.1 uncultured Nitrosomonadaceae bacterium
GGTATAATTAGTTAAACCACGCACCCGTAGCTCAATGGATAGAGCGTCTGACTTCGAATCAGCAGGTTGGGGGTTCGAGTCCCTCCGGGTGCGCCAAAGATAAAGGGGGTATCTAATCGATACCCCCCACAGCTTAGGGTTATTTGGGTCAACCGAATAACTTCTCTTTTGTTAATGGCGTGAATTGGTGTGCTTAAACAAAAAAAGCCTTCCACTTATGGAAGGCCATATAGCTAGCTTGCCCGGGCGCAGCTAACAGTCAAGGAAGACCGGAGGATTCCAGGCTGTCCTGGTAGTCCGTGACGGTTTCCTTCTCGGGAGATACATAATCAGGACCAACTGAGATAGCCTGATCCAGCATCTCCGCGAAATCCTCCAGACCAACCCAGGTGGCAATTTCCCCTGTACCATTGCAGCAGGGACAGGGTTTATACTTCTGGTCCCCATCCCCATGCAGGCACCACTTTTCCCTTTCAAAGATGTAGGATTGGCCATTACAGTAGAAACAGCGATCAACAACTTGAACCTTCTTCATGAGTTTCACCTCCTTTGTGGTGAATCAAAAAAGCCCACCTCAAACCCCGCATGCTGGGTTAAGATGGGCTAATTGGTTTTTGTCCTCTCCATGCATGGAGATTCAGCCAAAATCCCCACTACTGGACCTGATCATCCTGCCTGGTACCAGGCAGGAGAGATGATAGATCTCAAAACAATTCTCCATGTTCACTTTGAGAGTTCTATACTATCTTATATAAGTAGGTCCCTATTTTTGGAATTAGAGAACGACCTTTAGAGAAGCATGAGAGATTGGTTGTTATCATGTCCAAATTAAAATCGTTAAGTAATCGTTTTAAGGTGGAACTGCAATACTCGAGATTCAATAAACAACACGAAAAAACCTGGTTTTCATTGTACAGATTGATTTTTTTTACGATTGAAGTGAATCGCAGAGATTCAATCCACTTATGCAATATTGAAACTGATCCGCCACTCTCTCCTGTACCGAGGTGGAGAGCTAGGTACAGGATTCGAACCTTCGGCCTGGCGGATAAGGGCTTTATTTCTGCTCGGCAACATTCTCCGGTTCCATTTCCTGGAGTTTCCCAGCCTGGGTAACATACATTCCCCCATATTTTCTGCTCCAGAGATAATAAGTTTGGTCGCTGATTTCCAGAGTTTTGCAGGCTTGCGATAAAGTTTTTACCTAGCTGAGACAAATTTCTGCCTCACGCAATTTGGTAATGATTTACTCCGGCGTAAATCGTATGCGATTTGCCATCTCTTAGCCTCCCAAATGCACTAATCTGAACATTACTTCTGGATCAGTTTTTTTTTGGGGGGGGCAGGTCAAGTAGTTCCAATGTCAGAGTTTTCTGTTGATAGTTTATAGAGGGCTCTTAATATATCTATGGCAGTGAACAGAACAAGAGCTGCGAGCAACGCAGCAAGAATCAACAAATGAATTATCGGTTTACCGTTGTATTTCATTGATCAATCCTGTCAAGCATAATTCCTGTTGCGTACTTGTAAACCTTCTCTCCATTCCATAGTGAATATATATAAACTTCATCCAGGAAAGAGGTCCTCTCTTCAAAGGTCATTGGACGGGGACGGGCATTGTCGATAAATTGTAAGGTGACCAAACGGGTTCCGATATATTTGCCATCATAAAAGTAATGCAGGTCGATGAAGGATTTGTCTTTATTGATATGATCTTTGGGGTTTACCTGGGCCAGGTACCACTGGTCAAAGAATAAGTTGCCAAGTCCATAATGGATAAATGATGATCCGGTGTACTCGAATGCTTGCGGGTGATGGGCTTGGCTGCCGCTCACTATCACTGCGCCAGCGTCAGCTAATCTGCGGAAATCATACTGTTGTAAAGCTACAGATCCAAAATGGTCAATTTCTTCATGCTGCATGGTCGCAATGACGATATATCCTTCGCTCGTAAGCCGGGTAATTTCAGAAATCATATAGGAAAAATTGCATCGTGCTGCGCCAGGATAATTTTCAGTCGCAGTTGCATATACATCAATGACTTTAGCGCTGCAACCAATAAATGCAAAACGGTTTCCATTATGGGTGATGAAAACTGGGGCAAGGCCATCTGTAAGGGTTTTGCCTCCACCATAAAGGACCCAGCCTTTTTGATGATAAATGTCTAAAGTATGGAGCATGGCCTCTGGTCCCCAGTCCCCAAAATCATCACCACTTAATTCAACGATATCTGTCCCAACTTCTTCCAGGAGTTGGATATAACGATCTGAAGAACAAAAGCGTAGGGAAACCGATAGGGGATCGGGAGTAGGGCAATCCACAGCAAATGGGACCTCATTGTTGATATGGGTGATATCAGCACCAGCAAGAATATCTTTTATATCTCCTGCCGGATAGGTGATTCCCATATTTTCCATAATGCTCGCAGTATCACGAACCAATGCCGTACAACCAGTAAGTGCGATCGATGTGAGTTTCGAGGAGTTAAAATTCGTTAGATATTGTTCTTCATTCAGTTTGATTTGGTACCCTGGGGAGACCTGATAATAAAACTGAAGAATGAGAGGGTAATTACCTTCATTAAAGTCATCCGCTAATGGATCTTCACCGTCTATGGAAAGGATTTTATATGCAGGTTCAATCATCTCAAAAGGGAGAATTGCAACAGCATCTTTTTCAACCCATAGATTATGAGAAAGTTCGTCCTGGGCGGACTCTTTGATGCAATCTTCGTGCGGCGAACCCCATAATAACTCAACTGCCTCAATCGTGTTTTCAGTAACCAGAAGATAATTGAATGGCATACTTTCGTTTGGGCCAGTTGACCAGCAAGCATAGAGGTCTGTAGACTGCAGGCCTTCCAGGAAGGAATAAAATGGAGCAACTGCGAGATATAACCATGAGCCAGCTTCTTCACCCGGATTCAGGGAAATACTGATTTGCGTAGAAGCATTGTTGCCGGCAAGGGATAAGAAGTCAAATAATCGCAATTGCTCTTTGATTTGTTGCGGGAGTTGAGGGTCAAGATTGGTCAGATAAGGGGGATCAGGGATGGTGATCGTAGGAGTAGCTGTTGGTGTCTGGGAAGGTATGACCGTAGTTGGTTTAGGAGGCAGATCGGTTGTTGATGTGATTATCGTTTCGGTTGGTGTGCTGGAACAGGAGGCTAAAGCAATGCTTGCAAACATGAAAAAAATAGCAGCAAGGATCCTAAGATTCTGATTTCTAGTGGTTAGATCTAAGTTGTTGTGTTTTTCAGCCATTTTTTGTCAGAGATTTTAGTATGATGACGTGCTCCAATTATTTGTACCACTCTTTATGTTAGTCCAACCGGCTGAATTTGGGTAGCAGGAATCATGATCGCAGCTGGTACCGGCGATCTGTAACCTAAGGCACTGTGGGGTCTCACTGTGTTGTATTCCTTCCTCCACATCTCGATCAGGATCTCTGCTTCTTTCAAAGTATAGAATATCTCACCATTCAGCAATTCATCTCTCATTTTCCTGTTGAAGGATTCGATAAAGCCATTCTCCCAAGGGCTGCGCCGGCTCAATGAACAATGGCTTGACCTGCAAGTTGTACAGCCAGCTGCGAACCCGGTTGGCAGTGAACTCAGCTCCATTATCTGAGCGAATGTGAACCGGCACTCCATTGTGGGTGTGGGCCTGCATGAAATCATAACTCCAGACATGTTGGGGAAAGAGCGGTTTCAACCGGACCACTGAGCCATCGTTTAGCCACAACCGACCTCTTTTGGGTTGTTTTTGAGGGACTTTCAACCCTTCTCTGCGCCAGATCCGCTCCACGCGCTTGTGATTGATGATCCAGCCCTCATTTCTCAGCAGGGCGGTGACCCTGCGATATCCAAAGCGCCCGTATTGGCTGGCCAGCTCGATGATCCTGGCAGTCAGGAATTCTTCATCATCGGCTGGACGCTTGTTGTATCTCTGAGTCGATCTGGCCTGCCCCACCACCCGACAGGCTCTGCGTTCAGATACATCCAGCGCCTGGATGGACTGCTGAACCGCCTGGCGTTTCCTGTCGGGTGAGATTATTTTTTTCCCAGCACCTCCTTGAGGAAGGCGTTGTCCAGGGAAAGGTCCGCCACCAGCTTTTTCAGCCGGTCGTTTTCTTTTTCCATCTCTTTGAGCTTCCTGGCTTGGGTGACATCCATCCCTCCGTATTCCCTGCGCCAGCGGTAGTAGGTCTGTTCGCTGATCTCCAGGGATTTGCAGGCTTTACCGACTGTTTTTCCCTGGCTGAGATATACTTCAGCTTCACGTAATTTGGTAATGATCTGCTCCGGTGAATAGCGTCTGCGTTTTGCCATCTTTTCTGCCTCCTCAATGTACTAATCCTAATATTGATGTTGGATCAATTTTTGGGGGGCAGGTCATCTAGGGGGACCTTCTAAAGGAATTCCTTTAGAAAAACCCGTAAGCTATGCTACTAACTGCTATGCGACAGGTTAAGAGCCTGTTTAAGAGCCTGATTTGTATGTTTGTAGGCTGGAGGAATAGGGATCAGTTAGTGTACTTTCTAGAATTCTCTCCATGCATGGATATTGGCAAAATTGTCACAAAACATGGTGTGTTCTTGTCACAGTTTTTCTGCTTTTTGGAAACTGAAGAGTTTTACCTCCAACATTGGTGAAAGGGGAAAATAATACAGAACATGGTGTTTTCATGATACAGATTGCTAACGTGGATCCTCATCAATTGTCCACAAGGGTATAAGTATCCCTGTTTCTGGTGTCAAATGGTGCTAACGGTGTGGATTCCATAGAAAATATTGAAAAGTCATCTCTGTTTTACCCCCACAGATGGTAGTATATAGAAAAATTACCACCACATAGAATACTTGGAGATCATCCACCAAGACTTCGAATCAGCCGGTTGGGGGTTCGAGTCCCTCCGGGTGTACCAAAAAGAAAAACACCTCCATCTCGAGGTGTTTTTTTATCCAATTCGCGCTCTAGACAAAGGTCTGGCCTATGTGGTATACTCGCGCGGTTGGTTTAGATTTGACCAATTACAACTAAATAATATTTTTGTTTTGAAAATTCCACATGGCGGCTCGTCAAAATCTGGACGAGCTTTTTTCTTGCCGCAGGGGGCAATGGTAAAGCGGCTAGGTAAACCCCGGATGATTTCCGCAAGGAAAACACTCATTTCACAAGGGTTGTGAAGCTTCGAGAGTTATCAAAACGCAACAGGAGATTTTGATGACACTTGATTTTTCGCAGTTAAACCTGCACCCTACTTTAGTCCAGGCCGCCAGCGATCTGGGCTTTACCACACCCACCGAGGTGCAAACCCTGGTGATTCCCATCATGTTAACCGGCACAGATGTGCTGGTACAATCACAAACCGGTTCTGGTAAAACAGCTGCGTTTGGATTCCCAATACTGAATAATTTAATCACTGAAGACCACCGGGGCAAAATACATACCCTCGTTCTGGCTCCCACACGTGAACTGGCCATCCAGGTGGCCGAAGCCATTCAAGAGTACGGCCGGATCCAGAAAGTAC
Organism: uncultured Nitrosomonadaceae bacterium; assembly: GCA_964195965.1. Classification (GTDB taxonomy): domain Bacteria; phylum Chloroflexota; class Anaerolineae; order Anaerolineales; family UBA11858; genus B10-G9. The sequence goes on from CAXMRF010000078.1 coordinate 5,532, forward strand.
GTGTGCTGCCGGTTTATGGAGGCCAGCATTACGGTACTTCCAGGCGCAAATTAAAAGAAGGCGTGGATGTTGTCGTAGGCACACCGGGACGTCTGCAGGATTTAATTAACCAGAAGATCCTGGATCTCAGCCACGTTCACACATTAATCCTGGATGAAGCAGACGAAATGCTCAGCATGGGATTTGTGGAAGATGTTGAAAACATCCTCAAAGAAACCCCCTCGAATCGCCAAACCACATTATTTTCCGCCACCCTGCCCGCTTCCATTCGGCGCTTGGCTGATAAATATATGAACGAGCCTGAAACGGTAATGATTCGAAAGACACAACTGACTGTAGACACCGTTGACCAGCGTTATTACCTGGTCTATGAGAAAGAAAAACTGTCGGGATTGACCCGATTATTTGAAGCCGAAGATATTGGCGCAACCCTGGTATTCACCAAAACTCGCCATGGCTCCAGCCAATTGGCAAATGATTTAATCCAACGGGGTTTTGCAGCTGAGGCGCTAAATGGCGACCTGGCACAGGATGCCCGTTTGCGAGTATTAAAACGTTTTAAGGGCGGTCAAGTCCGGGTCCTGGTTGCCACAGATGTTGCTGCCAGGGGATTGGACATTGACGATATCACCCACGTTTTTAATTATGATTTACCCACAGATCCCGAATTCTATGTTCATCGCATTGGACGAACGGGTCGAGCAGGAAAAGATGGCATAGCCATCTCGCTTATGTCCCCCAGGGACAAACGTTTTCTTCATCGAATAGAAGGCTACATTAAACAAAAAATTACCCAGCACCAGTTTCCTACTGAAAAAGACCTGCTTGAAAGGCGAGATTTAAAACTGATGGAAAGAATGGAAGTCTGGCTTGAAAGAGATCGCAGTAAACGCGAACAGGAAATGGCAGAGTATTTGGTCGCTTCCGGACACGATCCTATCAAGATAGCTGCCGCTGCTTTGAAGATGGTTAAACAGAGTGAAAATAATAGCAAAATAGCGAAGATTTCAGAAGTTCAGTTGAACAAATATAACGGTAAAAACAAAAGAAAAAATGGCAGCAGTCATTCTCGCAAGAACCATCACCGGAAAGGGAAATCCAGCTCTCCAGCAGCTCGCGAAGAAGGCATGGTGCGTCTCCATTTAGGCAGAGGACGTGCTCACGGGATTAATCCTGGAGAAATTGTTGGAGGAATCGCCTCCCGGGCAGATATTCCAGGTTATGGAATCGGCAAAATTATCATCAATGATAAATTCACATTGCTTGACGTCAAGGAAGAATACGTCCCGGCAGTTTTGGGAAAATCCGGATCGTACCATTTCCATGACCAGCATAATGTAGCTATTAAAACGGCTGAGTTTTAAAGAGAGATTCACCAAAACTGATGAAAATTCACAACGTTTGTTATCCTTGTATAACTAACTTGATGGAAACAACTTTAATGAACGCTGATATCCAAAAAGAATCCCGCCAGGAGATTTTAAATTGGATCCAGATAGATTTAAAACAGGCCGATAAATCTTTGCCTCCCGCGAAAATTGCAGGTGAAATTTACCTCGACATTCTTAAGCAAACAGGCGCAGAGGATTTATTTGCTAACTATAAAAAGAAAAGCATCTCGGAAGCGCTAAAACTCTATCCTCAGCTGAAGTCAATGATTGATCAGGCTGAGGATAAATTGGACGCAGCAATCCGGATTAGCGCCTTAGGGAATATCCTGGATATCTCTAACCCCAATCAATACGATCTCAATTTTGAGATCGAACGCCTTTTTCATCAAAAAATTCAGGGAGATAGCCTGGAAATATTCCGGGAAAAATTATCTGAAGCGAAATTTCTTTTGGTCCTGGCAGATAATGCAGGAGAGACTGTATTTGACAAAGTGCTGCTAGAAGCCCTGGATACCCCTGTCATCTATGCAGTTAAAGGCAGTCCCGCGTTTGATGACGCGTTAATTGAAGACGCCAAACGAGCTGGCATAGACCAGGCAGCAGAGTTAATAACCAGCGGAACACCGTTCCCTGGCACATATTTACCCTCCT
>CAXMRF010000079.1:0-7565 GCA_964195965.1 uncultured Nitrosomonadaceae bacterium
CCCTACCAACCATGCTCAAACACTCATCCCCTACCAACCATGCTCAAACACTCATCCCCTACCAACCATGCTCAAACACTCATCCCCTACCAACCATGCTCAAACGCCCGTCCCCGGGCGTTTTTTCTCTCACGGAAGTTCGCTTTATTGGTCTCCGGTTTCCCAGAGGACGAGTCGACGAGCAGTTAGGGAGAACGAGTTAACTAACGAGCGGGGAGGATAGGTTGATGAGCAATTGGACAGACCAGCAGGGTGGATATCAATCCTGGTTCAGGTCTCCCCGGGGATAGGTTGACTAGCTTTAGTAAGAAGGAAAATTAGAAAATCAGCACAAATTCCTCAAACGCCAATAAGGCCGCGAATGCCAGGGTAACTGCGATGCCAATGGCAGCGCCGGAGGCGCCGCCTTCATAAGCTTCTGGAATCAACTCTGCAAAAACCATCCAGATCATGGCTCCGGCCGCCAAACCCAGGCCTACGGGCAGCATAGGAGCAAAAAAGGTCACAAACAAAAATGCCGGAATCGCCATCAAAGGTTGGGGCAAACTGGTAAATATACTCCACAAGCCTGCTTTCCAGGGTTTTGTCCCCTTCGGCACCATCACCAGACTGATCGCCAGACCTTCAGGGATATTGTGAATCGCTATCGCGGCCGTGATGAACAATCCCAGTTTTTCTCCGCCGCCAAATGAAACCCCAACACCAATACCCTCTGCGAACGAATGAGCAGTCATGATTCCCAGCACTAATAATGCTTTTCGGGCATCTCCGCCTTCCAGATCTCCCAAATCCACCTCTGCTTTCTTTTTAATGAAATGATTTGCCATGACAATTAATAACAATCCGAGCAGAATACCCCCAATTGTTCTATATGGACCTATGTGAGCCCCTTCCTGGATGAGGTTGTGGCTGGCTCCCAACATTAATCCGGCTGCAGCAGCCTGGAATATACTTAACCACCAACGGCTGAAACTTTTTATAAAGAAAAAGGGGATTGCGCCTAATCCAGTGACCAAAGCAGTCAAACTGGAGGCAATTAAAATAGTGGTGAGGTTAATTTCCATAAATCCTTCTTTATTGAAATCTGATTAGAGAATGATGACAGTGGAGTTCTTATAGCAGATTGGATTACCAAAATTATAACACCCTAGATCAAGCTGAATTTCAAACACTGAACATCCCCTGTTTTGAGATCTTTTTGGATTAAACCGAATACTCTGTGACAACTATGATTACAGCCAGACGAGCAAATTTGATTATTTGGATTGATTCTTTACTCGATCAGTCTTCAATTTTGTATCCAATACAACAATAATCAGGATTAATAACTTATTTTGCACACTATTGACATTTGTCCAATAGAGGATTAAACTTTGGTAAATAAAGATCTCATAATCAATCGAGGATTTTATGTCTGATGGAAAAGGAATGGGTCTGGGAAGAGGGGGGCGACGTCAAGGAGTGATGGGGTTTGTACGTCCTGCTTTATTATTTTTATTAACCCGCAAAAATGCTCACGGCTATTCTTTACTCGATGAGTTATCAGAGTTTGGTTTTAATCCTAAACGGATTGATCCCAGCTTAATATATAGAACTCTTCGCGAGATGGAAGAAGCGGGTTGGGTATCTTCCTATATGGGTGAAGAAAGCCGGGGCCCACAGCGACGAGTTTATCAGCTGCAGCCTGAGGGTAAAACTTACCTGGCTGAGTTAATTGATGGTTTACGCCGCAGGAGAGACGAAATTGATGTCTTGCTGCAGAATTATGACCAGGAAATAAAATAAGAATACATACCATCTTTATAAATCAAAGTCCCATTTTTTTGATTTTAGAAGTATTTAATAGTTACCACAGAGGAATCTGATGAAATATGTGTTTGGGCCAGTTCCTACTCGACGTTTGGGACAATCATTGGGGATTGATCCTGTACCATTAAAAACCTGTAATTGGAATTGTGTGTACTGCCAGTTGGGCCGTTCGTTACCAATGACAATTGAACAAAAAGATTTTTTCCCGGCGGAAGAAATATTAACCGAAGTGAAAAATGCGCTCGAATCGCATCAACCGGGCGAGATTGACTGGATCACTTTTGTCGGTTCCGGGGAGACGACATTGTATACCAGCCTTGGGTGGTTAATCCGCGAGGTAAAAAAGTTAACCAATCTGCCGGTGGCAGTAATTACCAACGGATCACTGTTATATAAACGAGAAATACGGCAGGATTTATTGGCTGCTGATGCAGTACTTCCCTCTCTGGACGCAGGAACCCCTGAACTTTACCAGCTCATCAACCGCCCCTATCCAACCCTTTCTTTCGAGAGTTTATTGAACGGGATGATCGCCTTTTGAGAGGAATATCAAGGAAATTTATGGATTGAGGTCATGTTAGTGAAGGATCTAACGATACTGAGGATCAGCTTTCCAGGATAGCTGCTGCCCTTAAACGCATAAACCCGGATGAAATCCATATTATGCAGCCAACCCGACCGCCGGTAGAAACTTGGGTAAAACCAACCGACGAAGATGGTTTAAAACGGGCACTCGCCATCCTTGGTGATACGGCCCGGGTTATTCAACCCGCAAGTGGATCTTTTGATCTAAGCGGAGGGGAATCAATCATCGAAGCGGTTGTGGGAATTGTCACTCGCCATCCTATGCGTGAAAACGAATTAGTGGAGACATTAAAAAACTGGACAACAAAAGATGTAGTGAAAACTTTGTCTGCCTTGAAAGAAAGCGGCAAGGCGCAAGTCGTGGAACGTAACGGTGTTCGTTATTGGAGCGCTTCGACTTCTTATTATCCCGAGGATTAACAGGTTCAATAAATTTATTTTGAAAATATCAGGAATTAAATGAAAATTAATGAAAACACGAATACAGGCATCGCTACACCAGAACAACGCCGTAATTTCTTGGGCGGTTTATGGCATGGGGCTTTTTTAGCCCTGGGTGTTTCCCTGACCCAGCCCACCACAGTAATCTCCGCTTTTATTGCTGACCTGACCGGTTCAACCGTCTGGGTAGGTGGGCTTTCCACTGTACTTTTAATAGCGGGGGCCCTGCCACAAATTTTCGTTGCCCGTTGGATCGAACCGCGTCCACGGAAAATGCCCTACCTGATGACTGCCATTTACCTGCGTGTGATTAGCTGGGGAATCCTGGCCTGGCTGATCTACGCCATTGGCGACCAACAACCCCTGACTCTGGCCTGGATATTAGTGGGTATGTTAGCCATCTTTTACGCTGGGGGTGGACTGGGAAATATCCCTTATACAGATATTATTGGCAAGATCATTCCCGCAGAAAGACGCGGAGCTTATTTTGGTGGTATGGGAGCCTTAGCTGGACCGCTTTCTGTTGGGGCGGCCTTTTTTGCCCGCTACATTATGGCACATGTGACCTATCCCAATAACTATGCTTTATTATTTGGATTAGCCGCTGTCGGGCTGGGGATCGCTTCGCTGGGCTTTTGGGTTATGAGGGAACCTTTGAGCTCTGCAGCGGAACAAAGCTTACAATCTTGGCATGAATACTGGCAGCAGCTTTTAACTGCTGGCCGCCGTTTGAAAACTTTGATAGCCGCCCAACTCCTGACCGGATTCAGCTTGATGGCCCTCCCATTTTACGTGGTCTTTGCCCGGGATCAATTGGATGCCCCTTCAGAAGCCATAGGATGGTTTTTATTGGCCCAAGTATTGGGAGACTTGCTTTTCAATCTGGTTTGGGCACGCCTGGTTGACCGAACCGGCAGCCGATGGATGTTGTTGTTTTGCGCCATTATTTCGGCTTTGACTCCCCTGTTAGCTATTTTCCTTTCTTCCTTTGGCTGGCTTGCTTTCACACCTGTATTTTTCCTAGCCGGCGCGAGTTACGCCGGACGCAAAGTTGGTTTTCAAAGCGCACTGTTAGAGGTAGCACCAGCCACCGAACGAGCCACCTATGCCGGCCTCAATGCTGTGCTGCTTTTACCGATAGCTTTTCTGTCATTAGGAGCTGGGTTGTTTTTACAGTTCTGGTCATATACCGCGCTCTTTTTGTTTACTGCGCTCTTCGTTGGAATCGGTATAGTTGTTATATACCGGTGGGCATCCGAATGAAAATAATATTTTCTCAGACAATGACACATGGAAGGGGCCATTTAATAATATCAATGACATACTCTTATCAGCTCCCCTCAATCTGTTTCAAATATTACAAAAGGACTTAAAAATGACAACGAAAATCGGTATTATTATTTGTGACCGGTATCGCCGCTGCGCAGGAGGGAAGTGTTTTCGATCTTTGAAAAACAGGGAGGGCGCTTTCAGCATCTATACTGGCCAGGATGTGGAGCTGGTTGGCTATACTAGTTGTGATGGATGCCCCGGCGGCAATATCGAATATGCTGGCGACGAAATGGTTAAGAACGGTGCCCAGGTCATCCACCTGGCTACTGGGCTCGTCGTTGGATATCCGCCTTGCCCCTACATTAATACGTTCAAAGACTTTCTTGAAGCTCGTTACGATATAAAAGTTGTAGTAGGGACGCACCCCATCCCCCAGAAATACCTTGATATGCATACCAGCTTGGGCACCTGGGATGATCCGTCCTGGGAACCGCTGACCGCACCTACGATGACTGATAAAACTACCCGGATTTCATATAACTAAATGTATAGAACTTTTGAAGACAGAACTACTTGCCAAAATCAAGGTTAAGGGATTAAGATAAGGTATGCCCAGCCGCGCCTTAAAGGTACTCTCCATTAGCGATCGGATCGATTCGCAACTTCTTGAGAAAGACACCTATGAAGAATTTAAGGATGTCGATCTGATCCTGTCCTGCGGCGATCTGCCCTATTATCATATCGAAAAATTATTCCATCTTTATGAGGTTCCAGTTCTCTATGTGAGAGGGAACCATGATCCCCGAGTGGAATATGGCAAAAGCGGTCCTCTTTACGGCCCCCGGGGGGCAATCGACCTGCATAATCGGGTAGTGGTGCTGAATGAATTAATTATTGCCGGTTTTGAAGGATCTCTTCCTTATAAGGAAGGCCCTTTCCTGTATTCCCAAAACGAAATGTGGCACTTCGTCCTCGGCATGGTCCCCAGACTACTGTTAAATAAGCTGGTCCATGGACGATATGTTGATGTGGTAATCACTCACAGCCCTCCCTTTGGCATCCATGACAAAGACAGCAATATCCATGGAGGTTTTAAAGCCTTCCGCTGGTTAATTAAAACTTTCCAGCCAGCTTACTTTTTCCACGGGCATATTCATGTTTATACTGAAGAAGAAACAGTAGAAACCGTTGTTGGACAAACCAAGGTCATCAATACTTACGGCCACCGCAAAAGCATCCTCCGGCCCGGACAAAGGCACCATGTTCCCAAAGAAAAACCCTATATCCCTTCCCTGGCCAATACAGCTGAGGATTTCAGGGATGCCCGCCGCAGGGCGGCCCTGGAGAATATCTGGAACACACTGACCGGCTCCTCTAAACATTTAATCCAGTTCCAACAGGTAGAAGATCAAATTCAGTACGAACAATCCCAAAAACTGGGACTGGTGGATATTCCCCTCGATGCAATTGTGGGCAGCGTCAGCCGGCCCAATGATTTCACCCGCAAGTTCTTCCCCCAAGAAGCAGTTGATCCAGGACGCTGGCAAAGAGTGAAGCTCAAAATGGATCAGCAAATCCGCCCCATAGATGTCTATCAAATAGACCAGGTCTATTTTGTCATGGATGGCAATCATCGAGTTTCAGTTGCCAGGCAGCGCGGCATGGTCCGTATCCCGGCTTATGTCACAAAGATTGAAAGCACAGTTCCCCTGACACCTGATGATAATTTCGAAGATGTAATCATCAAACACCGGCAGGTCCGCTTCCGGAAGGACACTCATCTTGACCAGCTCCGGCCCGATCTGGAATTTGCAACCAGCATTCCTGGGAGCTACCAGAAACTTCATGATCAAATTAACACTCACCACCTCAATCTGGAAATGAAGCATCATTATCCCTATACTTTCCAGGAAGCCGCGGAAAGCTGGGTGGAAGAAGTTTACCTGCCCGTACTGCAAACGGTATCTCAATCCGGGCTGCTGCGGGACTTCCCGGATCGCACACCCACGGATCTGTACATCTGGCTGACTCAGTATCAAAAAGAGATCAGCCGCCAATATGGCTGGGTAATAAAACCTGCCGCAGCCGTAGACAGCCTTGCAGCAGCTTACGGCAATCGCCTGGTTCACCGTTGGAGGAGAATAAAAAAGCATCTCTTTCCGCAAAGTGCTGCCCCAGCGCTGGAAATCGGGGATTGGCGCAGAGTCCATCTCATGCCCAGGAAGGAAGGCCAAATCTTTTCAGTTGTTCTGGTTGCGCTTAACGGGAAAGATAGCGGCTGGAAAGCCCTGGAGCAGGCCTTCACTATCGCGGCAATAGAAGGCAGCAGCATCGCAACCCTGCATGTCAGCAGGGATGCTTCGATTCACCAGGAGATTAAGACGGAGTTTCGAAAGAGAAACCTGGAGCAAAACCTGGACGCAAAACTATATATAGAAGAAGGAGAGGTGCTGGATACCCTCACCCAGCGAGCGCTCTGGAATGATCTGCTAATTTTCAGCCTGGAGCACCCTCCCGACGATCGGCCTACTGCCAGATTAAGATCAGGCATCCGCTCCCTGGTGCAGAGCTGCCCCCGCCCCCTTTTAGCCGTGCCTGCTACTTCAGATATGAAACACGGACTGCTGGCCTATGACGGAAGCCCAAAAGCAACCGAAGCACTCTACCTGGCGGCTTACCTGGCAGAAAAATGGGATATCCAACTTACCGTTGTAACCGCTCCACAAGACAGCGCTGCCCGAACCAACCCCCTCGTTCAGGCCCGGGAATACTTGGGCGCCCGGAAAATTGAAGCAAGTTTTATCAGTGAAATTGGTTCTCCAGCCGAGGTTATTCTGAAGATCAAAAACACCCATGGCTGTGATTTTTTGATTGTTGGCGGCTACGGATACCAACCGGTGATGGAAGTACTCTTCGGGAGCACCCTGGATGCTCTTTTACGCCGGTCAGATGTGCCAATATTAATTTGTCATTAACTTTTGAAACCTCCAGGATCAGCTATAGTAAAATAGGGAAGAATTTTTCACTGACTTAACTCCCGGGCTTGACCGCCCAAAATATAGATTTTTAGAGGTCGAATGGTTAATATTTCCCAGGAAAGAGCTACTGTGCAGGCGATGATCACCCTGTACTGCCATGGTTTACATAAGTCCGACGGATTATGCGATGAATGCACTCAAATGTGGGAATACACAGAAGAAAGGCTGGATAAATGCCCCTTCGGTGTTGATAAACCCACTTGCCAGAACTGCACGGTCCACTGCTACAAACCTGATATGCGTCAGCGAATTCAGGAAGTTATGCGCTACGCCGGACCGCGCATGATCTGGCATCACCCGGTAATGGCAATCAGGCATTTAATTCGCGATAGAAAATAAATCGGGTTGATGAACTAATAAATCCCCAAATGATTATCATTTGTCAACTGCCCTGGAAATAATAAAAACGGAAGCTATCTT
>CAXMRF010000080.1:0-7442 GCA_964195965.1 uncultured Nitrosomonadaceae bacterium
AGCCAGGCCAAGGCGGATGTGAAAGAATCCCTGGATTCAATTGAGCAATTTAAAAAGGAAATTGAAGATCTAGAAAAAGATCGCCAATTTGCACTGAAAGAAACCGATCAGAAATGGCAGGAAATCCTCGAGGGCGATGCAGAAATTCCGATTACACCTTATAAAAAAGATATTCTTATAGAACTGTTTGGCGTGGGTTGGTTTCCCTATTATGTTTATGAGGACCAGGGAAAACAGATTGAGTTAGCTGCCTATGCTGGAAAATAGGAATTCCGGGATACGGTTTCCTTAAAAGAAGCCGTATCCTGTGATGCTAAATACATAATACGCCAGGCCGCCCATCAAGATGCCGATGATGGAACCAGCCAGGATATCAGATATATAATGAACACCTAATCCCACCCGGGAGATATCTACCAGAATTGTCCAAATCACCATTGCTAATCCAATCCAGACATACCCGCTGAGGAGCATCAGCACGGTGAGCATAGCTGCGCGGGCTGCATGCCCGGATGGGAACGAATGCGGATCTGAGCTGCGGTAGATTTGCCCCCATTCCCCTTCTGGCCTGGGGCGTTTAATCAGGAACTTGAGGATTAATACACTTACAGCTGTAAAAAAGATACCCATAAATAACAGCAGGATTTGGGCTCGCCAGGACTGGGGTCCAAATAACCATAACAGCGCTAACCCTGCTCCCCAGAACCAGGAATCTCCGGAATGAGCCAAAAAGGCGGCCGCTTTTTTAAACAGGGATTTATCTTCGGGAATCCGGATACTTTGGGAATAGTAGGCGTCTTTTTCTAGTAGGCTTTGTATGTTCATTGGAGAGGGTTCAGGATAATTCCCTGCGGGCGATCTCTAATTGATGGGGTTTATCTATGTCCATCCCTATTTCAGGGTACGGACAGGCTACCCCGCGACCGGTGATGCCCAGCCTGCGGGTCACCTTCTTGACTGCATCGGGAAATGTCACCTGGCGTATAAGCAGCAAGATCAGGATATCAAATCCAATCAAGGATGCCATGCGCAGGTAACTTTTTCGCGCTTGAAGTATCTTTCCCCAAAATTCTTTTTTGGATGTATAAAGATCCAGTTTGATTACAGATAGATCTCCCCCGCAAACATTCATGTCTTTTAGTTTTACATAAGACCTGGCAGAGTCTGGAAACCGTTTTTCCATTTCCTTTTGATCAATTACACAATAAAAGAGATCCTCTTCTGATTCCAATGAAGAATTGATTACCCAGTTGACACTTTCGGGTGTAATCATAGGGATATCTGATGACACTATCGCAACGGATTCCGCGTCAGGCCTGTTTTCCAGAATTGCGTCAGCGCCAAGTTTGAAGTTTTCAAGGAGGTCATCCGCGGCAGGCGTGAAGGATATGATTTTCTTGGATTTAAGTTGGGCCTGGAACTCTTCGCAGCCTACAACGGCGATACTTTCTATTGTGTCTGAGCCGTCCAGCGCATCCAGCACCCATTGGATCATGAGTTTATTTCCAACCTCGACAGCCGCTTTGGGTTTTCCCTGGGTATAGGGATATAGCGCGGAGTCGGCATCAGGTACACCACCTGCCAGTAAGATAGCATCCATTATCTTAGATCCCGTATTTGGGCTGTGAGATTTAATTCTTCAATAATCTGGTTCAACTCGGCTGAGCTCAAGGGTCGGCCCTTCCCGGCTGCGGCAACCAGGGCGGCTTCGAACATGTTGGTGCCAAATGATCTGCCATCCAGGACTGGCGTTGTGGTAACCAGATAGGCTACGCCGCGGTCTTTCAGGAATTTGACATCATCTTCAGTGGTTGTGTTGGTTACTATCACTTTACCGGAGAGATCATCCGGGGCATGCTGCATGATATATAGCCAATCACCGGCGATGACCTTGTTTTCCCGATAATGTTTAATATATTTTGGGACCACTTCCAGCTGTTTTTCTCCGGTGGGGTAGAGCATTTCAATGGGCAATCTGCCCACAATGGGAAGCAAGATCGCTGCGGCAAAATTAGCGGCCGGCACGGTGTAGATGGGTATGGGAATGCCAAGCCCAAACATCAGATCACCAAAGGTGATCTTGTATCCCGCTTCGATAAAGGATTTTGTCATCCCTCCCCGGGTCAACCCGGCAACCAGGAAAGCAGTCTTAGGATTTAGGAATTCTCCGAGCTGTTTTTCTATATCCTGAATTACCCTGGCTTCCAGGGTGGCTTTTAACCCCGCACCATCCACGACGGGAGTTTTCTTAACGTCTCGAACCAGTTTGAGACCGGCATAAAGGGGATAATCCCGCTTGATCGCATGAATTTGCAGATCTATCCCTCCCACACCAAAAGCATCTACCTGGCCATCCAATTCACAAAATAACTGATAGGCTTTGTTTTCATCTCCGTCGGTCCCAATGCGTTCAATGGTGACTTCTTCTCCTAATAAAGTAGTGACTACGCGTTTGTCGCGCGATTTGGATCCAATACTGATACTGACAGCTCTTTTCATCTGATTATCCTTAAGTTGAATTAGATATGTTAATTATAACGTAACCATTCCGGGTTAGTTCCTGCTTTGTGTACCCAAAAATTTGAATAGTTATTTAAGTAAAAACAAGCAGCCGATTAGCAAGGCTGCTTGTTTATTTATTGCTATTCGCGTGAACTATCAGGGTATCTGAAGCACAGTGCCTGGAGTCAGAGCCAGATCGATGTCCAGGTCATTTGCGGCTGCAATTGCCCTGGGATCAATATTGCCGTACAGACAGGCAATCGAGTACAGGGTGTCACCGTAAACCACGGTGTAATTGGACGGGTGATACTGCAGGGCCCGATCACCAATATAGGTCCGCCTGTCGGGAGGAATTTGAATGGTCTCGCCCGGATAATGAATGGTTCCGCTTTCAATGCCGTTGTAGACCATAATGTCTTCCGGCAAGATGTTAAAGCGGCGGGCCAAACAAAAGACAAATTCACCCTCGTGCAGGGTGTAAGAATCGGGTACCGCGTAATCGGTCACTACTGCGGCTGCCTCAGCGGTTTCTTGTGCTGCTGGAGTGGCAGTTGGATCGACCAGCTCGGCGACGGTGGTAGTTGCTTCTGTTTCAGTCACCTCTGTTTCAGCGGGAACCTGCGTTTCACCGGCTTTTGGTGTTTTTGCAATTGCCGTTTCAGTGGCCTGGCGGGCAATATCACTCAGGTTCGTTGTGGGTGAAACCGGGGGTGGTGTGGACGCAGACATGGTACATGCCGAGAACGTGAGCGATGAGATAATGATGATAAAGACGAGCATGCGGGTTTTTTTCATCTAACTGTTTCTCCTTCTGGGGGGTTCTTCCCTTTTAAATTGATCATCTAAGCAAGATTTCAAATCAATCAGGGTTGATTTGATAGTAGCATGATAAGGATATAGCGTCAAGAAAGAATAACTCCTCTCAACGCTCCTTGAATTGTGCAAGTTTAATGCCAAAAGAAGCGGATTTTCAGTCCTCCCAAACACTTGCCTCGATCCCCCTTGATTGACCCCCTGCCAGCCTTCTGATACACTAAAGAAAACATTGAAAAATCCTCTTAATCCATCTATCCAGCAGGGTGTTAATCTATGACTCGAGCTCTCTATTTAAAATGGCGGCCAGGTAGTTGGGATGAGATTATTGGCCAGGACCATATCATCACAACCCTAAAAAATGCGGTTCGTAAGGACCGTGTTTCCCATGCTCAATTATTCTCTGGTCCCAGGGGGACCGGTAAAACAAGTACAGCAAGGGTGTTAGCGAAAGCAGTTAACTGCCTGGCAGAGGACCTGTCCATCCGCCCCTGCAATGAATGCGCCCACTGTCAATCGGTGAACAGGGGGGATTTTCTGGACTTGATCGAGATTGATGCGGCCTCAAATACCAGCGTGGATGATGTCCGGGATTTGAGAGAGAAGATTAATTTTTCTCCAAACATGGGTCGCTATAAAATCTATATTATCGATGAAGTTCATATGCTTTCCAAGAGTGCTTTTAATGCGCTGTTAAAAACCCTTGAGGAACCACCTTCGCATGCGATGTTTATCCTGGCTACAACCGAACCCCATGAGATTCCAATCACAGTGAAGTCCAGATGCCAGCGCCATGATTTTAGAAGGATTTCTGTGGAGGAAATCATTAACCAGCTGGAAACCATGGCAGCTGCAGAAGAGATCAAGGTTAAGAAAGATGTTCTGGGTTTAATTGCCCGTCAAGCCACGGGCAGCTTAAGAGATGCTACCTCCATCCTGGATCAGCTTTCAAGCGCTGATGCTGAAATTTCAGTGGAGTTAGTTCACCAAATTCTGGGAACCTCACCCGATCAAGCAGTGCTGGAATTTGTCGATGCAATCATTGCAGGAGATTCGGGGAAGGGTTTAAATACACTTCATGAATCAACTGAAAGGGGAAATGACCCCGGTCAGTTTGCCCGGCAGGTTGTGGCTTATTTCCGGAATGTGTTGTTAATGCAATTGGATAACGCTGACAGGATTGATGTACCTGGAAATTTAATAGATGTGATATCTGCCCATAGTGAACAGATCCCCATGACGAAGTTATTGGATCTGATCCGGGTGTTTAATGCGGCTATCAAAGATCGCGGTGCTTCCTGGCAGCCAACCCTGCCGCTGGAAATGGCCTTCCTGGAAGCGTTGGGAGTAATAAAAAAAGATGGCGCCCTTCCGGTCAAGACAGCGCCGGCCAAAACGCCACCTAAACAGGCGCCCTCAAAACCAAAAGAGAAAGTGCCTGCCAGGGAAACTCCTCCCAAGAAAGATGAAGTTCCGCAAGTTGATTCAGAACCCAAGCAGAAACCGCTGACCGTTTTACAACACTGGTCAAAAATCCTTGAACGTGTCCGGGATGAAAATCCAGCTACGCAGGGGATTCTGAACTCTTGTAAACCTTTGGGGATTAAAGATAACCAGCTGGTGCTCAGTTTCCGCAGTGAGGCCATCAAAGAAAAGATGGAAGGCGGAGATCACCTGGTTATATGCCAGGAAGTGATTGAAAAAGTGATCGGCGTGAAACTGCCATTGCTTTGTATTGTGGGCGGGAAGGATCAATCCGGATTGCCGGATGGTGTAGATCCTGATGGATTGGTGGCAGCGGTTGTGAGGGATCTGGGAGGAACGCTGGTTGCTGACCAGGAAGATGAATAATTAAGCGCATGTTTTTATTTGTGCCAGGAGGCTAGGATGGCAAAGAGGGCCAAGAGTGTTGGAAGTAATCTGGGTGGTCAAGGAGTAATGCAGCAAATTCAACAACTCCAGGAACAGATGCTGAAAGCTCAGGAATCGTTGGCAGAAGAAGTTGTCAGCGGGTCAGCCGGGGGCGGCGCTGTAACGGTTGAGGTAACCGGTGATCAGCGGGTTTTATCCGTCTCAGTGGATCCAGGCCTGATAGAGGATGGCGACCAGGAAATTTTGCAGGACCTGGTCCTTTCGGCAATCAACCAGGGATTGGATGAATCCAGAAAATTAGCAGAACAAAAACTAGGTCCCCTGGCAGGTCAGGGACTTCCTTTCTAAAGCAGGAGAAGAGCAGCATGCTGCCCGAACCCATTCAACAATGTATTGATGCCTTTGCGAGATTGCCGGGCATAGGACCCAAGACAGCTGCCCGGTTGGTGTTTTATCTTCTTCGCACCCGGGACAGTGATCTCTCAAAAAGATTAGCCGATGCCTTGACAGAGTTAATCGCGGGAACTGATACCTGCCCGGTTTGTTTTAATATGATGAGTGCTGGTCAGGAGCAGTGTAATATTTGCGGGAACGGAGAACGTGACCGGAAAGTGATTTGTGTGGTTGAAGAACCATTGGATGTTCCGGCGCTTGAACGGACCTCGGGATATCGGGGTTTGTACCATGTTCTGCAGGGCGCCCTTTCACCAGTTGAAGGGATTACCCCTGATGATCTCAAGATCAATGAACTGATCAACCGGGTCAAAACTGGAGAGGTTAAGGAAATAATTCTGGCCACGAATCCCAGCATGGAAGGCGATGCCACCGGCATGTATTTGCAGCAACAGTTAAGCGGATATGATTTAAAAGTGACCAGGTTAGCCCGGGGATTGCCGATGGGAGGGGACCTGGAATACGCTGATCAGAACACCCTGCTGCGGGCTTTGATGGGCCGCCAGGAGATGGATTAATCAGTTGAGAAAATTGGTTAAAAAATTACCTTGTGATTCACCTTGACAAGGAAAATTTAAGCACTATAATGATCGAGGTTTGATCTTAGAGATTTCGCCATGAAAATGGCAAATCCATAAAACAGAAAGAATGCGGACCCTGTGCGGAAGCGCAGAAATGCGTGGAAGCAAATCGATATTCCAAAAAGGGATATTCGGCGGGGTCTTTTGTTCTCTAAGTTGACTGCCCTTGACGCATAAAAGTGGGGGTGGTAGAATAGAACCCGCTCTTAAAAAAGGGCCTAGAACCTTAACATCTGAATAGTGATAGAAAGCCAATAACAGCAATACAATTCTTTGAGATAGAACTTCGTAATTGAATCCCACCTCACGGTGGGATAAATTTTTGCGGAGAGTTTGATCCTGGCTCAGGATGAACGCTGGCGGCGTGCCTAATACATGCAAGTCGAACGAAGATGTTCTTGTGTTTACACGAGAGCTCTTAGTGGCGAACGGGTGAGTAACGCGTTGGTGACCTGCCCTAAAGAAGGGAACAACCTCGGGAAACTGAGGCTAATACCCTATGTGCTTCTGGAGATTAGATGCTCTTGAAGTAAAGGTTCTGTGGACGAAAGGCTACAGTATCGCTTTAGGAGGGGCCTGCGTCCCATCATGCTAGTTGGTAGGGTAATGGCCTACCAAGGCGATGACGGGTAGGGGACCTGAGAGGGTGACCCCCCACACTAGCACTGAAACACGGGCTAGACACCTACGGGTGGCAGCAGTAGGGAATATTGCACAATCGACGAAAGTCCGATGCAGCAACGCCGCGTGTGCGATGAAGGCCTTCGGGTTGTAAAGCACTTTTATGAGGGAAGAGAAAGGACGGTACCTCAGGAATAAGTCTCGGCTAACTACGTGCCAGCAGCCGCGGTAATACGTAGGAGGCAAGCGTTATCCGGATTCATTGGGCGTAAAGCGCGTGCAGGTGGTTTGGTAAGTTGGGTATGAAATCTTCTGGCTTAACTAGGAGAGGTTGCTCAAAACTACCAGACTAGAGGACGATAGAGGAAGGTGGAATTCCCGGTGTAGTAGTGAAATGCGTAGATATCGGGAGGAACACCAGTGGCGAAGGCGGCCTTCTGGGTCGTTCCTGACACTAAGACGCGAAAGCATGGGTAGCAAACGGGATTAGAAACCCCGGTAGTCCATGCCGTAAACGATGTGAACTTGATGTCGGTGGTGTAATAATCATCGGTGTCGTAGCTAACGCGATAAGTTCACCGCCTGGGGAGTACGATCGCA
>CAXMRF010000081.1:0-7406 GCA_964195965.1 uncultured Nitrosomonadaceae bacterium
CCGTGGTGGCTGGATAGCTTCGACACATTCAACTAAACCTCCCTCAAATTCCACCACGTAAACCTTGGCTATATCAGGATTTCCAGCAGAGGCAACAATTTTCATACTTTATCCTTTCTCCAAAATTTGTCCAATAATCATCGCAGTTCGCACTCCATCTCCTACTGCTATGGAAGTTTGTCTGAAAGATCCGTTCTGGAGATCACCGATCAAAAATAATTTTTGATCTTTCAGCAACTGTTTTTTCTGTTCCATTATACTTTGACCTGCAAAATCAAAGGCTGGATCCCTGCCAATTGCAGTAATAATATAGTCACACACAATTGTAGTTGTCCCCTTTGAATTTCTGACCTTAATCGATACCTGATCCCCCGGAGTATTTGATGCTTCAATAATTTCAGCATCCTGTTGGTAATGGATCGAATTTATCTTCTGTATTCTATCCCATAAGAGCGGTAATGCTTTTATTTGAGATCCCCTGTTCAAGATAATGACCTTGTTATGCCGGGAAAGGTTTATCCCAAAATCAAAAGCTGCGTCACCCGCGCCTATGATAACTATAGTTTTATTTTTTTCCTGGTTCAGGGGAAAAACCTCAGCGAAGACCTTCCCTTCCAGGTCATTAGATAACACATCTTGTTGATATTTTCTGGGGGTTGTGCCCGATGCGGCGACCAATAGGCCGGATTTAAGATCCCGATGGCTTGTGGCTATGCGAAATTTTCCGCCTTCATATTGAACCGAAATAACCTGTTCATGAATAATATTCACACCCAGTCGCCTGGCCTGGTCCTCAAACAATCTCACTAATTCCGGTCCGGTAATGCCCTCTACAAAGCCAGGATAGTTTTCCACCCAGTTGGCATTTACCAACAATCCTCCCACCCGGTTTTGTTCGAAAACCAGGGGAGAATGTCCTTGTCGGCTAAGCTGCATCGCGGCAGCTAATCCTGCAGGACCTGCACCAATAATTACAACTGGATAAACACTCATTCGGCTGCCTTATTTCGCATTAATAATTTGATCTGTTGTACTCAGCACTGCAACTCCATGGGCCAGATTTCTTAATGTCCCCTGGTGATAATCCCGATTATATGTTGCAGTTCCATCTACCAGGAAAAACACTTCCAAGCCCCTCACAAAAGCTGATCGGGCAGTAGTCTCACAGCATAAATGAGTCATCACACCACCTATGACCAATTGATGAATATCCTTCATTGCCAGAACAGAGGCTAGATCCGATTCATAAAATGCATCATATTGAGACTTCTTTAATACTTCTTCAGGCTGAATATTCAATTCTGGGTGAAGATTAACCAGGGGATGACTTTCAGTAATTATGTCAGACCACCAGGATTTCATCATGGCGGCATTTTCAATTGAATTGATATGTTGCGTGGCTATCACCGGTCTGCCAGCAATTCGAAATTTTTCTGCAATATTTTTTAATTTTGTCAGGACAGCCAGTCCGCTGGGAACAAAGGCATGGGAATTCTCATCAAGAAAATATTCCTGCATATCCAAAATCAACAAACCGGCCTGATGGATATCAAAGGGTTGGTTAAGATTTTTATCGGGCTTTCCGTAGGTTTCTAGCCATTCGTTGGATAATTCTTGAATCGTATCTGGCTCAAAATATTTTT
The DNA here is from genome assembly GCA_964195965.1 of uncultured Nitrosomonadaceae bacterium. GTDB lineage: Bacteria > Chloroflexota > Anaerolineae > Anaerolineales > UBA11858 > B10-G9. The sequence continues at coordinate 1,644 of CAXMRF010000081.1, forward strand.
CTTTCATAAAAAAAATTGTAGCATACAAATTTACTGTAAATTTTCAAAAAACAAATCATTAATTGATTTTATATAATTCATTAATAGAAAGAAACGGCACCCGTCAAGGATACCGTTTCTAAGTTTTCAATGAAATCGATTCGAAATTATCTTCCTATATAGATGCAACCGGTTCTTGCTTCCGCAATTTAGGCAAATTCTTTGTGAATGTTCGGAAAGAGCTTCCCAAAGATGTCAAAGAACGTATGATGGTAATCACCATCACTGCCAATCCTACGATACCCCCAGCCACCAATAGACCTTTTTGCATTTTTTTGGTTTTAGTTTTCTTAACCATTTCCTGGTCTAGCAGAATGCGGAGTTCTTCCACAAATCCAGACGGAGGGAGGATTGGCTGAAATGCTTTCTGTAGTCGACTTTCCACTTTAATTAAATCTCTATTCATTTTATTTCCTTTATCCATTCTTAACTCACCCCTTCTTCAACTGGATAGGCAACAATACCAACTGTTCCCGGACCCATATGCGTTGCTATTCCTACTGATAGATCTTCCACAAATAAATTCTTGATATTCATAATATTTTCAATTCTTTCAGAGACTTCCAGGGCTGTTGCCAAATCATTAGCATGGATCACAGCCGCATTGATCAGCTTCCCATCCATTCTGCGGGACATTTCCTGCACAATGTATCCAAGAGAGGCTTTCCTGGTGCGGACCTTATTTACCACAGCCAATGTGCCTTCTTTTAAGGTAATAATTGGCTTGATTTTTAGAAGTGATGCCAATACTGACTCTATCATTTTTACACGGCCGCTCTTTAGCGCAAAATCTAAAGTATCCACAGTAAAAATCACCTGGGTTTTGGCTCTAATTTTTTCCAACCGGGCCATAATCTGCTTCAATAATGCTCCCGTGCGATTCATTTCCCTGGCTTCCTTGCACATATAACCTTGAATACCTGTCCCAGCCAGCGAATCAAAAGGAATAATATTGTAATTTTCCTCTTTCAATTCACTGGCAGCTATAATAGCGGATTCATATGTTCCTGATAACTTGCTGGTCAGGTGAATGGATAAAATATCATCTCCAGGCTGGCCTATCTTCCGATAAAAATCAATCATTTGCTGAGGAGATGGCTGAGAAGTTTTAGGAATCTTCCCGGTTTCATTAACCCAGTCATAAAATTGTTCTGAACTCAGGTTAACTCCCTCAAGGAATACATCATCACCCATATGAACATTGATGGGAACAACATCAATTTCAAATTGACTGATCCATTCTTCTGGTAAATCTCCAGCGCTATCCATTACTATGCGCAGCATTTTATTTCCTTTACTCAAAGTCCGTAATCATCCCTTAGCGACTCAAGAGTCCGATGATAGAGGGCTTTAATCGCTCCTTCCGTTCGGTCCATAATCTGACCGATTTCATAATTTGTTAATCCTTCCACGTGTTTAAGAATCAGCAGTTCTTTGCGATCCTCTGGCAATCCATGGATAATTGCCATTAATAATTCCGTATCATCCTCTTTTTCTATTTGTTCCTCCACATTGCCTTCCATTGTTGGAGGAGGATATTGTTCTGACAGGGAAATTTCATCCGATCTTTCCCTGTCCCTGTACCAATTAACAACCAGATTATGTGCAATTCGATACAGCCAAGCTGAAAAAGGATATCCCCGGTCTTCATATCGTTCAATATGATTTAATGCTCTGATAAAAACCCGGGAGCAAATATCTTCTGCATCTTTTCCATTGCTGGTTCTAAAATAAATATAATTATAAATCTGATCTATATACTTGATGTATAATGCGCCAAAAGCATCTGCATCCCCTTCACTTGCCAGGGAGATTAATTCGCTTTCAGACAAATCAGTTTTTGTTATACTACTCATAACACCATCAACTCAAATAGGTTACTCATCTTGAGCAAGTATATCACAGCAAAACTGGACATGTTTTAGGTTTCGTCGGGCTTAAATACTTCATCAGAGTTACTAGGTAGTACAATCAAATTGATAAATTATGAGAAGAATTCAGGTCCATCCCACTACTAAAGAATTAATCAATTCGGCAGCGGAACTATTTATCTCAATCGGATCAGTTGCTATCCAGGAGAATAATCATTTTTCTGTTGTTTTATCAGGCGGCAGCACCCCGCAGCCATTATATCGATTGCTGGCGCAGGATGATATGAGACATAAATTGGATTGGAATAAAATCCACTTTTTCTGGGGAGATGAACGCGCGGTGCCACCCGATCATCCAGAAAGCAATTTCCGCCAGGCTTCTCAAGACCTGCTTACACCACTGCAGATCCTTCCTGAAAACATTCATCGCATGCGCGGGGAACTGGATCCGCATCAAGCTGCCAGAGAGTATCAAGAAGAGATCCTGGGATGGTTTCAAGATTCCCCTCCCCATTTTGACCTCATCCTCTTAGGGATGGGAAGCGATGGGCATACCGCTTCGCTATTTCCCGAAACAGAAGTGGTTTCCAAAAAAAGATCTGCCCCAGATCGCTGGGTTGCTGCCAATTGGGTTCCAAAACTCGATGCCTGGCGAATAACCTTTACACCCGAGCTAATCAATGCCGCAGCAGCAATAGTATTCCTGGTTTCCGGTCCATCCAAAGCAGATCCATTATGCCAGGTACTGGAGGGTCCCCATCAACCAGAGCTTTTTCCCTCTCAATTAATTAATCCTTCCAATGGATCCATGACCTGGTTAGTTGATCAGACCGCAGCTGACCAACTGGGTGGCCAATTAGTTTAATATTCATCATACGAATATAACCATTCTCCACGAGTTTAAAACAAAACAAACTCAATGGAAGTTCAATGGCTACCTTCTTATATCCGCGAAAATCTTTGCCAAGTATTTCTGATCAGGAAGAATTCCAATTCAGGTTGCCAATTCGCATATGATAAAATTAACTTTGTTCAGGTTTTTTAATTTTTACGGAGGTCGATCTTGACCAATAAAAACAAAGCTGTCATTCAGGCCGCGGGGGGAATCGTCTGGAAAAAAGAAAAACCGGACAATAAAATCGCCCTCGTTCATCGCCATAAACATAATGACTGGTCCCTGCCAAAAGGCAAGGTGGATCCTGGTGAGACCTGGGAAGAAGCTGCCCTCCGCGAAGTTCTTGAAGAAACCGGTTGTGTGGGAATACTAAAAAAATATGCCGGGAGTATTTCTTATTTACTCAATGGTAAACCCAAAGTAGTGATGTTTTGGCATATGGATATCAAAGCTGAGAAACCCGAAGAAATGAACGGCGAAGTTGATGAAATCCGCTGGGTCACTCTTGCGGAAGCAGCCGCTTTGTTAGATTACCAAGATGAAATTGATCTCATCAAAAGTGGACCCACTAAAAGAGAAAAAGGCACTTAAACCATGGTTAATATCCTTGTGCTTGGCGCGACAGGTTTCATTGGTGGTCATATCGCTAAAAAAGCGCTGGAGGTAGGGTGGCAGGTTCATGGCCTTCGCCGAAATCCTGAATCTACAGGACATCTCAAAGATCAAAAAATCAACTGGATTGAAGGCAATTTAGAGGACTACCCAACTTTGCTGGCCGCTATGTCCGGCATGGATTATGTTTTTCATGCGGCGGCGATTTATCCTGATGACGGCAACCCGGCCAATGTGAAGGCGCATGTTCAGGCAGCCTCTGCCCAAATGAAAAATGTCATCCGGGCTATCCGGGAAGCTGGTGTAAAACGTCTAATTTACACCAGCAGTTTAACCACGATTGGTTTACCACCAGAAAATGAAAACCGATTGGCAGATGAACGGGACTTTTATCAACAAGGCGCTTTGCCTGATAATGGATACCACGAAATGAAAAGCACCATGGAAAATATGGCCCTGGAAGCTGCCGGGGTTGGTTATGATATTGTTATCCTGAATCCCACGCTGGTTCTTGGGCCCGGGGATGTCCACATAAGCACCGGCGAGGTCCTATTAATGATTGCCAGGGGGCAAGCCAAAGCAATTCCTCCCGGTGAGATTAACATCATTGATGTTCGGGATGCAGCTGAAGCGCACATCAATGCCGCTAGAATTGGCAAACGGGGACAGCGATATATACTCGGGGGAAGCAATTATTCACTCAAAGATGCAGCTTCAATTATTGCTGATATTGCAGATGTAAAAGCTCCTTTCATCACTCTGCCGACCAAGATTATCGATCTTTATATCAAGGCGGGAGACACCCTTTCATTTATTCCCTTTGTTCCCGATCACCTGCGGTCATATAAACACTGGCAGGGATATAACACGGATAAGGCCCAAAGAGAATTGAGTTTACAATCAAGGTTTCTTGAAGAAACAGCCAGGGACAGCATCAGCTGGTTCAAGAACCAGGGTATTTTATAAATAATTTAACCGGTTGGGAATTGAGATAATTAACAGAAAATCCAATCGAAAACTCACTTGATCAAAATCGCATTAACTCGATTTCTATCCCCCAAAGATCACATAAGACCAAAATCAGTATCCAAATACTAAATAAGTTGAACCATTAAATCGATAACTATTTTTTTGGATACTCTATCTCAGTGACTGTGTTGATGATCGTTTCTGCTAATTAAAGGCCCAAATAATTCTCTCCTGGGCCCAAAATTTGCATAATTCTTAACTAGCATGGCTGCCAAAATTGTGGTCAGAGGTACTGCTGCAATTAATCCGAGAGAACCCACCATGGTTCTAACAACCTCTTCTGCAACAAATTCCAGGTTGAGAAGATACCCAAGTTGCGCCTCAGCAATAGAGAACAATAGGAACATCGGTAGTGCCGCGCCTGCATAAGCCAATACCAGGGTATTCACAGTTGCGGCAACATGGTCCTGCCCCACCCTCATTGCCCGATTGTATAAATTGATTAAAGAGAGTTCAGGATCCAGGACAAATAATTCAAACACAACTGAGGCTTGGGTGATGACCAGGTCGTCTAAAACCCCGAGAGCGCCTATCAACATCCCACCCAGGACTAATCCCTGCATATTGATATTTCCCGCTGACTGCTGAAGTAAAAATAAGGCATCCTCGCTGCCAAATCCGGTCAACCGGGTTAATTTAACAAAGTAGTTAGCCAGGAAAGCCGTAAGCAATAATGATATCAGCATGCCAAGAACCGCGGCATGGGTTTTATAAGTCCAGCCATAGACCAGGTACAGCGTAACAGCAAGAAGGAAAAATGCGCCGCTAACACTGATAATCACAGGATCCTTACCGTTAAGTATTTGAGGAATGATGTAATAGATAATCACAGCCATGCTTATTCCCATCCCCAAAATCCCCCTGATACCCTTCCAACCACTGATCAGGGCACTAAACAGGACAAAGGTTCCAAATAAGATCAACAATGGTTGCGTTCGTACAAAATCCTGAAACTGAATTATTAATTGATTATCTATATTGCGGGTCACAGATATTATAATTTTGTCACCGGGTTTAAGATTCAGTCCCTCAGGCCGCAATTGCCTTTTTCCATAATCAACTTTGGTTGTTAACCCTTCAAATTCGCCGTCCAGGATAGTTATCTGCAATACCTGGTATTGCTGGTTTACCTCTCCCAGCTGCACTTCGCCTTCTTCAATAATTTCTACAACTATTGCCTTAACGGAATCTGTAGAATATCCGAAAGGCTGTTTTCCCACGTCTCCGCGATCATCGTTATCTAGCATATTGGGCAGAAACAAAAATACAAATACCGCAAAAACGATCACCACAACAAGGATTAATCCAATCAAGATC
>CAXMRF010000082.1:0-7363 GCA_964195965.1 uncultured Nitrosomonadaceae bacterium
CAATTGGGACAACCAATATCCCGATTGCGATCGGTTTGATCCTGATGATGTATCCCCCGCTCGCTAAGGTCCAATACGATGAATTGGGTGACGTATTCCGCAATTGGAAAGTTTTAGGTTTATCCCTGGTTCAAAATTGGGTAATTGGCCCCATCCTGATGTTTTTGCTGGCAATTATTTTCCTGCGCGGTTACCCGGAATATATGACCGGGTTGATTTTGATTGGTTTGGCGCGCTGTATTGCCATGGTAATTGTCTGGAACGAGTTGGCCCAGGGTGATAATGAATATGCTGCTGGATTGGTGGCTTTTAACAGCATCTTCCAGGTGCTGTTTTATAGTGTATATGCTTATTTATTTATCACCGTTCTGCCAACCTGGTTTGGTTTGACGGGCAACATTGTGGATATCACCATCGGTGAAATTGCAAAAAGTGTTTTCATATATCTTGGCATTCCTTCCCTGGCAGGTTTTTTGACCCGGTTTTTCCTGGTGCGCGCGAAAGGCAAGGATTGGTATTACAAATCCTTTGTTCCGAAAATCAGTCCGCTGACTCTGATTGCTTTATTATTCACTATCGTGGTCATGTTCTCGCTTAAGGGTGAATTGATCCTCACTATCCCGCTGGATGTGGTCCGGATTGCGATCCCCCTGTTAATATATTTTGTGATCATGTTCCTGGTGTCATTTCTCATGGGCAAGGCAATTGGTGCAGATTATTCCAAAACCACTACCCTGGCATTCACGGCAGCCAGTAATAACTTTGAACTGGCAATTGCTGTCGCAGTAGCGGTGTTTGGAATCAATTCCGGAGTTGCTTTTGCTGCGGTGATTGGACCGCTGATTGAAGTTCCAGTAATGATAGGATTGGTGAATGTAGCTTTCTGGCTGCAGAAAAAATATTATTTTGAAAAAAAAGTAAATTCTTAAGGAATCTAACTTCATGCCATTAATTACCCGAACAAATTTATCCTGTCCCAATTGCGGATTTGTGGAAGAACTGGATATTCCTCAGAATTATTGATTGGTTTTTCATAACTGTACTAGTTGTAGTACTCAAATTCGTCCTTTGCCCGGAGATTGTTGTGTGTTTTGTTCTTATGGTGACCATCACTGTATTGAGAAACAAAAACAAGCTGGGATCGATAATCTTCCAGGAAATATTCCGCTAATTGACCTAGAATAAATTTTCTGAAGTTTATATTTTATTGAAATTCATATCCCTGGTTGGATAAATAATCAGAGTCTCTTTGGATCCCGTTCCTGAACTGGTGGGGAAGTAGAGTTGCCTGCCCCGTTGACAGGCAGTATATATTACCGAGATGCCGCTTTTCTATGGAAAAGCGGTTTTTTAATGCCGGATTTTTCACAATCCGGACGAAAATCTTTTGTACTAGTTACTGATATTGACAACTGGTAATACCAGTGATATGATATTGCCACTAACAGGTAGTACCAGTTGGTTGTTCAATGAAGGAGTGTACTATGAGTGAAAATAGTGAAGAACGGGCTACGGATCGAGCAGAGCGGCATTTGATCGAGGGGATAGTCAGTGGATTATTTCCACCCAATACTGATCTGCCGGGAGAGCGGACCCTTAGTAAAGACCTGGATATTGCGCGTTCTGCCTTAAGGGAAGCCATGCAGCGGTTGAGCCGGGATGGCTGGCTTGACATTCAACAAGGAAAACCAACCCGAATTCGTGATTATTTGAAGGATGGCAACTTAAATATTTTGGCCGGACTTTTGAAGGCTGACCCTGATCTGCTTCCCAATCTGGTCCCGGATTTGTTGGAGATGTGGCAATTATTAGCCCCCAAATACACTGCCTCATCAGTGCGGCGAGCCCCGGGCTTGATTATTGATCTCCTAGAAAGCTTTAACAAACTGCCGGACGAGCCCGCATCATATGCAAAAGGGATGTGGCAGCTGCATCATATGCTGATCGCTTATTGTGACAACCTGGTCTACGGGTTGATCTTTAATACCTTCAAAGATTTTTACCATCAGCTGGCGATCTATTATTATTCCACACCTGAACACAGAGAGCTGGCGCGTAAACTCTGGGAAACACTGATTCCGAGTATTGAGTCTCAAGATACAGAAACCGCGTCCCAGCTAGTTTTCTCCTATGTTGCCAATACAGCGAATTTCTGGAAAAATGTCACTTTTGAACAATATCAGCAGGAAGTTTTGGATGAACATGTCCAGCTAGAAGGAAAAAAGGGAAAAAAGAAAAAGGAAAAAAAGAAATAATCTGAATTAGTGCCAGGTTCTCGATGTTTGCCCATCGGGACAAACTGGCGGATAAAACCGGACCATTGTTCAGCGCCCAGGAACAAAATCATTTATGGAGTACAGGAGCGAATCTTAGATGGTTTCCCAAAATACCGATCCCAAGCCTTTAAAAACACCTGCTTTGCGGATACTAGGTGAAGTGCTATCCCAGCTGCTGAATGTGCCGATGCTTTCAGGCGCTTTGGTAACTTTTATATTCTTTCAACTCCCTGCTGATCTTCCCAACCGGGTGGGAGGATTTGGCTGGACTTTGTTATTCATTTGTCTAATTCCGCTTTGCAGCCTGTTATTTTATATACCCGGCAGAGAAAAGAATTGGACCAAGATCATTAAGCGGCAGCGCCTGGCTAGTTTTGTATTGATGATTATCAGCTACCCGATAGGTTTTGTTGTCCTGCGCCTGGTTAATGCCCCTCTAATTTTTGAAGCCATTGCAATTAACTATACGATGATTACCCTGGGGCTGATCGTCTTTAATTTAGTTCTGCGCTTCAAAGCCAGCGGTCATGCTGCAGGAGTTGCAGGCCCCGTTACAGCAGTTTTTTATTTCTTCGGGTTGATTGCAACCCCGTTGGCAGCTTTGATACCGTTGACATTATTTGCCCGCATGTCGGCTAAAGGCCATAATTTCTGGGAATTGGTTACCGGCGCGGTGATGTCAAGCTTTATCACTGTCCTGGTCCTGTTTCTTTATGGGTTTAATCCTCTCAGTCCTTTCTAATGAGGATCATTAAAAAATAGTCAAATTCATTGGTTGGAGGAAAACGTGCGTTATAAACCAGATCATAATTCAGAGATAAATACCAAGGGGGAGGTTATTGCCAACAGCATTACCCATGGTATTGGTATCGGGCTTAGTATTGCTGGATTGGTTATCCTGATTATCAGGGCAGTGAATCGAGGAACTCCCTGGCATTTGGCCAGTTTTATAATCTTTGGCATCTCACTGCTGCTTTTGTATTCGGCTTCAACGATTTATCACTCTTTTTCGACAAAGCCCTGGAATGCCATCCTGCAAAGATTGGACCATGTCGCGATTTATTTCCTGATTGCGGGAACCTATACACCATTCTTGTTAACCCAATTTCGAACAGGTTTAAGCTGGGGTGTGCTGGGTGTGATTTGGGGTTTATCGATCCTTGGATTAATCCTCAAGCTGGGATTTAGCTCAAAATTTGAAAAACCAACAGTCTTTTTATATCTCTTAATGGGTTGGGCAGGCCTGATTGTTTTTATCCAGGCGGGGAATATGATTGGCGAATTATCGATGATTTTTTTGTATATCGGGGGCGCCTTTTATTCGGTCGGAGTGATATTTTATAAATGGAAAAAACTTCCTTATAATCATGCTATCTGGCACCTGTTTGTTTTAGGGGGAAGCATCTTCCATTATTTTTCTGTCTTGCATCTGGCCTAGGTTTATTGTTTTACACACGGAATAAATCCTGAGCTGGGATGATTATCAAATAATTATTTATGTAATCCGATAACGATTCAAAAGACCCGGCCTTTAGTGCATAAGTTATTGAAAACCGCTATTTTTGTTGAATAGCGGTTTTCTGTTCTATAATTCAAATCGACAAAGATTAGGTAAAATAGCCTGAGAGGACCTATTAATCTTATAAGTTTATTTTTCATAACTTAAAATTACTGAGGAATATTTATGAAATACGATCATTTTTTTTGGCTTCATATAAAAAAATCAGCAGGGATAACAATACGCAGTCTTTTACAGCCATATTACGTGGAAGTAGATCGATCAAAAAAACCTGAATGTTTTATCCAGGCAGAACCTGAAGAATATAATGATATTTTAAATAATTATCGAGTTTTATTAGGTGAGTATCAATTTAAAAGGTGTCATTTTGCAAAAGAATTTCTTTATCCAGATCGTTGGGATAAACTATTTTCATTTGCGTTTTCGCGAGATCCAATTGATAGATGTATCAGTATGTTTTATGCCCTTTACTGGCAAGATAACAGTTTTACCAATACATTAAAGAGCACAGTTAAGAGATATTTGAAATCGGGTAAATTCCATTACAACACATCCTATGCGTTTGATATGTTTCTACATTATTTAGAAGAATCCCGTTCCAGTGCATCTCTCTACTCTCCTCTGGGTATACAATTTTCAACCCACACAGCTTCAATGTGGGATGATGTAACTGACCAGGAAGGAAATATTCTCCTGAAGAAAATATATCGTTTGGAGCAGTTACAAGATGGAATCAATCAGGCATTTGAGCTATGTGGTATAGAAAAACGTATTGAAAATAACACACAAAATCTCAACGTGAATAAAAACAGAACTTTATACATTCCCATCAAAAGTCAAATAATTAAAATAAAAAATATTTACCAGCACGACTTTGAACTTTATGAGAAGGCAGGTTTATAAGATTTTAGGCATAGAGTTATCCTGCGAATTAACTTCCCTTTAACAAATTATTGCAGGTATGGAATGGGTAATTATTTTCTCATTGGTTGTCATAAATTTTGAGCATGGGTTCTGAATTTCATGTTATGATATTTTGGTATTCCCTGTACAATTTATCAGTATTATTATTTTAGAGGTGCCAGATGAATAGAACTTTGTATGCCACCCTGGTTGTGATGGCTGTCTTGATTGGATCGGGATGTGCCCCTCAACCAACCCCAACTTCAGCAATGGTAGGATCCTCTGCCCCAGCATTTACCCTGGATGATGCCCTTGGCGGCCAGACCTCGTTATCTGATTATCAGGGGACCCCGGTTTTGCTATTTTTCCACATGGCCGTGGGTTGACCGCCTTGCATGCAGCAAATCGTCGATTTGCAAAACAGCCCTGATTTTCAAGCCCTCAATGTTCAAGTGATTAGCATCGCCAGAGATTCTGTGTCTGAAATGGCTCCGGAAGCTCAGGCCCTGGGGATCACAACTGTACCTGTTCTCTCCGACCCTGATTTAGCAGTATCAGGGAATTATGACGTCCTGCAATGGGCTATTGAAAATGGAGAACCCAGCCATACATTTGTTCTTGTGAATGGCAGTGGAGAAATTACCTGGATCAAAGATTATGGAGCACCGGACAATCCCAATCGAACCATGTATGTTGAAGTGGATGAATTGGTAAATTATGTAAAATCGAACCTGGGTAATTGATCCTTTCAAGTTGATTCATATACAAACCGCTCTTCTTTTGAAGGGCGGTTTTTTCTTGCCGGGGAAGGCAACGGGAATTTATCCCCTCTGTTTCGAAATTGGATATAATAAACCAGTGTCTTGATAGTTAGCAGATCATGTTTTAGAGGTCATGGGAAGGAGTAAATCGTGAGTATCATTGAAGTTAATAATTTAACGAAATTCTATGGTAAAGCAAGAGGCATTGTGGATGTTTCCTTTAATGTGGATGAAGGAGAGATATTTGGATTTATCGGTCCTAATGGGGCGGGAAAATCCACTACGATTCGTTTGTTTTTATCATTGATCTACCCGACCAGTGGAGAAGCCAAAATTTTTGGGAAAGATGTCATTAAATTTGGTCCAGAAATTCGCCAGGATATCGGCTACCTGCCTTCCGAGGTTTTTTATTACGAAGGCATGAAGGTTATTGACCTGCTGAAATATTCAGCCAGTTTTTATAAAAAGGACAGTTCGACTCGTTTATTTGAACTTGCAGACATTATGGAACTGGACCTGAAGAGAAGAATAGACGATCTTTCTTACGGCAATAAAAAGAAGGTAGGCATCGTTCAGGGTTTGCTTCACTCACCTAAATTAATTGTCCTGGATGAACCCACTGCTGGGCTGGATCCCCTTATGCAGCAGAATTTCTTTAACCTCATTCGTGAGGAAAACCAGCGCGGAGCTACGGTGTTCTTCTCCTCCCATATTCTGGGCGAGGTGCAGCGTTTGTGCAACCGGGTAGCAATTATCAAGGAGGGCAGCATTATCAATCTCCAGGATATTAAAACTCTGCAAAAGGACAATTATAAAAGAATCAGGATTGTGGGAGAAAACCTGGATGAAAAGGCGATTAACTTCGAAGGTGTTAGCAATTTGCATCTTGATGAAGGCGCAATAAATTTCTTTTACAAGGGAGACATTAATCGGATTACTCAATTGATCAGCGGGATGCAGTTAACCGATGTAGTTATTGAAGAGCCCACCCTGGAAGAGATTTTTATCCACTACTATGAGTAAGGGATCAATATGAATATCTTTAAACATGAATTTAAGTCTTATCTCAAATCGGTGGGCATTTGGTCTGTTTCCATTTTTCTGATCATCCTGGTTTATTTTTCTGCTTTTAATAGCATTGCTGCTGAGGCTGAGTTATTAACCGAGATGATGGCCAGTTTTCCTGAAGAGCTGTTAATTGCATTCGGCATGACAAATATGGATTTTTCATCCGTGCTTGGATTTTATGGGGTGGTATTCCTTTTCTGCCAGGTCTGCCTGGCAATTCAAGCGGCAAATTATGGTTTTTCCCTGGTTTCTATAGAAGAACGGGAATTCACAGCGGATTTTTTGTTAGCTAAACCCGTGGGACGCGGCAAAATTCTCACATCAAAATTATTGGCGGCCTTTCTTGCCTTAACAATGACAAATTTAGCGGTATGGATCAGCTCCTTTATAGTTGTTAATTTGGTCCGGGATGGACGTCCATATGATGTTGAGGCCATGATCATGGTGCTGCTTACTATTGGGGTATTCCAGCTATTTTTTCTGGCAGTGGGCATGGTGATTTCCCTGCTGATGAAACGGGTGCGGAGCGTGACCCCCTTATCTATGGCACTTGCTTTTGGTATGTATGTCTTGAATGCCTTTGGCGGCATGTTGGGAGAGGACAAACTGGAAGTTATCTCTCCCTTTAAGCATTTTGATCCCAATTATATTTTAGCCAACTTGGCCTATGATCTGCCTTTGGTGATGATCAGTGTGGTGGTGATTTTAATTGCTGTTCCGGCCAGCTACCTGCTGTATCAAAAGAGAAATATCACCTCTGCTGTGTAGGGGTATTAAGGAGTTTTTACCGATGAGAATTTACTCCAAAGCTGCAACGCCAGACCTCATAATTTACT
>CAXMRF010000083.1:0-7316 GCA_964195965.1 uncultured Nitrosomonadaceae bacterium
GATAGCTTTTGATGCGGATGATACGCTTTGGAAGAACGAGGAATACTATCTTGACGGCAGAGATAGATTCCTGGACATTCTTCAAAAATATGGAATCAAAGCTGAAGATATTGAGAATATTGATCAATTCGAAGTGGAGAACATTCAATATTTCGGTTATGGAGTGATGAGTTTTGTACTCTCCATGATTGAAAACGCTATTAGGCTAACCAAAGAAACCATCCATCCAGGTGATATTCAACAGTTAATCAATATGGCGAAAGAAATGCTCACCGAAGAAGTGGAGGTCTTTGACGGAGTTCCAGCCCTGTTGGAGAAATTATCTGCCCAATATCCATTAATGCTAATTACCAAAGGCGATCTTTTGCACCAGCAGCGCAAGTTTCAGGATTCGGGTTTGTCCTCTTATTTTCAGGCACTTGAAGTGGTGAGTGATAAAAACCCGCATGTGTATGGGGAGATCATCAAACGCTACAAGATCAATCCAGAAAAGTTTTTGATGATTGGCAATTCTCTCCGCTCTGATATTCTTCCGGTACTTCAGGCCGGTGGATGGGCTTTGCACCTGGTAGATCATCCTACCTGGTCTCACGAAGATGATCCGCTGATAGAAAAGAACCAGGATCGTTATCTGGAAGTGAATGGTATATCGCAGGTGGATGATCTGATAAATGACTTGAACTCAAGGATTTTGGATTAGCCGGTGAGTTTTTCGTCAAGAGGGGTTCCTGGTTTGTTCCCTTTTTAAGCCGATATTCAACTCTCTGAGGAACAGGAAAGAGAAGGAGAATTATGAAAATCTTCGAAAAACAAGGCTACCATTTCGCGTTTTTACTGGTTTTGATAGGTGGTGTTTATATAACAGCCCAAGATAGTTTTCTAAGCGGGTCATTTTGGAACCTGTCTACAAAAACCTGGTTGATCCTGGCGGTTCTTTTTCCGATTCTTCATCAGATTTTTGTTGTACTTTGCTGGCGAGCCGAGTTATATTACGGCTGGCTGACAAAAACCTTTGGCGATAAGGCATTTAAAATTTGGACGGCCGGATTCATGATTTTGTTTTTGGCTCGTCCTGCCACAATCATTGGATTGGCGATTTCAAATTCAGGCACTTTTATATTGTCATCATGGTTGCGCTGGTCCCTTTCTGGTGTATTTTTGCTGTTGGTAATTTACCTGGGTTATTCTATAGCAAAATATTTTGGGATCAATAGAGCCCTGGGGATGGATCATTTTGAACCAGAAACATACCGTGATCTTCCTTTCGTGAAACAAGGAATCTATCGCTGGATACCCAATTCTATGTATTTAGTTGGTTTCCTTTTTTTATGGGTGCCCGGCTTGTTATTGTCATCCAGGGCAGCCTTGCTGGTCGCTTTGTTTAACCATCTCTATATCTGGGTTCATTACTATTTTACTGAATATCCTGATATGCTCTTTATCTACCAAAAGAAATAAACTAATAGGAAGTTTTAGTCGATTAGGATAAGTTCGGGGGAACTTTTTGGCTTTTTTGGCCGTCCTCTTTTTATCAACCCAACGATTAAAAGGAGGAGAGCCATGTTTTCCTTATTCCAACCCTTAAAAAAGAGTGTATGCAGCTTTGGCTTAGCTCTGCTGGCTTTGGTTTTATCCACTCAGAATGCCCTTGCAGATGGGATTTTCATCCCTGATCCACCCCCGATTGATAATCCGGTGACATTGGAAGAAAGCTGGTTAACTATAAGATATCACAGGGTATCGGTCCTTATTGAGGACCAGATAGCCGTTACCCGGGTTGAGCAGGAATTCCTAAACGAACTCGATTGGGAAGTGGAGGGCACCTATGTTTTTCCTCTTCCGGAAGGCGCTGCTATTTCTGAATTTGTTCTTTGGGTTGACGGGGAACCTGTTGAGGCCAAGATTCTGGAGGCAGATCAGGCCCGTCAAATTTATGAAAATATCGTACGTGAACGGCGGGATCCAGCCTTGCTGGAATATGTGGGGAAGGGGGCAGTTCAGGCAAGAATTTACCCCATACCTCCTGGAGGTTCGCGTAAGGTCGAATTGGAATACAGCCAGGTCCTTCAGATGGATAATGGTTTGATTAAGTATAGTTATCCGTTGAATACAGAAAAATTTTCTGCCCAACCACTGGAGGATTGTTCAGTGCGAATAGAGTTAAATTCCAGGCAGCCTTTAAGGAGCATTTACTCTCCTACTCATCAGGACAGGATCTACTTGAACAGAGACGGGGAGTTCCAGGCAGTGGTAAGTTATGAAGAAAATTATGTTCTGCCCGATCAGGATTTTGAATTGATTTACACTTTGAGCAAAGAGGATGTTGCCCTTAATTTATTGACCTATCCAGATCCTGGCGGCTATTTTGGTTCAGAACAAACGGGTTATTTTCTTTTGATGGCGGCACCGGCAGTTGAAGTTGACCAGATCATCCCCAGGGATATTGTTTTAGTACTGGACACTTCTGGATCTATGGAGGGCGATAAATTGGATCAGGCAAAAATGGCTGCCGGTTATGTGTTGACTCATCTCAACCAGGAAGACACCTTTAATGTGATTGCTTTTTCAACCGGCGTGCAACATTTTTCCCGTCAGCTTCAGCCGGTTTCCCAGGTATCACAGGCTATCGCCTGGATTGACAGGATGCAGGCGCTTGGGGGCACCAATATCAACCTTGCGCTGCTGGAAGCCATGGCGCAGCGTAACCTGGAACGAGAAGGTGGAAGCGACAGGCAGTTGGTGATTTTATTCCTGACGGATGGACTGCCAACAGAAGGGGTTACGGATATAGACCAAATTCTAGCCAACGCGAAAGCATCAGCATCAAATAGAATCCGCATGTTTGCCTTTGGTGTAGGGGATGATGTAAATACAGAGCTGCTGGATACTCTATCTCAGGATAACCGCGGCCTGGTGAGTTATGTGCGTCCCTCTGAGCGGATTGATGAAGAGGTATCAGCTTTGTTTGCCAGAATTAAATCACCCGTCCTGGCTAACCTGGAGCTAGATTTTGGCGGAATCCTGGTGGAGGATGTCTACCCCCCGGTATTGCCAGATTTGTTTTCCGGGACCCAGCTCTTAATTGCTGGTCGTTATCGGCTGCCTGCAGGCAGCGGCAATAAAACAACCATCTCGCTCACTGGATCAGTTAATTCACATCAGGAGACATTTGTTTATCAGGCAAACTTCGATCCTGGCGAGCGCACAGAAGGGGCAAACAGTTTTATTCCCAGGTTATGGGCAGCCAGAAAAATTGGTTACCTGTTGAATCAGATCAGGTATCAAGGAGAAAATAAAGAATGGGTTGATGCTGTTATTCAGCTGAGTATTCGATACGGGATCATAACTCCCTACACATCCTTCCTGGTTGTGGAAGAAAATATATTTTCCCGAGAAGGGTGGGATGAGGCAGCCCAGGAATTAATGGAAGAGTATGCCGGACCTGCTGTTGGGGCGGAAGCAGTAGACAAAGCGGAAGCGGAAGCTAATTTACGGTCTGCTGAATCTGTTCCTCAGCCGGTTGTGACCGGGGATTCATATCTGACTGATCCAAACCAACCGGTCCTTAAATATGTTGGAGAGAAGACCTTTTTCTTCCAGGGAGGGGTATGGATAGACAGCACATTTGACTCTGATTCTATGAATACACTCCAGATAGGTTTTGGCACATCAGTCTATTATGAACTGTTGTCAGCCAGGCCCGAGTGGGGAAAATATCTGGCCCTGGGAGAAAACGTGATTTTTGTAATCGATGGGAAAGCCTATGAAATCCTGCCTGGAGAAGGTGAATTAAATGAACTTCCTGCTCACCTCTCTCTACCTGAAAATCAGAGTTCTTCTCAAAATAATGACCAGCGTATCAGAGACCAGGTTGTTCGTCCTTTCTGTGCAGCGCCCCTGCTGCTGGGAGTGGTTTTGACCAGTTTGGGAGGTAAAGCCAGGGTCTAGGGTAAGAAAAAAAACAGTAAAACAGCCGTGTTGTATGTGCACGGCTGTTTTTTATTATCGATCTTTGTACAGTCTGTTTTATTATTTGTCAGATTGGAAACGGGAGGCGAGTTTATTATAAATCCAGGCACATAACAAACCGAGCATAAAACCATCCACGAAGCCCCATAAGAAAGCCACCAGGCTGCCCACCGGGCTGAGAGTAAAGCCCCGGTACATCCGGCCAATAAGAAGCACTTCGTGGGTGATACCGTCAAAGAGAATCATCCACCAGGTCAGTATAAACCAGTTCAAACCCCAGACGATCCCTGTGGCGAGAGCAAAGGCTTTGGTATTTATTTTCATAAATGCCTCCTTTATACACACTTAACTATATATATTATACAAAAATCTGTCCAGTTTAGGTCTCGAGTTTTTGTTCAGCCAGCCAGATCTTCTCAGAACACCGTCCCCGGTTCTATATAGTGAAAAAAGACCTAATAAAATTGGTAAGAAATCACCTTATCTCTTCTTTAAAGGATCGTAACATGGTAGTATGTGCCGTGTTACACAAGGATAATCCGGAGGGAAAGGTTTAAAACCGGGTAGAGAAGGGAAAGTAGGAACAATTTACCAGTATCAAGTCAGGAGAATGTGGGCATGAAAACAATATTAATATTAGGTGCGGGCACGGGTGGCACAATGGTCGCCAATAAATTAATCCATGAACTGGATTCCAGGGAATGGGAAATAATCATAGTGGACCGGGATGAGACCCACTACTATCAACCGGGTTTTTTATTTATTCCCTTTGGAATTTACTCTCCCCGGGATGTTGAAAAACCCAAGCGTGATTTTATTCCCCGCGGAGTACAACTGATCCTCTCGGGCATAGAGGCAATTGAGCCGGAGAAAAACCGGGTGGTGTTATCCAAAGATAAAAAGGTAATTAATTATGATTATCTGGTAGTTGCAACCGGAACTCATATCCAGCCTGCTGAAACAGAGGGATTGCTGGATGGGGGTGGCTGGCGTAAAAACATATTTGATTTTTACACACCAGATGGAGCAGCAGCCTTGGCGAGTTTCTTCAAATTCTGGAAAGGCGGCAGGATGGTTTTAAATGTGGCTGAAATGCCCATTAAATGTCCTGTGGCTCCCCTTGAATTTTTATTTCTGGCAGATTGGTATTTCACCCAGCAAGGTATCCGCGATAAGGTTGAGATTGTTTATGCAACTCCCCTGGATGGCGCTTTTACAAAACCACGCGCAGCCAGCGTTTTAGGCGGCATGCTTGAAAACAAGGGAATATCTATGGAGACGAATTTTAATATCAGTGAAGTTGATAACAAAAAATCGGCTATTCGGTCCTGGGATGATCGCGAAATTCCTTATGATTTGTTGATCACTGTCCCAACCAATATGGGTGCTGAAGTAATAGGCAATTCCGGGTTGGGAGATGAATTAAATTATGTTCCCATCGATAAACATACCTTGCAATCAACAGCCCATGAAAACATCTGGGTAATTGGTGATGCCGGCAATGCACCAACTTCAAAAGCAGGTTCAGTGGCCCATTTTATGCTCGATGTATTGATTGAAAATATGCTTCGCCATATCGAGGGGCTGGAACCGCACGCAGAGTTTGATGGCCATGCAAATTGTTTCATCGAGTCCGGTTTTGAGCAGGGGATCCTGATCGACTTTAATTATGATGTGGAACCATTACCCGGTAAGTATCCCTTGCCTGGTCTGGGGCCTTTCTCCCTGTTAAAAGAATCCCCCGCAAACCACTGGGGAAAGATGATGTTCCGCTGGATGTATTGGAATATTCTTTTAAAAGGTGGAGAAATGCCTTTTGAATCCCAGATGACGATGGCTGGGAAATGGCAGTGAGGTGACAGATGGATAAAGACTTGACTTTAATGTATGAAAAAGTAGATCAAATGGCAGCCCAGCTGGCTGTTCTCGCGAATCAGGCAGAAACTCAGCAAAAACGCAACCAGGAATTTGATGAATTAAAAGCAGATCTAATTCCTATTGGCAATCAGCTGATTGGCCTTACCATTACCGAATTGGAAGAAATCGGGGCCGAATTTGAACTTGAAGATTTGCTTTATCTTCTCAAAAGGGTGCTTCGAAACACACAATTAATCCTCACTATGATGGATAGATTTGAGGCCATCATGGGCATTGTGGATGAAGTTGAATTGTTGGGAAAACAAGTGTTTTCATCTGCAGTAGAAGCCCTTGATCGCCTGGAGCAGGGAGGAGTGTTCTCTCAAAGCGGGGAACTATTACAAACGTTCGCCCAGGAAGGCACATTATCTGAGTTGAACGGAATGTTGAAGGCTTTCCATGCGACTCCCGCTGATTCTGCCAGAACACCTTCGTTGGTCTCTCTCATTCGGGAAGCGAACCAGCCTGAAACCAAAAGAGGTTTATCCCGCATGTTAAAAGTAATCCAAGCTCTGGGTGAAGATACCGGGGAAAATTAATTAAAGTTTACTAAAAGGAGTAATGTTATGCCCCAAGATATTCTAGACACCATTGATTTTGATGATGATGGTTTTATGGTTGATGCTTCCGTCTGGACAAAAGAAATTGGCCAGGCGATTGCAGCGGCACTGGAAGTTGAGCTTTCTGACCGGCATTGGCAAGTTATTGACTTTGCCAGAAGTGAATTTGAAAAAAACGGAGAACCCCCCACACTGCGCCTGATTACCCAGCGAACAGATGTGGGCATGAAAGAGATGTATCAATTATTCCCGGAAGGACCGGCAAAAATCGCCGCTAATATCGCTGGTCTTAAAAAACCCACTGGCTGCATCTAATAAAGGAGTTTCACATGGCAAAACCTTCAAAGAATTTACACCAGGCTTCTGGAACCAATGGGAATCGAAAGTTAGCCTTGATAGCTTCCAAAGGTTCCCTTGATATGGCATATCCTCCCCTTATTCTGGCGAATGCTGCCCGTATGAGTGGTATCGACGTGGAGATGTTCTTTACTTTCTGGGGTCTGGACATTATCACCAAAAAGAAAATGAGCAAACTAACCGTCGCTACTGTGGGAAACCCGAACATGCATCCCTGGTTTGGCATCCCTACTTTGTTGGGCGCCGTGCCCGGAATATCCGCAGCAGCTTCCTGGATGATGCGAGGGGAGATCAAGAAATTAGGTTTTCCGCGGGTCCCGGACTTTATGCAATTGCTTGCAGATGCCGGCGCTAATATTTATGGTTGTAAAATGTCTATGGACATGATGAAGCTGACCCAGGACGACCTGATAGAAGGCGCGACAGTTTTGGGAGCAATGGAATTTATGGACTTAACCGATGGCGCTCAAATTGTGTTCGTGTAAATAAGATCCTTTTCAATAATGGCAGAGA
>CAXMRF010000084.1:0-7140 GCA_964195965.1 uncultured Nitrosomonadaceae bacterium
AACTTCCCTGATGGGTTTACTGGCATCCATTCTTGCAGGTGTGCTGCCGATGGTTTTTTATGCCTGGATTCTTTATTATTTGGACCGGTACGAAAAAGAGCCCCTGAAATTATTATTGGGGGTCTTTGCCTGGGGTGCAGTAATCGCTTCCGGAGCTGCCTTTATAATCAACTCCCTAACAAGCACAGGAATCTACTGGCTAACCCAGAACACGTTTGCCACACAATTGACCATTTCGACCCTGGTCGCCCCCCTCGTTGAAGAAACCCTTAAAGGCCTTGCTGTTCTGATTGTATTTTTGTTATTTAGAGCTGAATTCGATTCTCCCCTGGATGGGTTGATTTACGGCGGGATTACTGCACTGGGTTTTGCTGCAACTGAAAACAGCTGGTATATATACCAATTAGGATTTTTGGAAAATAGCTGGCAAGGACTGCTCGACCTGACCCTCATACGGGTCATTCTGGTTGGCTGGCAGCATCCATTTTACACAGCTTTTATTGGCTTGGGCCTGGCGTATTCCAGGCGCCTCAAAGATCCTATATTAAAATGGATTGCTCCGCTTTCTGGATGGTCCCTGGCTGTGCTTTTGCACCTGCTTCATAATTTATTTGCCGGTTTGTTTCAAAACCAGGCTGGATTAATTTTCGGAACAATCTGGGATTGGAGCGGCTATCTGGGACTATTATTGTTAATTTTCCTATTAATTAACCGCGAACAGCTCTGGATGAAAGAATATCTTGCCGATGAACATGCCCAAAATCTATTATCTGCGGCCCATTTTTTAGTAGCCTGTTCTGCCTGGCGCCAGGGATTTGTTTTTATACAAGCCCGTTTTCATGGAAATTACCGCCAGGTACACGGTTTTTATCAAGCTTGTGGAGACCTGATGCACAAAAAGCGCCAGCTGGTTCACTACGGTGATGAGCTGGGCACAGCACTGGAAATTCAACGCCTGCGCTCTGAATTACAAAACCTAGCAAAAGAAATCTAAGATTTAAATTCCTCGCTTTAACCATTCAATATTTACGCAATGGCAGCTAGGTTTTTACATTACAACGCTTGCTGGGGCATTCATCCATGGAGATGGTCAAGAAATATCTGACTCTGTCGAAAATAGATGACCGGGACACACTTTTATCTTTTATCTGTTCTTCAATAGTTCAATTACTCCAAAGTCAGATAGTGAGCTGATATTGAAACCCCAACCACCAACTATTCTTTATCGCTATGGTAAAATTCCTTCATGCGCCCGTAGCTCAATGGATAGAGTATCTGGTTCCGAACCAGAAGGTTGTGGGTTCGATCCCCGCCGGGCGTGCTATTATTCTCCAGGTAACACTCACTCAACTACAATACAAACCTAGCTGAATAACTATCGGGCAGATCTCAATACCTGAGAAAGTTTTAGGAGGTCATCGCTTTCTGTTTTTCAGTAAAATCAGAACCCATTGTAAGTCAAGTTATTTCACCTCAGATAACTCCTTAACAAGCTCGCGCCTCAGCACTTTGCCGACTGCGGTCATCGGCAGTTCTGTTCTAAACACTATTCTCGAAGGCACTTTATACTTTGCCAGATGTTCAGCACAATGATCGATGATCTCCTGATCAGTTGCGGACATTCCATCTTTAAGGACAACAAAAGCAATTACGGTCTCTCCTCTGTATTCATCTGTCATTCCAACCACTCCGGCTTCTTTCACGGCAGGATGCTGGAATAGCACCTCTTCAATGTTTCGCGGATAGACATTGTAGCCGCCACATATAATCATGTCTTTCTTGCGGTCCACGATTCTGAAATATCCCTCGTCGTCCATCAAGGCAATATCGCCACTATGCAACCATTTTCCTGGCCCCATGGATGGATGCTCTCGGAGCATATTTGCGGTTTCAGTGGGCATGCGCCAGTAACCTTTCATGACCTGAGGACCTTGCATGATCATCTCGCCAATTTCTTCCTGGGGTAGCTCCTCTTCCCCAGTATCCACATCCACGATCCGAACATCAGTATCCGGCCAAGGAGTGCCTATTGTCCCGATCTTATTCCTGTCTAACGGATTAACATGAGTAGCCGGACTGGATTCAGTCATACCAAATGCCTCAACCAGCTTTCCTCCAGTGATGGACTGAAAGGTTTCCTGTACTTGTTTTGGAAGTGGTGCTGCACCACTCAAACAAACTCTCACTGAGCTTAGATCAAATTTACCAACATCAGGATGTGTGTTTATCCGCGTGTAACTTGAAGGTACAGCGGAATATAACGTCGCCTTATGCTTACTAATAGACCCCATAATGTGCAGCACATCACGTGGATCAACAATCAGCACCATAGTCCCTGCCGTGGCAATGGTCATATTCATAACCGCTGTCATCCCGTAAGAGTGGAAAAATGGCAATGCGCCAATAGACACCTCTTTCGCCTCACGGGAGTGTGACCAATAGCCGCCAGCAATAGCGTTCGACAAAACGTTTCGGTGAGTGAGCTCAGCTCCTTTGGGTATCCCAGTTGTTCCGCCTGTGTAGATCAAACAGGCAGTATCGTTTGGTCCGGTTTCTATTTGCTCTGGAGAAGGCTCTGCATCTTCGAGAAGGGTTTGGAACCAAATATCGTCCTTATTTGCTAGATTGACTGCATGTCCACCTTTCTTTTCCTTGAGCAATGTGAACATTAATTTTAGGAACGGCGGGAAATATTCTTTGACATTAGCAACCACAATATGCCTCAGCTTTGTGTTTTCCCGAACTGATTTAACCAATTCATAAAAAGAACTTAGAACAACAATTATTTCTGCTCCGGAATCAAGCAGTTGGTTTTCTATCTCTTTTTCTGTATAGAGAAAATTGCACGGTACAGCAATTCCCCCAGCCCTCATCGCCCCATAATACGCGATGACCAGCTGAGGGCAGTTGGGCATGAACATGGCTACCCGATCCCCTTTCTTTATACCCAGATTTTGCATCGCAGCCGCAAATCGATTTACTGCTTCATTGAGCTCTCGGTAGGTTAACTGGCTGTCCATTACTTTCGAGCCGACGCTTCCGCCAAAAATAATAGCAGGGTGTTCAGGATGTTTTGTTGCTGATTCCTCCAGCAATCTATCGAGAGGGATCGGGGGATAATCTATACTAGGCGGTACGCCATCATCGTAAAACTGCAACCAGGGCTTAGATCCGCTACGTTCTTTAGATACCATCTCATCCTCCTCTAATAAATTGGAATAATTTTCTAAGAGCTGTTAATTCAAATCCAGTTTATAAGTTAACAGAAACTATTTAAAGAAGAAATCTTAGTATTCATTAACGACAATCCCCCAGATCATTCGTTCATTTCGTAGACACCGTTAAGGGCATAAACATATTCATCCCATACATAATCGTACTGGGCTTGATCGGCGACTGGTTTACGGATCATCTTGAGGCAATGTTT
This sequence comes from uncultured Nitrosomonadaceae bacterium, assembly GCA_964195965.1. Lineage (GTDB taxonomy): Bacteria > Chloroflexota > Anaerolineae > Anaerolineales > UBA11858 > B10-G9. Next base: position 3,428 of record CAXMRF010000084.1, read on the forward strand.
CATTTGTTTCGGACTGCTGCTGGATTTATTGTGCAGCTCCAGGGCATATTTAGAGAAGTCCCTTACCAAAACATCAAAAATTTGGTTGACAAGGTCGGGTCCCATTTCGTAGATCTCGGCATTTTCCAGGATCAAGTGGGAATACACGATCAACGAAAATATCTCTCCCATGGATAACAGAAAATCAACGTCCCTTTGTTGATCATTGTCGGGAGCTGCAAGCATCAACATTTTTCTGAACGCTGCTACTTGCTCTTCGAACAGATTTACATTTTGTAGATCCCATCTCTTAAAAATCGGTTTCCAATCGTGGAATTTGATCTTTCCCAACCCTTTGGCCGGTCCCTGGTCAAAGAGGAATATGTCATCGTCAGCCCCATCGCACCGAGGTACTTCCGGATACTCAGTTGGGAAAAAGAGATAATTGCGCATGAATTTTGCAATCAGCGCAATGTTAACATGCACAGTTCCTTCTAGCTTGGGCAAGGCTCGGATATCCCTGGCAGCCATCTCAAAGTAGGTGTCTTTTTCAAACCCTTTGGCTGCGATCACATCCCAGAGCAAATCGATAACTTCTTCACCCTGAGTAGTGACTTTCATTTTCACCAGCGCATTATAGAGCAGGTAACGCCGGTCTTCTAACGAAGCAACTCGTTGGTAATCTGCTACACGCAATGCAAATAATTTCATTGAAACCAATCTACAGTATGCATCTATAAACATGCGCTTAACATGTGGAAAATCGGTTACATACATATCATAGAGACGTCGGTTTGCGGCATGCGTGATCGCCTCGTAAAGGGCATGGGTGCAGATTCCGATCGACGCCCATCCCAAATTATATTTTCCAACATTGACTGTATTCAGGGCTGTATTCCAGGCATCCTTGCCCATGGAAAGAATATCTCCTTCGGAGATTGGATAATCATTCAGGGCATACTGGGCAACATAATTCTGGCTATTAGTAACGTTTTGGATACAATCAAATTTTTCATGTTGAGAATCTACTACGAAGAAGGTGTATTCTCCACTATCCTTAAGCTTTCCAAAAGTGGAAATCATTCGAGCCTTATTGGCATTCCCTATGTAGTATTTTTCCCCGGTAGCGCTGAATTCTCCCCCTTCTTCTAGTTCAAGCGTCATCTCAGTTGAATATACATCAGCTCCGTGGGTCTTCTCGGATAACCCAAAGGCAAATATCTCTCCATTTTCCAAGAATTTTGCCGCTTTTTCCTTTAACTCATCATTGTCACTCATCCAGATTGGGCCCAATCCCAGAATAGTTACCTGCCAGGTATACCAGTATGCCAAACCATAAAATCCCAATATCTCGTTGAACTCACAATTCCGCCAGGTGTCCCAGCGGGTTTCCCCTTTTCCATATCTCGATGGAGTTAATAGAGCATAGAAAATCTTTTCTTCTTTTACGAAATCAAGGAAATCTGCATACCATGTTCGCGAGTGATCGTCTTCCTTGAGTTTGAGTTTTCCTTTGTTTTCGAAAAACGCGACAGTTTTATCCATGATCTCTCGGGATAGCTGATCTGGATATTGGCGATTAAGATGGTTGGGATTTAACAGGATGCTTGCGCCCATTGTATTGATCCTTTTCTCCACATTGATGATAGAAATTTTTTCAATGCAAAGCCGAATAAAAATGTTATTTCTAGGCAAGCTACTAACTATATTCAAATATATCTTGAATTTTATTATTATTCAATTCAATTGCTATCTAATTTGCAGCGAATTATTGCCGCACCAAATGGGGGAAGAAAAATAAAGTCATCCCTAACCTGAACAAAGGAGTCTGAATACAATATTTTATCAATAGGTAAATCCTTCTCTACCTGGTTTTCTCTTTCAGGGAAATTCAAAAAGACCCCAATTTTCTCTCCAGGAATCTCTCTGTCGTATGTCAGCCTTTCTACCGACCCTTCTAGTAACGTTAGATATCCCTCAACCAGAGCAGGAGAATTCTTACGTAACCTCAACGACTCCTGATACAAACTCAATATTGAATCGGGTTTATCTTCTAATTCTTCAACATTATGGGATAAATAATTCGAAGATAGTGGCAACCAAAAAAACCAATTCGTATCTTTTTTGACACGTAAATTTGCATTTGTATCATTTGAGTTACATAAAAATAAATCTTAATACTTGTTTTAATATATGCGTTTGAAATTATAGTAGAATGCACCGTCCAATCGATTTTCGTAGTTTAAAACATCAGGAATTCGTTTGATTTGAATTTTGTTTTAGATCAATAATATAAACGCTCAAGGAGAAAATAAATATGAAAAACAACCACAAACTTGGTGCTTTCCTGGCCTTTATTGGCATTATAGCAGGAGCATTATCTCTCTATTTTCTGGCCGATACGTACAATACAGTTATCCACACCCATTTTTTTGCCGGACAATGGGAAGAGAGCAACACAGTCCGGATCGTTTATGCTGTCCTTGGTTGGTTGGGAACAGCTGCTGGTGCGATGAGTGCCGCAGTCCTTTGGGGATTTCTCAATAAACAATCCTGGGCATGGTTCTGGGGCGCAGTATCCGCGACTATTCTTCTGCTGGCTGGTTTTTTCCCCATGATCCCGGCTGCTGATAGCGGATTAGCAACCCCCACAATGTGGGTGTTTATCCTGGCTGCAGTTATGTGGTTTGGTATGCTGCTGATTGGCGATGTAAATAAAAAGGTTATTGGCCTGACATTCTCTGCAGGGTTGGCATACGTGCTTACTTTTATTGATGGAGTAGCGCCTCTTTCCAGATTCCAAACTACTTTTCAGACCGCAGAAACTTTCGTCCAGAATTCGGATTCGTTTTGGAATGGAGTCTATATCATTTCCCAGCAGGTAAATTGGTGGGGAGCAGCAGGATGGGCCATTTTTATATTTGCAGCAATCAAGGGAAAAGCCTGGGCGGTTCCAGTAGGAATTTTCGCCGCAACAATGTCAATTATCGGTGGATATCCCATGGGCATCCATAACGTAGCAGAAGTCAATCGTTTCTCAATGTTCCTTCCTGCCCCTATTCTAAGTACTATTTTGCTGGTCATTTTGATTCTTCCCAGTACACAAATAATGATCACAAACCAGGATTAAGAAGAATCCGGATAACTTCTTTTTTCCCCACAAAGTAAATACCTCGGCCAAGAAATCAGATTTCTTGGCCGAGTTTTTGTTTAATATAGCTCTTTCTTCATATAAAGCACACTCTTATGCAACCTGTAGCGCAAATTTTATCTTGAGCTGTTTTCTTCAGGGACGAGAGAAAACTCCATACTTTTTTCCACCATTCTGTTTCTTATATTAAATCAGTACGATTTAGAAAATTTCTTTTTAATTCTAAAAAACGTGTAGAATGAAATAATCAAACCCTTTTTTGCACCTATGTAAATTATTCTTTATTCGTACCCGCTTCGATTAACTCTTACAAACAGGTTTATTTTCTTTTTGATAACTTTTCAAGAAGAACTTGTAACTTTTTTAGATCTTCTTTCGTTTAGTATATAAATGAAATATTAATTGAAGTTGTTATTATGAACCCGAACATACCCTCTTCAATTGATAAGAATTAAACAGGTTCCATAAACCATTTTCTGAAGCATTGACGTATTCATTATTACATCCTGGAGGAAAAATGAAAAAGGCTATAACTCTCATTTATCTTTTGCTAATCTGTTTGTTTGGTTCTGCGTGCGCCACA
>CAXMRF010000085.1:0-7054 GCA_964195965.1 uncultured Nitrosomonadaceae bacterium
GGGTGGATCGAGAATCACCATATCAAAATGGTGACCCTGGGCCGCCAGGCGAGCCAGGACCTCAAAAGCATCTTCCGCCAAGGTAGTATGGTCGGATTCTCCCACAGAAGGAATATGCAGATTGTGAGCCCAGTTGCGTTTGGCGGCGGCCAGCGCCTGGGCATTTGAATCAACACTTACAACGCGCCGCGCCCCTCCCCTGGCGGCGTAGATCGAAAAACCACCCGTGTAGGCAAACATGTTCAGGACTTCTTTTCCAGATGCCAAACTCTCAACCTTGCTCCGATTGTCGCGTTGGTCAAAGAAGAACCCTGTTTTTTGGCCCCGGATAGGGTCGGCCTCGAACCGGAGGCCGTTCTCCCAGAATAGTACTTGACCCTCCAGGGGGGCACCGGAAAGGATCATCCCTTCTTTGAGTCCAAAAAGTTCTTGCGGGTTAGTTGCCAGCAGCCGACTGAAACGGAGGATAATCCGGTCTGCGGCAGGAAGCGCGGGCAAAATATCGCGGAGGTGGGGAAGCCAGACGGACGTATAAAGTTTTATGACCAGGGTGTTTTCGTAGCGATCGAGCACAAGACCGGGCAAACCGTCATTTTCCCCATGGATGAGCCGGCAGCCGGTCGTTTGTTGAGGGGCAGGTTGAGCAAGGAGCGGGGCCCGCAAGTTGCAGGCAGAGTTGATTTTATCCTGGAACCATTCTGGCCCGATGGACCCTGGTTTCCTCGACTGCAAAATTCGCACCCGGATGGGAGAATGGGGATCGAATAAGCCGATTGCCAAAAAGCGGCGTTTTTTGTCAAAAATTACGGCCAGATCACCCGGGCGGCCTGCGAAACTTTGTTGGGTAATTGAATTTTCAAACAGCCAGGGATGACCCCGCTTAATCGCCCGCTCAGCCTCCGGCGTGACCCGCAAGGCAATCCGTTTCTCTGCTATTCCTGGAATGTTCGAAATAATATCAGACATTTTTGATTCGTCCCGAAATGGTCCTTGTTGATCTGCCTGGAAAATTGAGCGCTAGCCTAACGGATAATTCCACCCAGCGGGTTTAGTTAAGAGCAGTCTGTAAGCAGTAAGTAGAATTTTGTTATGCACAATTGTAACGGAGATACTGAAATTGATCCGGTTTACAATTTACGAAACCACCTAACCTGTAAATATCTATTATAGTTTATTGATTTCTTTAATCTGAGGAAATAACCAGGCAATATTTTTAAAAGCATTCAGCTTTTAAAATTTCCATTTATTCCTGCTTTGCCTGGCATAAATATGTCAACAGGGAAATGATTCTGCAAGATATTTAAGCAACAGGCCTTGAGCAGGGGAGATTTCACGATTTCTTCCGACTGGAAGCCAGGCAGTCCTTGCACGTTTGTAAGGAAAAGACATTGCAATTAGATTAAATATTTATTATTATAAATGCATAATTAAGATATACATACTTTTTATGGATATCATTTAGATAGGAGAAAAACCATGTTATTCGCACCGAAAGAAAAAGGCCAAGGTCTCGTAGAATATGCTCTAATTCTTGTATTAGTCGCAGTTGTCGTGATCGTTATTCTATCCCTCTTAGGACCCGCCATTGGTAATATTTTCAGCAATATCGTTGGAAATATCTAAAAGAACCGCACTGGTTCAAAACAAGGTAACACTTACATATTTAGAAAAGCTAAACCCTACTCTCAAGTAGGGTTTAGTTGTTAATGAGTTGATCTGCATCCCAAAAATTATTCCATCCATCAACTCCGCTGCTTTTTTTTGAATGGATATCAAGATTTATCCACCCATTTTTAAAATAAACCCTGCTTTTTTGTCTAAATCTTATAAAAATCTACTATTTAAACACCAATTTCTAACATTTAGTATATAATAAAAACTTGCTTTGTAAAAAACTTGTCCCACCTGGTCAGGTGACGAAGCCCATGCGGCGGAAACGAACCGCCCCGATAATTAATAAGAATACATTGCTGTTAACAATATGCGGTTTCGGGTGACCTTTCCCGTTCATCCTCAACCGATCGCTTGGTGCCCGAGCTCTGGCATTAAAACAAGGTAAAAACAAAACAAGCATATAAAATCAGAAATAGATAGTGAGAGTTGAAACAAACCGCACTCATAATTATGGTTGTTGATCAAATACTTAAAACCAATCTAACCATTACAGAAGCACTAGCTGCCCTAGTGCTAATAGTTAATTAATCCAAATTTTATGTAGTCTTAATTATAAAGGAGAAGATATGGGTGGAATTGAAACATTACGACACGCAACATTGTTCGAACAGGTCGGGTTAGGTCTCGTCTTGATCACGGCCATAGCGGCCCTGGTTTATGCCTGGATGCTTGCAGTCCAGGTGTTAAAGGAAGATCCTGGCACTGAAAAAATGCAGCAGATCTCCAATGCTATTCGAACCGGGGCAATTGCTTATCTGAATAAACAGATGGAAGTTGTTATCCCTCTTTCAATTCTTTTAGCAATCGTGTTATTTTTCACCGCACACTTTGCGGACGCCCCCTTGGCTATCTCGATTGGACGTGGCGCAGCGCTGCTCCTGGGAGCAGGATGCTCGCTTGCAATCGGCCAGATCGGGCTGCGCATTGTAGGCACACGCGGCAACGTGCGCGTGGCTCAACAGGCTCGCTTGGGCTCCTTCAGTGGGGCACTGCGTGTGGCCTATCGCTCCGGCACCATCGCTGGCATGTTGGCTGATGGGCTGGGCTTATTGGGCGGCACGGTCATCTTTATTCTCTACGGTAAACACGCGCCGGAAGTGCTTTTAGGGTTCGGTTTTGGTGGCACCCTACTGGCAATGTTTATGCGTGTGGGTGGCGGCATCTATACCAAGGCTGCCGATGTTGGCGCAGACCTGGTCGGAAAAGTTGAAGAGGGAATTCCTGAAGATGATCCGCGCAACGCTGCCGCAATCGCCGATCTTGTAGGCGACAACGTGGGTGACTTCAGCGGTATGGCTGAGGATGTCTTCGAGTCTTACGAAGTGACTATCGTTGCGGCTATGATCCTGGGCCTGGCTGTTATGCAGCTTGACCCAACCAACAGCCTAAAATGGATCGTCTTCCCGCTCCTGGTTCGTGCAATCGGCGTTTTTTCCAGCATTATCGGAACTTACGCCGTTACTTTATGGCCGGTCAAGGGAGATGCGTTCCGGGCAATGGATCTGTCATACGATCTTTCATCCATCATCTCAACAATTTCCTTTTTCTTCCTGGCTATATACTATGCCAATGACATGCGTCTTTTTGCCGCCACTGCAGCTGGCATTTTGCTGGCAGTTGGCTTTAACAAGTACACCGCGGCTTTTACGGAAGTTGGAACACCCTCTGTGAACAGGCTGGTGCGCTCGGCTAAAACCGGTTCAGCAACACTAATCCTGGCCGGTATTGCGGTCGGCTACGAAAGCACCGTGTGGGCCGCTCTCATTATCGTAGGGGCCATTTTGCTGTCCATTGGAATTTACACGGTAACTATACCGGCGGCTATGATACCGATCATTATTATCGCATCGGTAGTCATCGGCGTAATAGCAGGTATTTACCTGGCCATCAAAAGCAAAAAGATCGAAAATGGTATCTTCGGCGCCCTGGGCGTGATCGTGATCGGGCTGATCATCTCCAGCTTCAAACCTGCCCCGATCGGCCATGAGTTCACTTTCATTATGTACTCAGTAGCGCTGGCAGGAATCGGCATGCTTTCACACACCGGCAACAATCTGGCAATGGATGCATTTGGTCCGCTGGCCGATAACGCAGGTGGTATCGCCGAAATGGCCAAGGAAGATTTTGAAGATCCCGAGGCCCAGAAAACCCTGGCGACCCTGGATGCCGTGGGCAATACGACCAAGGCTATCACCAAAGGTATCGCTATCGCTTCAGCCGTCATCGCAGCTTTGAGTTTGTTCGCCTCGTACATCGAGGTCACAGGGCTGCAGGAAATCGGTCTTAACATTGCGGATCCGATCGTCTTTGTAGGAATGTTAATCGGTGGCGCACTGCCCTTCTTGTTCAGTTCCATACTCTTGCGAGCGGTTGAGCGCGCAGCGCGTTTGATCATAGAGGAAGTCCGCACACAATTCCGCATCCCGGGTGTGATGGAAGGTACCAAATTGCCCGACTACGGCAAAGTGGTAGTTATCTGCACCAATGCGGCCCAGCGTGAGTTGATCGTTGTGGCCATGTTAGGCATCCTGGTGCCCGTTATCGTAGGCTTTTTGATCGGTGAACGAGCATTGGGTGGTTTCCTGGCTGGCATCATCCTCACGGGACAACTGCTGGCAGTCTTTATGGCCAACTCAGGCGGCGCCTGGGACAACGCCAAGAAGCAAATTGAATCTGAACCTTCTGACCCGGCAAACAACCTGGGCAAAGGCTCTGAGCGGCATAAAGCTGGCGTCATCGGCGACACAGTGGGTGATCCCCTCAAGGATACTGCTGGTCCTGCCCTCAACCCGATGATCAAGGTTGTCAACCTGGTCTCTCTGCTGATTGCACCTTTGATCATCAGTGTAGCTGCGACAGGCGGCTCGACGCGCACGGTCGCGGTAATCATCGCCGTTGCCTGTTTGGTCGCGCTGATGGTTGGCCTCTTTTTCAGTTTGCGTGACAGTAAAGAAGAAATCGCTTAACGATCGGGGAACTTAGTTCTCTATCATAGTTTTGGGAGTGATGCTCACAACGGGTATCGCTCCCAAAACTTTTTTTTAATCTAAAGAAGTAGCCAAACACAAAAAGGCGCTAACAGCGGGCAAGCAAAAACACCATCAGTCCTGATGGTGCCGTTCACTTCATCCCAAAGCAATTAAACTAAATAACCTTCCTGTTCAAGGGCTTCCAGCAGGTCCAGGCCCCGTTCTGCCTGATTTATATTCAGGGAGAGGGCCTGTTCTGAAACAACCCCGTTTTGCAGGGCTTTCAGGTCCAGGCGGGTGGCATCGATATCCAAATCAGGCCGGGATACCAGCTGCGTGGGTTGGGCAGGCAGTCCATTTAAAGTGCGGGAAACCCGGTTTGCCACCAGTTTGGCGGTCAGGGAGCTGGTTTTCTGCAGGTCCTGCTGCACTTCCTGATAGGTCCGCAGGTCGGCCAGGTCCTTGCGTCCGATCAGGAAACAGGACAGCCCCAGCACAATCAGAGCCAGGCCCATTTCACTGCCTTCAATTTTGGCTTCAAAGAATTCAATCAGAAAGGGGTCCGAGTCCCCCACCCCGGGTGGCAAAAAAATCATCACCAACCCAATGACTAACAAAACAAATCCAGTGCCGACCATTAAATGCCAAAAACGAATTTCTCCCAGCTTATTCATATTCTCCTCCTTTATGTGAGCTTATCGTTTCAGCCCAGTATAAGGAAGAACAGTCTCTTATTCGGTCTCTTTTAAATAAAAAGGGATCCGGTCCTTTGAAAGGACCGGATCCCGGTTAGAGCCTCATAATTCAATTGAAATATGCAAGCAATCCAAAAAGATTACTGTTACCGCACTTCCTGCACTTTGATGCTGGTGATAGAGGGACAATCCTGAGCAACTTTTACTGCCTCGTCCAGGCTTTCGACCTCGATGATTGTGTAGCCGGTTGTGGCCTGGGCATCAAAAGCTATGTCTTTGATTCCTTCGGGTGTAACCTCTTTTCCCGGAAGAAGACCTACATTTTCGACGGTGATCTCAGCGATAGCTTCAAACCACTTGCCCCAGTCAGCCATGATCTCATCCGTGGGCTGTTCAAATCCAATGTGTGCCAATAAAAACTTTTTCATCTGCTCTCCTCATCTGGCGCTAATTTCTCCCAGTCCAGTATGAAACTGGCAAATATATATCTCAAGTTTTAGACGCTATCTGAGATCTAAATCTTACCTACCGGGGCCAGGTAAACCACGTATTCATCCACCCCATCGAGCTCAAAGATTGCATCCATGGCGGCCTGGTCATAGGCGCCAACAGCGCAGGTACCCAGACCCAGAGCGGTAACGGCCAGGTAAAGATTCTGGCCAATATGGCCGGCATCCAGGAGCATATTCTTATGGGCATGATCCATATAGCGCCATTCTGCACGGTAAGGGACACAGCTCCAGGTAAAAGTAACTGCCGCTTTGCCAACAAATTTTTGACCCAGGTTGGCTTCGGTCAATAAATCAGGCAGCTGATCGGATGCCTCCAGGAAAAGCAGTTGATGGCTGAAGGGCAGGTAGCGATACAAACCAGGCTGGAGGCCTTCCACGCGGTTAACCGCCAGGTAGGTTTCATAAGGATGGCGGGCACCTGCAGAGGGAACCGGGCGGCGGCTGGCATAACCTTCTCCAACTTCCGCCAGCACACCCTGGGTGCTGAATAATAAATAGGACAATTCCGCCTGGGACAGGGATTCAGAGGTATATTTGCGCCAGCTCTGGCGGTCCCGCAGGAGCTGATCCAGGGAACTTTTTTGAAGAATTGCTGGGTCGGGATCAGGCAGATCTATCAGCTGCGGCTCGCCTTCTGGCAGCGGTTTCTGCAGGGGCGGACGGGGCATTTTTTTTGCCTGGTCCGAAACCTGGTGGACAGATTCGGCAAAATCTGATTTCATGAAGCTGCGGTTTTGATCTGTGGTCATAAATCCTCCCAGGGGATTATTTGCGGCCCCCCACTCCCATGCTATACTAAATTTCTAACAAGTGACCGTATTATACTCAAACCAACTTTTGAAACCACAGGAAAATCTTATGGGCAGCTCATCACCACGTGCCGATGACTTTGAAAATCAATGGCAGGCCAAATTAAGCCAGGGGCTGGATGCCGCAGTGGGGAAAGAAGGTAAATCCCGGGTATTGGCCGGCGGCGAGGGGCTCAGCGATGAAAATACCAGCCGGGAGAAATTGATCTGGACCTGTGAGATGCTTTCCCGCCTGGATGAGGCCGGGGACAAAAAAACACAACAGGAGATCCTGACCGGCTGCGCCTGCCATTATCCCAAAGAAGGGCTGCAGGACGCAAAAGCCCTCTATCAGGAAAGCGGGGACGTGAACCAGGTCCTAACGCTGCTGCAGGCCAAGTTTGAGGTGTTTTTAC
>CAXMRF010000086.1:0-270 GCA_964195965.1 uncultured Nitrosomonadaceae bacterium
CCGGGCGGGGTAGCATTCATAATTACCTCTCCCTGGTTATTAAGGATCAGGCTCCCCCACACACCAGTTAATTCGTTAATTTCCCGTAATCCGTCTTTCATAGTAATTTAAGTTTAGCTAAACAACTCCGGTAAAATTCTATCAAAATTAAATCGATCAATTTGGTCTTGATAGTCTGTTTTCACCCGCCCCAATGCTGAACGGATAGGCTCAAACAATTCATTACCCTCAGTCTCTGCTTGTTCACCCAGCGTTCTCACTGTCATCCAT
>CAXMRF010000086.1:280-6908 GCA_964195965.1 uncultured Nitrosomonadaceae bacterium
CAATCCCCTGGCTGAAATTTTTCTTCACTTCACCAGAGAAAGTGACCTTTCCATCCTTGTACTGGAACTTTGCGGCAAAAGGATCCAGGAAAGGATACTGATCTGCTTTGGATATTAATGTGTCCTTGAATTCATTGAGAAATGCATCTTTACCCAATAGCGTATCTGCGGCAGTTTCTACCGTGCTGATCACTAATCCCCAAATTTCCAGCAGTTGAGGCAGGTCAAAACTAACTTTGATCATTTCACTTTCTGACAGCGCATCTTCAACAGCTGCCTTATAAACACTGAAAACTGCTCCCATCATTGAAGTGAGTTCCAGAATTCGATTGAGTACTGTGGTTCCGGAAATCTCTTCACCGTGAGTGGATAATAACACTTCAATTACCCGACCGTCCAGCAAGAAAATATAACCGGCTTGTTGGTTGCCTTCAAAGGAAATTTCAATATAACCAGTATGGTCTTCGCTCTGAAGTTTAGAAATTAGCGCTTCAAGACTGGTAAATTCAGTACTGAGATTTTCGTAGATCACTTCGCTCTTCGCTACGCTGGCTAACATAGTGATCATCTCACCATTTTGAGAGTAAACACTGAGCGAGCCGTCTTTTTCCTTGGCCTTAGTGGTTACGCTTTTTACAGCAACCTGGCCAGTGCTGATCTCCCCATTAATATCCTGGACGGCATTAACAATATTGCCATTATCTAATAATAAAATACCTTCGTATTCCCAAAAACTGGTCTGAACAACACCTGTAAAGCTGTTCTCTTTCAAATCCACCAGAAGTTCTCCAAAATTGGTAAATGAGGTGTTTAGATTTTGATAGACAGCGTCTTTTTTAGGGAATATCATATAGGCCTTCCTGGATCAGGCTGATTGGTACCGTTTATAGATAGTCTCCACTGATTCATATACGGTTTCCACTGAGGATTTTTTTGACAAGCGTAGAAGAATTCGGTCATCTTTTTGATGCTGCCAGTAAATCCGATTCTCTGATCCTGTTAAAACAATCCGTTCTAATTTTCCGCTTTCCAAAAAACCGCCAATAAGGTCTGCTTTATTTTGAAGAAGAGTACCCAATTTTAAATCTCCTTCAGGATCTTTGCTTTTTTCCTGGGCTCTCACACTACCATCATCTGCATAAATCAAAGCAGTTTCTACATCACTAATATTGCTGATAGCTTTAATAATTCTCTCCTGCAAGGGGCTCCCGGATTTTTCTTCGGGTGGACTGAATGGTTCATCCCATTCGGAACTCCAGCCTGCGGTTGATTCGTCAATTCTACGCATGCCCTCAAGCAGTAATCCAGACCAGGGTTTATTAATGGTTATTGATCGCGGTGCAGTTCCTATCTTTACCTGAAAGGACCCTTCTTCCCAGCGTAATAATGAATAAATTGCATCTTCTCCAATGAGGCCACCCACTTCCGCATGGATCATTTCCCCATCTTGAAAGAAGATGGTTGCGTCCTTCCCCATATGGTTTAAAGACAATTGAGCCTGGTTGCGCTCTTCACAATTGATCTGGATGATGCTGGCCAGGCTCATCATTTGCAAATTGCCTTCCAGGGCATGATCTTCACGGGCCAACAAGTCCCTGATCTTTGAAATTAAATACTCCGGTTCAAGAGGTTTTTCAAGGATATCCAAAGCTCCTGTTCTAAATGCCCTGGCAATTATATCTTTGTCCGTATTTTCTGTAGTGATAATCACCTTTACAGTTGGATCATAATCCTTTAATTCTTCCAGCAACTGCATGCCGTCAATTTCAGTTAATGACAAATCAGTTACAACCAGGTCTGGAGAATCTTTTTTATAGATTTTCAGAGCATCAACGCCGGATGATGTGTTTAATGTATCAAATCCATTTGCTTTCAAAGTTCCTGAAAGATATTGGATGATATCTGGATCTCCATCGGCAATTAAAATTTTATACTGGGCCAACTGAATTTTCTCCTTGGAAAATTTTTATATCAATTGAGACAACTTAACTCTTCATGAGGGCACTCCATTCCCAACACGAGGATTCTCGGGGCTCAAAATTTGATAAATTTTACTTCCTAAAATACTACTGTTAGTTATTCTAACATGCTAGCAAGATTTTCCCTATGAGGCATGAAGAATACCAGCTTTCCAAAAAAAGTATCTATCAAAAAATTCAATACTTAAGGAATTATTGGTTTCTTTATTATACTCACAAGAATTATTCAACGATTTATTTTCAAACCCTCCTAACAGAACTATTAAGAGAGAATATTTGTTTTTCACTATTACTAACAACTCTGTAATTGGGGGTTCAATAAATACGATCTGAAATCTCTCTACATCGCGATTAGCCGGGGATTAAAATCCCGACCTAGTCAAATCAAGCCCTTCTTAAAAGGGACTTCAATCATTTGTATAATGGGAGTATATGAAAGCGTGTATACTTAACCACAAGAAGGCAAATAGGTTCTGCCCAGAACTGATTGCTTCTCTTAGCTTCACCCCGGTTGCCGCCGGGGTGATTTTATTCCTGATCTGATCTTAATCCAAAGCCGCAGAGTTCGTATCCTGCCTGAGAATACTCTTTTCCAACCCCCCGAAGCGCATCTGGCGGGGGATGATTAAACCCTTTCCGAGAAAGGGGTCACCTAATATCAAAAGAGATGGACTGATCAAATCTCAGACCATCTCTTTTCAGGAAGAAGAAGAAAAGAATGAGTAGGTTCTTTTCTGGTTAGAATCATAGTCAATACTTGATTTATTTTGTAGCCTCCAAACGGATGATTTTTACCCCCTACTTAAGAAGGGGACAAGACAACACCTGCTGAGATTGTCTGGATTCCATTGATACGCTATCATATGTTCAGGATATTTATTTTCTTGTTACCTGCTGACAGGTGGCTTATAGTATAGATATGGTTAAATTCTGGCCAACCTTTTTAGATCAATTCAGTAGACTCCGCTGGAGATTAACTTTAAGTTACTTCGGTGTGACGATTTTTGCTTTGCTCATGGCTGAACTTATTGGCATTCTGGGCGTCTCCATCTGGGTTGTGACACAAGCACGGGTTTCAAAGGAAGAGATCATTGAAGAGCTATCCATATCAAATAATGTTAACTTTGATGACCAGCGCCTGGCCGAAAAACTAGACATCACACGGCTGGATATTTCTCTTGGGGAATATATATCCGTAGGCAGCCGTTATCTTTCTTCTACTCCCCCCGACACCCAGGGATTAGAACAATTTTTGAGCACTTTCTCAGATACAGTTGTAGATATTAAACCAATTGAAATTGGTAACTTCATTATCAATGCCAGTAATACCAATATCCTTTCTATTCTTTATCTGGATATAGAAGGCAACCTGATTGATTCCATTCCCCACAGTATTCTGGAAGACACCCTACCCGGGGAACAAATCAACACCGATTTGATTCCCGGCCTTGCAGGACCTCTTCAACAGGCTATTTATGGAACCAGGGATTATGAGACCTTGGTCCAGCGAATGGGAGAAAATGTAATCGTTGGTGTTGTTCCCATTCCTGATGAGACTAATCCATTTAAAACTGTGGGGTTTCTGGCTTTTCAACATAAATCCCGTATTACTGAAATTCTCCAATGGGATAAAATTTCTCGCCAGGTCTTTTTCAGTTTATTGTTCATTACCGGTTTAGCAGGTTTTTTCGGGATCATATTTGGTTTCCTGACCGCAAAGTTCCTGACATTTCGTCTGGACCGGGTGACCACATCTGCCCGGGCCTGGAGCCAGGGAAATTTCACAGTTTTGGTGGACGATACAAACAAAGATGAGTTAGCGGAATTAGGCCACACTTTAAATAATATGGCCGTGCAGATGGACAACCTTTTAGACGAGAGGCAAGAAATCTCCATCATGGAAGAGCGCAACCGCCTGGCCAGGGAGCTGCACGACAGTGTAAAGCAGCAAGCCTTTGCCGCCTCAGCCCAACTCGCTGCCGCCCACTCGCTCTATAAACAGGATCCAGCGGGCGCGGAAAAGAACCTGGTTGAAGCAGAAAAATTAGTGGATGATGTACGACGAGAACTGACAGATCTTATTCATGAACTGAGACCTGCTGCCCTGAGGGGAGATGGATTGGTCAAAGCAGTCCGCAAGTTGGCCTCAGAGACTGAAAACCTGCTTGGCATCTCAATCCTGGTCCGCGTCCAGGGAGAACGGACCATTCCCCTGGATATAGAACAAACTTTATACCGCATCCTGCAGGGCGCCCTTTCCAATGTCGCCAGGCACAGCGGCGCCAATGAAGTAGAAATTCACCTTACTTACAACCGAACACAGATCCTGATCTCGATTGCTGATAACGGGATTGGTTTTCAACCGGCAGAACAATCTTACGGGATCGGTCTTAAATCCATCCAGGAACGGACCGATTTAATTAACGGCACCATGGAAATAATCAGTCAACCAGATGTTGGGACCCAACTTATCATTCGCGCACCAATTCAATTGCTTACCTGAGGGGAGGATTTTTATGACCATTCCAATCACAGTCTTGTTGGTAGATGATCACGAAGTTGTCCGAAGCGGTGTCAGTGCATTTCTTGCGTCGCAGCCCGATTTTGAAGTTATCGGGGAAGCCAAAACCGGAACTGAAGCTGTCAGCCTGGCTATAAAACATGTCCCCGATGTGGTTTTGATGGACCTGGTGATGGCCAAAATGGACGGCGTGGAAGCTACCCGGCAGGTCAAAAACGTCAGCCCGAGAACAAAGATCGTGGTGTTGACCTCTTACCATCAGGATGAATACATATTCCCCGCTTTACAAGCCGGAGCTATTTCATATATTCTCAAGGATGTAAAAATGGACGAACTTGCTGAAGCCCTTCGCCGCGCAGCCCAGGGAGAAGCCACCCTTCACCCCCGAGTCGCATCCCGGGTCATTCAAGAATTACACGGCGCCAACCGGGAAGATTTAAACCCTTATACCGAACTCACCGACAGAGAAATGGAAGTGCTCAAACTAATCGCCCAGGGGCAATGCAATAGTGAGATCGCAGAGAGTTTGGTGATCAGCGTCAACACGGTCAAAGGACACGTCAGCAACATCCTGAGCAAACTCCACCTGGCGGATCGCACCCAGGCAGCCGTCTACGCCTGGCAGCAGGGCATTGTAAGACGGTAGAAAACCAGCACTAAACAAGGTAAGTTATATAATCAGTAAAGGCGGCCCGGCAAGGTGTGCACATCATATGCCAGGCAAACAAATAAAGCCCTCTCGCAGCTAATTATCCAAACTGACGTCTGAATTGTATAGGCGTCAGTTTTGTTTTTAGCTGCACTCGTGGTCACGGGCATGGTTTCGTTAACTATTCTAAAATGTGTTTCTCAACCACCCGGTGCAAACGAAAATAGCCATAAGCAGCCCCAAGCCCGATGAACCCGGCCAGGTACCAAACCAGGTTGGGATCATAATTATCCATAATCAAACCCGCTGCCAGGGGACCGAATAAGCTGGGAATTGTCCAACTAAAACCAAAAAAAGCCATATAACGACCGCGCATGTCTTCGGGAGCAAAACGGGCCACCAGAGATTGGCCAATTGGACTGATAAACATCTCTCCAATTGTAATAATCGCCATGGCGATGAAGAAAAACACACTGACCGAGACAAATCCGAACATGGCAAAACCAACAGCATACAAAAAAGTGCCCACAGCCATGACCTTCATGGGTTTAAATTGAGCGGTCTTGCGGGTGATCATAAACTGAAAGAGGACGACCATTCCGGCGTTCAAGGACAGAAGCCAGCCGTAGCCCTGGGGTGGAACGCCGTGAACATCACGCAGAAAAACGGGGAGAGTGGTTCCCATTTGCCTATAGACCAGTTTCATCAAGATCGCGATGGCGAAAAAGGCCATAAAAACCCCATTTTGAGCGACCCGCCAATATCCTCCCAAAATTTCAAGCATACTTTCTTCGACCTGTTTGCCGCTTTTCTGTGGCTGAGTCTCTGGCAGGGCGAAATAAATAATTACAGCGGTAATGATACTCAAAGCAGCGTCGATGAAGAAAAGCAAGATGTACGAGATACCAGCCAGCAAGCCCCCAATCATAGGACCAATTGTGTGTGCCAAATTGTCAGATACGTGCAGGAGACCATAACCATCGGCATGTTGTTTTTCGGGCAGTAAATCTGCCACCATAGCTTGTTGAGCAGGTCTGCCTATACTTGAGAGCAACCCGACAAAAAAAACTGCCGTATAAAAAATGGTCATGTCTTCGATAAATGCCATCAGCAGGCTGCTGCCTGCTGAAAAAATCAATCCGTAAATCATCAATAAACGGCGTCCGATTTTATCGGTCAATGCGCCACTTAAGAAGCTCCCGATGATTCTAGCTCCCGACAAAATAGCGAACAAGACCCCCACTTCGGTCATCCCGACACCAAATTTTTGGGTCACGTAGAGGGCGAAAAAAGGAAAGAGCAATGCCCCACCCAAACTATCAACAAAGACCGTACTGGTTAAGGTCCAGAAAGCGCGAGGATACTCATTAAAAATAACTTTTGCCCTGGAAAACATTTACACTCCCAAAAATAGCACAATAATCAATGAATGCGATGAGTATACTAGAGAATAAATAAATCTGGACGGCCCAACCTGAC
>CAXMRF010000087.1:0-6778 GCA_964195965.1 uncultured Nitrosomonadaceae bacterium
CCACGACCACGCCCATGAACAGGGATAATAAAAGAACAGGAAAAAAGTTAACAAAGGTGACCATGCCCAGGCTGGTTTGGGAACCGGTGATGCGATAAACTAGCCATTGCTGGGCGGTAGACTGCATCCAGATGCCGATGACCGAAATCAACTGACCCCAGAAAAAGAGCCGGAAATTGCGGTGCTGCAAAGCGCGTAATGAACCTGATAAATTCAGGAAAGAGAAAACTTTCTTCATGGGATTGTGGTGATGTTCCTTGGTCCGATTATGGTGGTCCCGGGTTTCAATTCCTCTAATCTTAATCGATGATGGTTATCTTGGGAAGGATTGTTAGACAATACCATATTCTGGCCCCATCTGAATATAGTGCTCAACCCTTTAACCAGCACTAAAAAAAGGATCCAGAAACAAACGGGAAAAATGATCTAGTTTTGCATAGTCACTGCAAAACAAAACCATTTTACAATCGGACAAAGAAAGAAAATCTATCCTAATAAATTTACCCTCTGGCCAAATGATATCCATCTCTTGACAGGGGAAAGTTATGGGATATACTTCATCCTTAGCCTTATATGACCTTAAGGTCACATGGGCCGGGAAGTACATTATGCCAAAAGATACTTTTTTTAATCTACCTGAAGATAAGCGTCATTTGATCGAATCAACGGGTCTGGATGAATTTGCGGAATTTGGTTTTGAAAAAGCCAGCATCAACCGCATCGTGGATACGGCCGGGATTGCCAAAGGTAGTTTTTATCAATACTTTGAAAATAAAAGCGATTTGTATAAACACATCATGAACTGCATCGGGGAACAAAAACTGAACTATGTTACTCCGGTGATGCAAAATCCTTCCGACAGTGATTTTTTCACACTCCTGGGTGAAATTTACAGCGCAGGCCTGGCTTTTGCAAAAGACAACCCCAAAGCTGGCAAGGTGGGGTTCGAGATGTACAAAAACCAGTCGACACCGCTATTTAAGGAGATATATCAAGAAGCCATGGTCATGGGCATTGCTTATTATGGTTCGCTCCTGGACCTGGCTATATCCCGTGGAGAAGTCGATCCGGACATCGATAAAAACTTTATCAGTCATATGTTGATTGGCTTGCAGGTGGCCAGTTTTGATTATTATTTTGCAGCGATCACCGGGGGTAATGACGATCTAACAAACTGGGCTGAAGATATCAAGCCCACAGTCAATAAGATGATTGATTTTATTAAAGGCGGCATCCAATTTCAACAACAAGGAATATCAAGCAATGATTAATGTAAAAAACCTCTACCATTCTTATAATAATGATGAACAATTTGCAGTGAAAGATGCAAGTTTTGAAATTCCGGATGGTGAAATATTTGGCTTCCTGGGACCATCAGGGGCAGGAAAATCCACTACACAGGGTATCCTCACCGGGCTTTTGCCTTTACAGCAAGGGGAAGTCACTGTAGCTGGATTTGATATCAAATCCATTAAACGCAATATGTTTAACAAAATCGGCATGTCCTTTGAGCAGTCCAATGTGTACAGCAAAATGACCGCCAAAGAGAACCTGGATTTTTATAAAAAACTTTTTGACGTTGAAACCCGAGATTCCGAAGAACTCCTCAAACTTGTTGGCCTGGACGGCAAAGAAAATGTACGGGCTGGCGAATTCTCCAAAGGCATGAAACACCGCCTCACCTTCGCCCGTTCCATGCTCAACAATCCTGAGCTGTGGTTTCTTGACGAACCTACCACTGGTCTTGACCCAGCCATAGCCGCAGATATCAAAGATATTATCCATCAACAAAACGAGAAGGGCGTTACGATCTTCCTCACCACCCATAATATGTACATTGCCGATGAATTGTGCGACCGGGTGGCATTTATTATCGATGGGGAGATCAAGTTAATTGACTCACCAAAGAAGCTCAAGCTGGCCTATGGTGAACAGCTAGTTGAAGTTGAATACCAGAAAAACGGTGACATCGCTACTGAAACCTTTTCCACCGTGTTGGAAGATGACAAAAAACGCCTGCAAGACGTGATAGCTAAACACGAAATTCAATCCATGCACACCAAGGAAGCCACCCTGGAAGAGATTTTTATCAAGGTCACTGGCAGAGGATTGGCATAAGATGAAACTTTGGCATTCTTTTACAAAAGAATTGATGCTTGCCTCGCGCAGTTTCTATTTCTATATTGAAATTGTGATGGCTGGCATATTCCTCTTCTTGCTGCTTTTTGCCATCCCCAAAAATTTTGATGGCAGACAGGACGAATATTTATATTATGATGTGCCTGATTCTGCATGGGAATATTTTGAGGATGAATTGCTCACGGCAGATGAAGATGGCCTTGTTGAAATGGTTGAGATTGAACTGGATGACGAGATTATCCTTGGATCCTTATACCAAGCTGACACCTCGAATTTTTATGTGATCGATGATCAGGAACTGGCAATAGCCCTGGCAGATAAAGAACGCACCTTTGCGGGGGTGGTCCATATGGATGAGTTGGGTGAAATTACCTACACTTATTATATGCAGGGCTATGAAACCGAACGCCTGCTAAATACCTACGCTGTCTTTCATAACGAAAAGATGGAAGTATTGAAAGATGCCTTCCAGGCCGTTGATGTACGCGCGCTGCATGAAGACCAGGTGCTCCTCAGTGATCGTGAAAATGTTGTCCCTTCCTTCCTTACCTTCAATGGCAGCCTGATGGGTATGTTTATTCTGGCTGCTTATATTTTCCTGGATAAAAAAGAAGGTGTTATTAAGGCTTACGCGGTGACCACTTCACCCGTCTGGCATTACCTCTTGAGTAAGGTCGGCGTGGTCACAGTCACCAGCCTGGTCACCAGTTTGATCATCACCCTCCCGGTTATGGGTGGACAACCCAACTATCCCGCAATGTTCGTGTTCTTGCTGACAACAGGCTTTGCTGCCTCAGCATTGGGGTTGGTGTTGGCCAGCTTTTACGATGATCTCATACAGGCCTTTGGTGTGATTTTTGTGTTCATTATCGTGATGATGCTGCCCAATATTTCCTATTTCATCCCTACCTGGGATCCGGCTTGGATGCAATACATCCCTTCCTACACTATCCTGGAAGGCTTTAAAGAAATTCTGCTGCCGGGTGGCGACATCACCTACGTACTGTTCGCTTCATTGGGATTCTTCGCTGCTGGTTTGCTGCTCTTCCTATTCGCTAATTCGCGTTTCAAAAAGACGCTCACCATCTAGGCGGTACATTATGTTGAAAAAAATCTGGACCATTTTTATGCGAGACTTCAAAGTCAATACACGTGACTTTATAGCTTTGTATATTCTGGTTTTTCCGGTTGTTTTCGGTTTTGGTATTCAGGCTTTAGCCCCCAGTGTTAACGATACTACTGTCCGTCTCGCTATGCTCGAAAGCGAGGACCCTGCCAAGGCGGAATACCTCGAACAGTTTGCCAAAGTCGAAATTTTTGCAGATATGGAGGCTCTTACAGACCGGGTGGAGAAACGGGATAATATCGTCGCTATCCTTCCTGAAGGCGATAGCTCGTATATCCTGACCCAGGGCAATGAACCGGAAAGTGTGCTGGATTTCGCCAAATTAGTCAACAGCTTTTACGATTTGGGGTTGGATGTTGATGAAACTACCGCGAAATTCGAATCCTTTGGCCGTACAGAATCGCCACTCAAAAAAATGCTGGTGAATATTTCTCTGCTGTTTACTTCGGTATTAGCGGGCATGATGATCGCGCTCAATATTGTGGAAGAGAAAATGGATAACACTATCAGCGCCATCAACGTCAGTCCTGTTTCCCGGGTCGGGTTCATTCTTGGCAAGAGCATGATGGGCATGTTCCTTGCTATTTACGGATCTGTGGCCTTGATCTGGATCACAGGTTATCAGCATGTCAATTTTGGACAGATGCTGCTCGCGATTGGTTCTGTTACTTTGCTCAGTCTCGTGGTTGGTTTTATTCAGGGCATCGTCAACGATGATGTGATGAACGCTGGTGCAGGTATGAAGATGATGTTCCTGCCGGTGGCCGCTGCAGTGGCCGCTGTTGAGTTGTTGAGCGACAAATGGCAAATTCTCTTTTACTGGGTGCCGTTCTACTGGAGCTATAAAGGCAACGATGCGATTCTATCTTATACATCCACCTGGCCGCAAATCATTGGCTACAGCGTGATTGTGTTAGCGCTTTCTGGTGTGGTTTATTATTTTCTTGCCCCCAAAATTCAAAAAGGTTTGTCAACCTAAAATGATCATGAATTTATTTATCATAAGGAGCTTAAAATGAATTGGTATCCAGTACTTGCTTTGCTTGCTTTTGCCTACACCGGTGTGGTTTTTTGGATGACAATTAAAAAGCCTGAAAAACTTTGGAATATTTCTAAAGTCCAGGCCTTTGTAAAGGTATTGGGTGAACGCGGGACAGAGATTTTCTTTTATTTCTGGGGGATTACTTTTGCTGCTTTAGGGGTTTGGTTGTTGACTTTATAATTTTAAAAAAAACACATAAAAAAACTCCGCATGGCGGAGTTTTTTGTTTAATGTATTGGACTTAAATTATCCCCGTCCGGTTAAAGAACAAACATATCGGATCGTTAAAGCTCAATCAAGTGGCCATCTTCAATAACCAGCACTTCTATGGGATTTGTTTTCTTAATTTCCCCGACTAAATTTTGTAGAAAATCCTTTGTTGTGACAGCATGGGTTGAACCGGGTGCGCCGATTATAAGTGTATCCACCTGATGCTCTTGAATGACTTCGTTCACAGCTTCCAGGAAAACACCCTGCCGAGCAACTGCTTCGGCTTTCCAACCGGCTTTCTCGGCGCGTTCAATGGCCATGGTGAGCAGGAACTCACCCAATTCTTCCAATTCCTCCTCGACTATCTTCGTGTGGCTGACAGAACCCAGTTTTTCCAGAAACTGCACATTGCACACATGGAGGAAAATAAGCCTGGCATTCGATTCCCTGGCGAGTTTAATAACTGCATCTTGATTCAAGTAGCTTGTTTGACCACCGCGGGTGGGATATAGAATAGTTTTCATAATTGTCCTCTCAGAAGGCTCCGAATCGAATCATCAGCCACAAATAGCCGATGAACAGCGTAATATAGGTGATCGGCAATCCGATCTTGAAAAATTCCTTAAATGAAATAGGGGAACCCGCCTGGGCGGTGATGCCGGCCGTGACCAGGTTTGCTTCGCCTCCGATGAGGAACCCGTTGCCGCCCATAGCAGCACCCATCGAAAGAGCATAATATAAAACTTTGCTGCTGGCACCCGGTATAGAGCCGGATAAGAAGTCAACCACGGGCAGCATCGAAGCCGCCAGGGGAATGTTTGCAACGACAGTGGAAAGCGAGCCGACCCCGATCACAATTACAAATATGGCCAACCCTAAATTGTCGCCAACGATTTTACTGATGCCTGTAGCGGCGAGGGCCATCAGGCCAACTTCCTGCACAGCTCCAACGACCATGAATAAGGTCATAAAGAAAACCAGGGTTGTCCAATCGACCGCTTTAATCATTTGATGGATATCGGGTTTGAGCCAAATTAACAATGATGTGGCACCGATAATAGCTGGAACAGCCGGTACGACATGAATCCGCTCGCCGAGCACAAATCCAACTAGCGTTAACACAAATACTATCCCTGACTTCTTGAGAGCTTCTGGATCTCGAATACGACCATTCTCTTTTAGTTTCTCGTACAGGGTCTCTGAGATCCCCCCGCTGACCTTGTCCCACTCTTCGCGGTAATGCCAGATAACGTAAGCGCCCATCGCTAGCAGTGCAACCACTACCCCCACTGTTTGGTTAATCAGAAAATCGTTGAACCCAATGCCGGCAGATGCACCTATCAAGATGTTGGTTGGTGTTCCGATCAGAGTTGAGATGCCGCCTACATTCGAAGCAAGCACTTCGGGGATGATTAATGCCAGGGGGTTAATCCCAAGCGCCAATCCGATCTGCAAACTGATGGGTGTCATCAAGAGCATGGTGGTGAAATTGTCGAGCAAGGCCGAGGCGACTGCTGTGAATGCCATCAATATCAGCACCAGTACCCAACTGCGGCCTCCACTTAATCGATAAGCCTGGAAGGCTGTCCACTGAAAAATACCGGTCTCTTCGATAACGGCAACCACGATCATCATCGCCATGACCAGAAAGATTACTTCCCAGTTAATATAGGTCAGGGCGCGTTCAAAATTGAGGATATACATAGATGGGACAAATGCGGTTCCCAGGGCCGAGATCAGAAGCACGGCCGATGCGCCCAGTAATGCTGCGGTGGTGCTGTGCAATATTTCAAAAGCAATCAGCAGCAGCACAATAATAAAAATAGCGGTTGCAATCCAGAAACCGGCGGTTACTTTGCGCTCTAAGGATAATTCCTCAATCCGTAATATGCTGGTTTCCTCTAAGTTAGCCAAATCTGCTGAGTCCAGTTTAATCACCTGGTCAACAAAATGGTAGCGTTGAATATGGACGGATAACTCTTCAGGGACATAGCTAAGCATCAGCCCCCAGGAGCCGTCTTCCTGGCTTTCCGCTGAACCGATTTTTTCTTCTTCATCAGGTATGTGGGCGCTAATTTCTGCAGCGACGATGGGTTGGCCCTGGGGATCCATTAATTGACCCGTGATGAGATATCCGGATTCGGCTTCGCCGGCAAATGTTGGTTTGGGAATTAAAAACCAAAGAGCGGATAGAAGCCCAATAAAGAAGATGACCAGGGTAAAAGTTTTTCGCGGTTGGATATATTTCATGGCGTTATTAT
>CAXMRF010000088.1:0-6649 GCA_964195965.1 uncultured Nitrosomonadaceae bacterium
TACCCTGGCTGGGAGGAATATTTTTCAATAACCACAGCATTATGGTTTATATTGGTTACCTATTTATTCCCCTCACGTGGTATTTCATCAACCGCACCAGGCCTGGATTACATCTTCGCTCTGTGGGTGAATACCCTGCCGCAGCCGATACACTTGGTATTCGAGTATATTTCATTCGATATTTTTATGTATTTGTGGGTGGATTACTGGCAGGATTGGCTGGCGCCACAATCAGCCTTTCGATCTCTCCAGGTTGGTTCGGCGCCTTAACAACAGCCGGTCAGGGATGGATTGCAGTTGGCTTGGTGATCTTCGCCCAGTGGAATCCTTACCGGGCTGCTTTTGGTGGATTTACATTTGGTGCCCTGAGACGGCTTGTGCTTGACCTTCAGGGTCCAGCATTGATCTTTGGCTTATCCAATCCTTTTCACTACAATATTCATTATGGCTTCTTCCTGAAAATGATCCCTTATATCTTCACCGTTGTTTTCCTGGTGATAGGCAGTACGGCAGCTAACCGTAAACGAATCGGAACACCAGCAGCGCTGGGGTTACCCTATATACGCGGACAACGCGGGTTGTAATCCATGATCAGTTTATCCGAACGAAAAGACTTAATCAGGGCAGCCCTTGGCGAGGTGCCGCTGGACTTGAGGATTGACCATGTTGAGGTGGTCAATGTGTATACCGGCGACATTGAACCAGGATCGATCGGTATCAAGGACGGTCGTATAGTCACGCCTTATGCGGATGGATATAGTGCAAATCGAGTAGTTGATGGAGGAGGACTGTATGCACTTCCCGGATTTATCGATACCCACGTCCACCTGGATTCAACTCTGGTAATTCCTGAAAATTTATCCCAACTCTTACTTCCCAGGGGGACGACAGTGATGCTGTCAGATCCCATGGAAATTGCCAATGTAGCTGGTTTGCCGGGATTTAAAGCCTTATTTCAGACAATCGATCAACTTGATTACCATATCTTGCTGGAAGTTTCATCCAGAGTCCCGACCGCGCCCGGATTGGAAACAACTGGCGGCGAATTAAATTTGGAGGATGTTAGCGAAATCCTGACCTGGCCTGAAGCGGTGAGCCTGGGGGAGCTAGACCCATCCAAAGTTTTGGAAATGCGGGATGAGTACTTATTAAAAGTGGAAGCGGCTCTTAAGTTGGGAAAAATTTGCAATGGTCATGCTGTTGGCCGGGTGGGAAAAGAACTGGTGGCTTATGCTTGTGGGGGATTAGCGGACGATCATGAATGTGTGGATTATGAAGAAGCGCGATCCCGGCTGCGTTTGGGTATGTCAGTTCTGGTTCGAGAAGGCAGTACTGAACGAAATCTGGATCTGATCCTCAAAGGTGTTGTACGGGAAGGAACTTATTCCCATCATTTGATGTTCTGTACCGATGATAAACACCCCGATGAAATTCTGGAAGAAGGCCATATTGATTTTATGGTTAATCGGGCGATTGAGTTGGGATTAACTCCCATCCAGGCAATCCAGATGGCAACTATTAATGCTGCGAAACATTTCCGGATTGAACACCTGGTAGGATCCCTTACTCCGGGTCGCTGGGCGGATATCCTTCTGGTAGAAGATATCCAGAAGATTATTCCTAAACAAGTTTTCTTTAAAGGAAAATCCGTTGTTGAAGAAGGTAAATATATTGGCTCACCTCCCCCTGCAGCATATCCTGACTGGTTATTTAAGACTGTGTCATTAAAAGCTGGGAAAAAAGGAAAAGATTATTTGCTGGAAGCACCTGGAAATAAGGCTGCTGTCTGGGTGATTGATTTGTTTCCAGACCAGATTATCAATACCAGAACACAAGCGGAGTTAAATGTAGTCGACGGTGGGGTTGTCCCGGATATTAGCAGAGACATTCTTAAACTCGCTGTGGTTGAAAGACATGGAAAGAATGGCAATATTGGGGTGACTTTTGTTAAAGGGTTTGGATTAAAAAACGGAGCCTTGGCCTCATCCATTGCACATGATCATCACAATATTATCGTGGCGGGTACAAACGATCAGGACATGGCCCTCTGCTCGGAAACCATTGAAGAGATGCAGGGAGGTTTTGTAATTGTTTCTGATGGAAAAGTCCTCGGAAAATTAGCTCTGCCCATAGCTGGTTTATTAAGCGAAGAGCCAGTAGACGACATTATTGAAGGCCTGGAAAAAGTTAACAAGGCATATCATGATCTGGGGGGTACACTGCCTGCTCCGTTTATGACAATATCATTTATCGGTTTACCCACAGTGCCTGATTTGGGACTGACGGATATGGGATTAGTGGATGTGATGTCTCATCAACTGATCAGTTCTTTCGTGGAGTGAGTTTCGATGCAGGAATTTAATTATCAGCGACCATCGACAATAACGGAATTAAAGGAGCACCTCAGCCAGCCTGGTGCGCGGATTCTGGCTGGAGGTACTGATATTGTTCCCAAAATGCGCCAGGGTAAATTTTCTGCTCCCATCCTGGTTGATACCAGCGGTATTGATGACATGCGTTTCATTGAAGACCGGGGTAGCGAAATTGTTATCGGTTCACTTACCACTCATCAGGAGCTGACAGAATCAACTTTGCTGCAGAATATTAACCCTGCTCTGGTTACAGCAGCCGGGAGTATTGGCTGTCAACAAACGCGTGGTCGGGGTACAGTGGGGGGTAATATAGCCAATGCGTCTCCAGCTGCTGATACTCTACCTCCTTTGATTATCTTTAACTCTTCCGTTTTAGTGCAAAGCCTTAATGGTGAACGCCGTCTCACCCTGGAGAAATTCATAAAAGGTCCAGGGAAGACAGATTTACAGGAAGGGGAATTTATTCACAGTGTGGCTTTTTCGCCCTTGTCTGGCGCCTGGGGAGCGGCATTCATCAAGGTCGGTAAAAGATCTGGGATGGCAGTATCGATTGTTAATGCGGCTGTTGCAGTGGTCCTGGATAATGAGGGCAAGATTGGAGAACTCCGGGTCGCCCTGGGAGCGGTAGGACCCACTGTGATCCGCTGCCGGAAAATTGAAGAATACTTATTGGGTAAAGTGCCTGTGCCAGCTATGATGAAAGAAATCTCTGAAGCTTGCCAGGATGAAATTAGCCCAATATCAGATATCCGATCCACAGAAGAATACCGAGATCATGCTGCCGAAGTGATCATCCATAGAGCGTTTAATGAAGCTGTGGATCAAGCAAAGGGGAGGGGGCAATGAAAGAAATCTCCCTGGATTTTATCCTTAATGGGGAAAAAACCAGCTTGATAAGTTCTCCCAATCGCACTTTATTGGATGTGCTGCGTGAGGATTTGGGCTTAACAGGTGCAAAAGATGCCTGCGGGGGTGAAGGGGAATGCGGCGCCTGCACAGTGCTCCTTAACGGGAAACCGGTTAATGCCTGCCTGGTATTTATTGGACAGGTAGCAGGGATGAAAATTACTACTATAGAGGGATTAATTGAAAAAGGGGAATTCCATCCTCTACAGCGGGCTTTTGTTGAGGTTGGCGCTGTTCAATGTGGATACTGCACGCCTGGCGCTATTTTGTCAGCAAAAGCTTTATTGGATGAAAATCCCCATCCAACGGATCAGGAAATCAGGAATGGTTTATCAGGTAATTTGTGCCGGTGTACAGGATATAACAAAATGATTGAGGCTGTTCACCTGGTTGAGGGAAGGGGTTGAAATGACTGACTTCCCACGAAAAACAGGAAAACATGAAATTCGCAAAGATGCCTGGAATAAAGCTTCCGGCAAAGCGAAATATACGGCAGATATCCCGGTCGAGAATTTAAAAATTGGTTTGATTGTGCGATCTCC
The DNA here is from genome assembly GCA_964195965.1 of uncultured Nitrosomonadaceae bacterium. Classification (GTDB taxonomy): domain Bacteria; phylum Chloroflexota; class Anaerolineae; order Anaerolineales; family UBA11858; genus B10-G9. The sequence continues at coordinate 3,821 of CAXMRF010000088.1, forward strand.
GCATCACTTTGCCCGAATCCAGGATATTGATAAAAAACCTGCCCTGGAAATACCAGGGGTTTTGGCTGTATTAACATCGGATGATATCCCTGGTGAGAAATTATTTGGATCATTGGTTCCTGATCAACCCTCCCTGGCGCAGGATCTTGTGCGTCATTTGGGTGAACCGGTCGCACTGATCATTGCGGATACGAAGAAAGCAGCCGGGTTAGCGCAAGATGTTATTAAAATCTCTTATGAACCGTTAACTCCGGTATTTGATCCCATTTTGGCCGCTGCGCCAGAAGCCCCCCAACTGCATCCGGATGGCAATATTATTACAGAACTAAATCTCGGAGATGGAAACATTAAACAGGGCTTTGAAGAAGCAGATCATATTCTGGAAGATACGTTTGATCTCCCCAGAATTTCCCCCGGATATATGGAGCCTGAAACCTCCCTGGCAATCTGGGAAGAAGATCAAACCATTACAGTGTGGGTTAGTTCCCAGCATCCATTTACAGACCAGGGTTTTATTGCTGCGGCACTGGCTTTGCCCATTGAACAAGTCCGGGTAAAAAGTGGAGTAATTGGAGGCGCTTTTGGCGGAAAAGAAGATTCCAGTTTGTCTATTCTGGCCGCGCTGGGTGCCTGGTCAATTAAAGGCGCAGTGCGTTTGGTGAATAACAGGCGGGAATCATTTTTAGCTCACCCAAAAAGACATCCGGCCCAGATCCGATACAAACTGGGCGCAAAAAATGACGGTACCTTTACTGCGATGGAAGCAGAAGTATATATGGATACCGGCGCCTATGCTTCTTATGGGCCTGCGGTAGCGATGATCTTAACTGAAACCCTTGCTGGATCGTACAGAATACCCAATGTAAAGGTTAGAACGGCTTTGGTTTATACTAATTCGCCCCTGTCTGGCGCAATGAGGGGATTTGGCAGCCCCCAATCGCATTTCGCAGTTGAAAGCATGGTGGACAAAATGGCTGAAGAGCTTGGCATGGACTCCATTCTAATCAGGAAAAAGAATATTCTCAATCCAGGAGACAAGATGTTTACGGGGGTAACTCTTAATGAAACTGCAAATTCCCTTCCTCTATGTTTGGAAGAAGCCCAGCAGGTAATTAATCAGCTTAAAGTTATTAAACCCGCCCCCGGTAAAAAAGCCGGTATCGGATTTGCTCTGGCAGCCCAATCCATGGGATTGGGAGCCAATGTGCCCGATGATTCAACACATCGGCTGGAATGGGCGCCCAATGGGAAAGTGCTCATTCATCTGGGTTCTCCGGATCTGGGCCAGGGTTTGGCCATGGCCGCGGAAATCATCACGGCTGAAAGATTGGGATTGTCTTTTGAAGATGTGGAATGTTTGGAATTGGATACCCTGGAAACGCCCAATGGCAATGTTACCTGTGCTTCCAGGATGACCTATATGGTAGGCAATGCCTTACTTGATGCCTCTGAGAAGATGATCCAGGAATTGCTCATTCAGGCGGGTACCTTGTTAGATCTTCCCGCGAGTGAACTGCAATATCAAGAAGGCCGTGTAATCAAACCTGATGGTACAGAAGTGCCCGCTGTGGAATTTATTGCCCGGCTGGCAGAAGAATCTATCACGCTAACCAGTGAAAGCACATTTAGTTTTCCTTATCCAGAGGATACTACTCCCCAGGACCTGCCGATTGGTATGCCCCATGTTTTGTATTGTTACGGCGGTCAGGTTGCCCGGGTGGAAGTGGATCCAGAGTTGGGAACTGTGGAAGTTACTCATTTTACAGCAATTCATGACGTTGGCAAAATAATTAGTTTGCCTGGCGTGGAGGGACAGATAGAGGGTGGCGTGGCGACAGGGATAGGTTATGCGTTGTATGAAACCATGCTCAGAAAGGATGATCAATGGGTGGATGGTTTTACCGAGTATTTACTGCCCACTGCAAATGACTTGCCCTTGCATTATGAAAATATCATCCTTGAAGTGCCTGAAGCCAGCGGTCCATACGGAGCGAAAGGGATAGGAGAGATCACCCTGGTGCCCACTGCGCCGGCAATTGCAAACGCGGTATTTGATGCAGTAAAAGTACGGGTGTATAAACTGCCTATCACCCCGGAACGAGTATTGGGTTTTATTCAATAAAGATTGAAGGAGTTTTTATTAATGGGAAATTTTATAGGGTATCAATGTTCTATTTGTGGAAAATCTTATCAGCCTGGAGAAGTGACTTATACCTGCCCGGATGATAACGGGATCCTGGATGTCATCCTTGATTATCCAGCGCTTAAAAAGAAAACAACTGAAGAATTAATCCTGAAGGGCGAAAATTCGCTCTGGCGTTATTTTCCCCTGATCCCGGTTTCAGAATTGATAGGGGAAGGTACAACCTTGCGATCAGCCGGCTGGACACCCACATTTTCTCCCCCCCAGATTAAGGAAAAATTGGGTCTTAAGCAGCTCTGGGTAAAAGATGAAAGCAGCAATCCAACCGCTTCATTTAAGGATCGGGCCAGCGCTATCCTGGTGGCCAGGGCCAAAGAGATCGGTGCGGAAGTGATTGTGACTGCCTCAACCGGTAATGCCGGTGCTGCCCTGGCAGGAATGGCAGCCGCGGTGGACCAGGAATCAGTTATTTTTGCACCCAAAACCGCGCCACCTGCAAAGGTAGCCCAATTGCTAATTTACGGCGCCCGGGTCATTCTGGTGGATGATAATTATGATGCGGCTTACCAGCTTTCGCTGGATGCTACAGCAGAATTTGGATGGTACAACCGGAATACCGGTTATAACCCCTTTACTGCCGAAGGCAAAAAGACAGCTGCTTATGAGATCTGGGAGCAAGTGCTGCT
>CAXMRF010000089.1:0-6469 GCA_964195965.1 uncultured Nitrosomonadaceae bacterium
AATATACACCCGAAGGACTCATAATTCAAACAAAGGACACAGGGTTGTTCGTAATTTACCTCTTCCTGAATGAAACGGCTGCACAGACATCACCTTCAGTAATTACTAATCAGTAGCAGATGCCGCCGTAGATTAAACACAAATCGGGTTGGATTTTCAAAATTCAGAAAATCCAACCCGATTAATTATTATTGAAATAATAAAATTAATTAACTACAGTTGCCAAAATACCCAGAATAATGCCCAGTGGAAAACCCAATAAGGACAGGACCAAATAAGGCGTTGCTTCTTCCCTCATTTCCCAGGCGGATCGAAAACGGGGCAAAATTTCCCGCATAAGTTGGGATTCATCCATCACTTTGATGTGGAAATTCCACCAGTTATATTCCATGCGTTCCAAGACTGCTTTCATAATCCTGCTCCAGGTTATTTTGAGGTAGAGATCTTTTTGATCTTGCCTTTTCCATCTGCGACAGCCCGGACAATACGGTTGATCTTTTTTCCGCCCGGTCCAGATACTTTCTTCTTATAAACCAGTAAAGTGTCCTCTGAAGTATCCCCTTCCCTGGGTGTGATTTTTGGTTTCACGCCCTTAATATCCGGGTGTTTTCGGTAAACCTCTTCAGAAATTTTGTCGATCAGCTTGGCTTTCAAGGGTTTCGCTCCTTTCCTGCTTAGCTTCCAAAGGTTGTATTGGCATAAGCCCGGCGGCGCATGAATGCTGGTACATCCAGGGGATCCCGTCCCATTTCAAAACGCTCGGCGAGTTCACTTTCTTCTTCTGCAACACTTGCAACACTTTCTTTCACTACTTTCCGCTGAATTGGGGCAGGAATTTCGCGATCACCTCGAGTAAATGAGGTAAATACATCCTCGAAAGTGGTTGCTCCTAATCCGGTCACAATCAGGTTAACCTGAGTCTGTCCCTGGAAGTTGCTGTTCTGGGTGGTGCCAAAGATCAATTCCGCATCCGGAGGAATCAACTCCTGCAGATAGTTCAGCGCCTGGCTAATATCCATCAGGGTCAAATCATTGCCAGAGGTAAAGTTCACTATTAATCCAGAGGCGTTGGTCAGGGAGATATCCTCCAGCAGTGGATGATATAAAGCTTGTTTGACAGCATTGAGGGCTTTGTCCTGGCCAGAAGCCTGACCAATACTCATTAGCGCTCCGCCGCCCAATTTCATCACCCGTTTGATATGGGCAAAATCTACATTGATCACACCTGGATGATAAATCAGTTCAGTTATGCTCTGCACCGCCTGGCGCAGGACATCATCTGCCAGGTGAAATGCTTCCGAGAGGGTCGCTTTTTCAGAAACAGTTTGCAGCAAACGTTCATTCGGAATGGTGATTAAGGTATTCACATGGGGCTGCAGTTTTAATAATCCATCAGCCGCGTTTTTCTGCCGGCCGCCAACTTCAAATCCGAAAGGTTTGGTAACCACGGCAATGGTAATAATGCCCATTTCCTTGGCAACCTGCGCTGCTATCGGGATTGATCCAGTGCCGGTGCCTCCGCCCATGCCGGCGGTGAGGAAAACCATATCCGCGCCTTCCAAAGCCATGGCAATATCGCCTTTGCTTTCCTGGGCAGCGGCCTCTCCAACTCGAGGATCTCCACCTGCACCCAAACCGCGGGTTAATTGGGGACCCAGCTGCAATTTAACAGTCGCCTGGCTAAATGCCATGGCCTGACTGTCGGTATTGGCAATGATAAATTCAACTCCGGATAATCCAAAGTGGATCATGCGGTCGACTGCATTGCTGCCTCCCCCACCCAGACCCATGACCTTAATAACAGGCATATAAGGAGGATTTTCTCCCCAGTCTCTTAGTCTCTGATCTAAAATATGCTCATTTAACATAGTGATTTCTCCTTGCAATCAAGCTCCGGATTTTGGGATACTTGTTGAGTGCCTGTATATTAGATTGCTGCCAATAAAGATGCAATTTTTGTACCATCTCCCTCAACTCGCCGAACCAAAGCTCCCTGGTTGCGCAGTTGAGTGAGTTCTTTTTCAGAAAAGTGGTCCTCTCCGCCTACGACCGTGACTTGTTCAGCCTGGGTTGCTTCTTCGAGAGAAAATCCCACTGTGGGACGGTGGCGTTTAATAAAAGGCCGGGTAACATTCAAATGCCAGTCCGCTATCCCCCACTCAAAACTGGGCAATAGTAAATAATGAGCAATCGGATATGAACCGGTGCTTTTTTCAGACGGACGGGTTTCTTCTTCCCGGGTAAAGGCCAGTACCACCGGTTTGGGTGATCCTTCCGGGGTGTACCAGCTGCTTTCTTCTTCTCCTGCCAAAATCCAGAATGCGCCCCCGATAACCTGTTCAGGCAGAGGATCAAATCCTTCCAACTCCTGCCTGGCAATCAGGCGGGCCCCATTTACCAGGGCAGTTGAGAGCTCTTCATCATCGGATGATGGCCCCTGAATGCCTAAAAGCAAAATGGGCAGTTTCTTTTCCAGCACTGTTTCCGAAAGAGTTAAATACCAATCAGCTATCCGGAATCCCAGCTGGTCCTGGGAGCTTTCCGGGGTATGGTAAGGCTGGGCTTCGGGCCAGCTCCGGGGTCCACCCTCACCCCAGGAAAGGGGTTTGGCGTTTAATCGGGTGTAGGCGCTTAACATCAATCGATCAACAAGCTGTTTTGAGGCCCGGCGTTGAATGCCTTCCAGGGCGCCGCGCAGGAAAATCGTATCCCAATAATCGCCGCCCGGTTCCAAAGGCGGAAAAACCGGCACCAGTCCTGATGCCACAGCGGCTTCCGCCAGGGGTAAAAATCCATCCAAAAATCGTTCTGTAAGATTGGATTGGGCCCAGGCTTCCGATCCCCAGCTTTCCTGCTGATTGGGTTTATCAAAAAGAACCACATATTTAACACCCCACTTGACATAACTTTCGAAAAGCAGGGTCATTTCCTCGACAGCAGGTAATTTCCGGGGCGTAAGCTGAAAATGAAGGACTGGCTCAATATTCTCATTCTTAAGCCTGGCAATAAAACCTTCCGGGATTGCCCGTTTAGTCGGCGCGTTGAGCACGATCCAGGAGGCATCCAGTTGTTTAAGACGCGGCAGCCACTGCCCCAGGTCTTTTCCGGAGTAATGTTCGCTGTCGGAACGATAGTGAAAACCAACTTTATTCATAAGCCGAATCTCTTTCTAAATTCTTTGAATAGTACCTCTAAAGATGCAAGGTTTATGCCAGCGCCAACTGGCTTTAGGTGAAAATCAGGGTTTATTCCGGGGGATGCTATAATGCAGGGAATGAAGAAAATTCTACTCACTGGCGCGACCGGCTTTATAGGGAAAGCCCTCACCCGCCATCTTTCAGAGACAGAGCACCAAATCCGGGTATTAATTCACCCCTCCATCAAATCACCTGACCTGCCTAAAGGCATACCCGTTGAAGCCGCTGTCTCAGGATTAAATGATCCCCGGGGACTCCGGGCCGCTCTGGTGGACGTGGATATTGTCTACCACCTGGCCAGCCAGGAAGCCCTGGGTGCTCGAGGAAATCTGCTGGAAACCGATATCCAGGGCACTAAAAACCTGGTGGAAGCAGCCCAGGAAGCCGGGACCAAGCGCTTCTTTTACCTCAGCCATCTGGGGGCTGACAGAGCTTCAGCCTATCCATTGATGACCGCAAAAGCAATCGCCGAAGACCATATCCAGAAAAGCAACCTGGATTACACCATCCTGCGGACCGGGATTGTTTATGGACCCAATGACCGCTTTACTACCGCCCTGGCCGGCATGGCTCGCGCTATTCCGCTGGTTTTTCCAATCCCAGACCAGGGAGATTCTCTGCTGCAGCCACTCTGGATAGAAGACCTGGCGAATATTCTGCTCTGGGCTTTGGATAATGAAAAAACCAAACGTGAACTCTATGAAATCGGTGGACCGGAGCAGTTGAGCTTCCGGGACATCGTCATCACTATTCTGGACGTAATGGGAATCCAAAGAGTGCCTCTTTCTGTAAGCACACCTCTAATTCGCTTTGCAACCGTCTTTGCGGATTACTTCACAATCAATATACCCACAAATATCTTCTGGCTGGATTACCTGGCGACTAACCGGACCTGCTCGCTGACAACGGTACCGCATGTTTTTAACCTGTTACCCAGTCATTTTTCTAAACGGATTGAATATCTTAGACCCATTGATTAACCCGAGGGGGTAGTAATATGCCTTTATTCGACATTTCTCTCACCATCAACGAGGACCTGCCCACCTGGCCCGGGGATCCCAAAATCGAATTAACAAAGATCAGCCAAATTGAAAAAGGAGAAATGGCCAATGTGACCCATTTGTCCGCCTGTGTCCATCTTGGCACTCATATTGATGCCCCGAACCATTTTTTGGGCAACGGTAAAACCGTTGAGGATTTACCTCTTGACCTTCTGGTGGGGCCTGCAGTGGTTGTGGAACTTCCTACGGCCAACCAGATCACCGCCGAAGACCTGAAATCCGCAGCGATTAGCCGGGATACAAAAAGACTGTTGATTAAAACCTCAAATTCAAATTTCTGGAAGGAAGGGAATCAACCATTCCAGGAGGATTTTATTGCCCTGGAAGCGGACGCCGCGTCTTACCTGGTGTCCAGGGGCGTGGAAGCTGTCGGTGTTGATTATTTATCCGTGGCGCCTTTTGCCGATCCGGCACCAACTCATAAAATTTTGCTCGAAGCGGGTGTGTTAATCATTGAAGGATTGAATCTATCTGAGATCGAGCCAGGGGAATATACCTTATACTGTTTGCCGTTAAAAATTGGCGGGTCCGACGGCGCGCCAGCCCGGGTCTTGCTGGAGCAGTAATCACTTTTCCGCTGATCTGACGAATCCAAAAATCAGCTATAATAAAAACAAGCTCAAGGAGGTAGGGATGTCAAAACATTTTTTCATTTTGATCATGGTTTGTGGCTTGCTTTTGGGATTAACAGGCTGTGCGTCAGCACCTGAGCCGGGGGAAGATCCTGTTCCGGTCATGGAGGAAGAAGCTGCCGCGGAGGAAGCAATTCCTGCAAATACTCCCCTGCCCCCCACGGATGAACCTTCTGAGGCAGAATCAGGCGCGGACGAAGAGGTCTATCTGTACATGAGTTTAACCAGCCCGGCCTTTAATGAAGGGGAAGCTATCCCGCTTGAATACAGCTGCGACGGGGAAAATATCAGCCCGGACCTGGATTGGTTTGGATTGCCTGATGAAACCGTCAGTCTGACATTAATAGTAGTTGATCCTGATGCCCCGGTTGGCACCTGGGATCACTGGGTCCTATTTAACATCCCTGCCGATATTCAAGGCCTGCAAAAAGGCATCTTGGGAGCGGGCGTAGACGGCAATAACAGCTGGGACCGGCCCGGGTACGGGGGTCCCTGCCCTCCCACAGGCACTCATCGTTATTTCTTTAAACTCTATGCCCTGGATATTAACCTGGACTTACCCGCTGGAAGCTATAAAGCTGCCCTGGAAGAAGCCATGGTTGGTCATATCCTGGCCGATGTGGCCCTGATGGGAACCTATACACGTTAATTTTTGTAGGTGCGGAATCCAGAAGGATAACCAATAAACACCGCTTGGAACTGAGAATGCGGGATTCACTGTCACCCAGAGGATCCCGCATCCTTTTTGTTAACTTGTGATATACTGGGGGGGAGTATATAACCACGAGGTCACTAATCATGCCACTTTATGAATACCAGTGCCCCGATTGCGGGGAAAATTTCGATAAAATTGTCAGTTTTTCTGAAGCGGACAAGATTCCTGTTTGTCCACAATGCGGAGAACAGAACACCCAAAAGAAAATTTCGGCCGGGGCTTTGATTGGCAAGTCCTCAAGCGGAGGGGGATCTTCAGCCAGGAGCGCGCCAAGCAGTCCATTTACCTGAGCGAGTTGTTAATACCAGCCGTGGGCTGGTAACTACTGAAAATGAAAATTGAAAACACGGACACCAAGGAAAAACTGATCAAACGTTTGCGCCGGATCGAGGGCCAGGTCCAGGGCATTCAGTCCATGCTGGATGATGAACGGAACTGCCGGGAAATCATGCAGCAGCTTTCTGCGGTCTCCTCAGCGGTGAAATCCACCAGCCGGATATTCTTCCGGGATTATGCCACTTTGTGCATGGCAGAACTGGAAGAGTCAAATTTGCCAGATAACAATTCTGAGCTGCTGGATGAAATGATATCCCTTCTGGACAAAACCCCTTAAGAGCTCCAAGTTTTTCCCCATGATTGTCAAAGCTTTGGCGTGGTGCTATAATTTTGCCTGCACTAGGGCGCGTAGCTCAGTTGGTTAGAGCGCACGGTTCACATCCGTGAGGTCGATGGTTCGAGTCCATTCGCGCCCACTCGCAGAGTATGACCGCTATTCAATCAGAATAGCGGTTTTATTATATAATACAGATAAGCAGATACAGATAAAAATACACGTTTATCTAAATTAATCGGTTATTTTTGCAT